>DAZI01000077.1 GCA_002507245.1 Candidatus Bathyarchaeota archaeon UBA233
CATGGGAGAATCTGTCTAGAATCAAAAGGTTTCGCATACGATATGTAGGTCTAACTAAAGAAGGCCTTTTGGATTACAAAGCTTTCAATGAAGCTATTAATAGCAGAACACGAATGGTTTGTGTTCCTCACGTTTCAAATGTTACCGGTATAATTAATGACTTGAAGAAAATAGTTAAATCAGCGCATGATTATGAAGCATTGGTCCTTGTGGATGGCGCTCAGTCCGTGCCCCACATGCCTGTAGACGTAAAAGAGTTAGATGTAGATTTCCTGGCTTTTTCTGGACATAAAATGCTTGCACCCACTGGTATAGGAGTCCTTTACTGCAAAAAGCAATTACTGGAGAACATGGAGCCCTTTCACGGCGGAGGCTCCATGATTAAGCAAGTAAAGTATGATTCGAAATCCGAAAGATGCATCATAGAATGGAATGATTTACCGTGGAAATTTGAAGCTGGAACACCCAATATCAGCGGAGGAATAGGGTTAATGGAAGCGGTCAAGTACTTGCGAAAAATCGGAATGGAAAACATCGAGCAACACGAGAGAGAATTGACGAGATACGCGTTAGAAGAATTTAACGAGCTGGAAAAAATCCAAATTGTTGGTTCGAAGGATGTTTCAATCAAGAGTGGCATTATACCATTCCTTGTTGAAAACTTCGATTCACATGACATAGCGCTTTTTCTAGACAACTTTGGAATAATGGTTAGAAGCGGCTTCCACTGTGCCCAACCTCTACATCAACAGCTGGGAATAAGGCACACAGTACGCGCTAGTTTCTATCTATACAATACTAAAGAAGAAATCGACAAGTTGATTGAAACCCTAAAACAGCTATGAGGAATAAACAAACAATGCCCATCCAGCAATACATAGCTAGAATTGAAGAAACATGCGGAGAAGAGAAAGACTTCATAATAGTGTTAAAATATGAGAAGAAAGAAGAAGCCATAAACAAAATCTTAAAAAACGCCACATTAATCCGATCTATTTCCGGAATAATCTATGACTTAAAATTTCAAAAAGCCTCTTTTCGCCTCTACAAAAACGGGAAAATCATATTCAAAAAACTAAAAGATAAAAAAGAAGTAGAAACCCTTCTCGAAAACCTTTTATCCTAACATCGTTGGTTAATAATCATTTATTATTTTCGTGTGTGTGAATGAAAAAATTTAAAAGCTATGTGGGGGAATCTTTTGGATGGATTATCCATCCAAGAGGAAAGGTAATTGGATACACGAGAGATAACACTCTTAAGCGTTATAACTGCCCTCTGTATTGGAATACAACTAACTCCGAGACCGCCAAACGTTGAGTTCACATCTTTGCTTGTTTTTCTAACAGGATTTTTATTTGGAGTCAGGTTTGGAATCTTCTTGGGAGCCTTAGTTATGTTTGTTAATGGTTTATTATCACCATGGGGTTTCGCTGGGGGGATATTGCCTTTTCAGATATTAGGTATGGCAATAATTGGTCTTGCTGGAGGGGTCTACAGACGAACTTTTAAAAGCATTGATTTTTCCTTAGAACATCTCTTAGAGGTTACCCTACTCGGAGCTTTTTTCACTTTAGTCTACGATTTCATAACAAATGCTGGGCATGCTCTTCTTTTCGGCCCAGATTTAATAGCAGTGATCATAACAGGGGCGTTATTTACTCTAATACATGTTTTGTCAAATACTTTGATGTTTGCGTTTGCCTTCATTCCATTGGTGGAGGTAATCAAAAAATTCTTGGGTGGTGATGTAAAATGGAGAAAAGGTTAGTGATAATCCTTAGTTTCGGGTTGATAACGGCTATTTATTTGGGAGTTTCTGTGGCGGGATACTATTACATGCGATATCAACATGCAATTAGACAGTTAGAGGAATATAAGGAGGTTACTAGGTTGGTGAATATCTGCATAGACTATGGAAATGGCACTATAAAATGGTATAATGATACATTGATACCCTTGGGTTATGACTTACTTAAAACAACAGAACTCATTGCAGTTGTGAACTCTACTTATTGGGAGGCTTACCAATCATACAGCGTAGATGCGATTAACGGAGTCTGGAATAATCAATCGAACTACTGGATGTGGTTGAGGTGGAACAATGAAATAAAAGAGTGGGAATATGTATGGCTGGGAGCTGATCAATACATGCTTTCTGAAGGTGAAACAGTTATGTGGCGCTACGAAAGGACAAGCTAATAAGAAATCATTTTCTAATGTTGATTATCTTTTTATAATACAATGATTTTTACTCTTCGGAGGGACAGCCACACTGTGAAAATCAGATTTTTCACGGAGAAAGATGCATCTAATGTGGTTAAACTTCTTAACGAGCATTATAGAGATTCCTATGAATTTATCCCCTACACGGAGGAAGGACTTCTATCTGAAATTCGGGAAAGGAAGCTTCAAGTGCTTATAGCTGAGGAAGTCGACGCAATTAAGGGATTAATCGCTTACGCTTCAGGACCTTGGGGCGAGGAAATCGAATGGCTTTCAGTTCAACCGCAATTTAACAGTCGAAAAGTTGAGGATTTGTTGGTGCAAGAGGTTGAAAAACTTGTTAAGGGCGACAAAGTCTTTACAGTAGTTGACGCAGATAGTCCGGAAATCCAGAAATGGATTCAGAGGGGTTATAAAGTAGAAGGGGGGCTTTATCACATGACCGCTGAATTGGATGTTCCGAAGCCGCTACCGCTGGTTCCAGAGAAAGCCATACTCCGAAGTTTACGTAGAGGCGAAGAACAAGAAATGGTTGATCTAGTGAACAAAGCCTATGGATGGGAGCGTTTACGCCTTGAGAGTATTAAAAGATGGAAAGAACGAGATCCCGCTTTTAGCGAAGAGTGGATTCACGTGGCAGAATTTGACGGAAAACTTGTCTCTGTAGTGGTTTCTCGGATAAATCGAGAGTATAACGAGTATTTTGGTGGCAAACGAGGTTATCTTGGACCAGCAGCAACATTACCCGAATATCAACATAGGGGCTTCGCTTCAGCGCTTACATGTAAAGCAATGAATTTCCTCTTGGATAAAGGAATGAACTCTGTAGCGCTTTATACTTCAGAAACTAATAAGGCTTCAGTTCCTCTTCTAAAGAAGTTAGGTTTCAAGATATCGCATCACTGGAAGTTCTTGTACAAATATTTCTCTGAGAAGAGCAAAACTAACTCTTAACTTATAGGAAACTAAGTAATTCCCAAAAGCTATGAATTTTTTCCACTTCGCAATTCGTAACGTTGTTACGTCTACTAATTAACAATGCCCTTATTCCGGCATTTCTTGCACCTTCATAGTCATTTTCCAGAGAATCACCAACAAACAGAGTTTCTTTCGGCGATACTTGTAGCAGTTTCAAAGTCTTCAGAAAGACTTCTCTATTTGGCTTCATACACATAAAAGTGTCAACACCTACCTCGACGTCGAAAAAGCCTTCAAGATTAACTTTTTTCATCACATGTTCTATATCGCTTTCCAATCCATTGGAAACTATACCCAATTTTAGTTTTCTAGCCTTCAACTCATGCAACACTGGTAAAACATCCGGATAAAGTTCAACATCGGCGTAATCCCACCATTCACGATCAATAGTTTTGGCTAAATCCAAAGCTTGATTCTTGTCCATGCCCAGATCTTTTAAAAGAATTAAATTGAACATTACCCAGAAGTCCTTTCCTACATCTGCAAGCCGACTAATATCTAGCTGTCTACTCGCTTTCTGATGCGCCTTAGCTATTCTATCTAAAGAATAACTCATTCCGTAGGCTTGAAGAATCTTGTCATAAATTTTTATTACCTCTTCTAGCGTAGCAGCTGTTATTAACGTTCCGCCCATATCAAATAACACAGCTTTTATCGTCAAGACCGAGTTCTCCATGTATATTTGACTTTCTTAAAAGAAGAATTCACCTTTATATTCCTTTAACAAGGAATGAAAAGGCATGCCTATGAAAAAGCTTGAATCCTTTTCAAAAAAGTTGCATGCAGAGAAGGATCCTGCACATGATTTTTCTCACATCAAAAGAATCGTAAAGATCTGCAAATGGCTTGCAACATCTGAAACGGATGTTGAACTTCTTGTGTGCGCTGCTTACTGTCACGGAGCATTAGACAAGGAAGAAGAAATTAGAGTATTCTTACGAAAGCTAAACTTTGAGGGTAATCGTATTGAAAACATCCTTTCTACTGCTAAGAATTCAACTTCTGCTTCGAAATGCCGAACCATGGAAGAGAAAGTATTGTATGACGCCAATGTCCTAGATGCTTTGGGTGCGATAGGCATAGTGCGAGCGTTTATCAAAGGAGGATATGAAAAGCAAACCATACAACAGACAATAGAAACTATGAAAAGGAACATGAAGAGAAAGGTTTTTACACGAAAAGCGAAAGCCATTGCAAGGGAAAGAAAGCTCTTCATGGAAAAGTTCTTGAAACGTTTAGAAATGGAGTTAAGGTCTTAGTTGAGTTGTCCGTTCATTTCGGGACATAAAATCATTAATAAAAGGTATTGCTAAACTGGAAAAGGGAATGTTAACATGTTAGTCACAAACAAGGAAATTCTGCTTTCAGCGATGAGGCAAAGCTACGCGGTTGGCGCCTTTAACATTAGCAATTTGGAAACGTTCCAAGCTATAGTTGAAGCTGCAAAAGAAGAACATTCACCGTTAATAATTGCGGTTACTCCAAGCACTATAAAATACGCGGGACTAAACAACATTGTTTCGCTTGTTATGACTACAGCCAAACAAATGCCTCTACCAGTTTCATTACATTTAGATCATGGCAAGGATGTAGAAACGATTAAAATGTGTATTAAAGCAGGTTTCACCTCTGTTATGATAGATGGCTCTCATCTTAAATTTGAGGAAAACATAGCCTTAACTAAAAAAGTTGTAGAATTAGCCCAAGAAAAAGGAATTTCGGTTGAAGCCGAACTTGGACGTTTAGCTGGAATCGAAGAAACCACTGTTGAAGAGCGAGAGGCTTTCTTAACTGATCCGGAAGCTGCAAGAGAATTTGTTGATCGAACAGAGGTGGACGCGTTAGCTGTTGCTATTGGAACTTCGCATGGAGCCTACAAGTTCAAGGGTGAACCAAAACTTGACTTTGAAAGATTAAAAGCCATAAAAGAAAAACTGGGTATTCCACTGGTTTTGCATGGAGCTTCAAGTGTACCTCAAGACATAATTGAAAAAGCTAACAGATATGGAGCCAAGCTTAAAGGAGCCAGGGGAGTACCAGAAGAACACATTAGAAAAGCAATTTCTTTAGGTATTTCAAAAATTAACATCGACACTGATCTTCGCCTAGCGTTTACGGCAACTGTAAGAGAAACATTGGCGATTTCACCGGAAATTTTCGATCCTAGGAAAATTTTAAGTCCAGCCAGACAAGCTATGAAAGAAGTTGTGAAAGCAAAAATGCGGTTGTTTGGGAGTTCTCATAAAGCCTAATGGAGGCGAAGGAGAGCTTTGAAAGTTGGAATATTAAGTGGAGGAGGAGATGCCCCGGGGATAAATGCCGTCATACGCGCTGCGGTAAGAAAGGGAATAGCCTACCATAATTTCAGAATGATAGGTATTCGTGATGGTTGGCGCGGACTTCTTGAGAATCAAACATTTCCACTTACATTGGAATCGATATCAGGAATACTACCTAAAGGTGGTTCCATACTTGGAACTTCAAGAACTAATCCCTTCAAACATAAAAATGGGGCTCAAAAGATCTTGAAGAACGTTGAAAAACTGGAGTTGGATGCTGTGGTAGCTATAGGAGGAGATGACACCCTAACAGTGGCTTGTAAACTATATGAGAAGGGCTTACCCTGTGTAGGAGTTCCAAAGACGATTGACAACGACTTGTGGGGTACTGATTATACTTTTGGGTTCAACACAGCAGTTTCCATAGCTACCGAAGCCTTGGATAGACTTCATTCTACAGCGGAAGCGCATCATCGAGTTATGATAGTAGAAGTCATGGGACGTAATGCTGGATGGATAGCTCTAGAGGCAGGAATAGCGGGTGGAGCTGATGCCATATTAATACCGGAAATTCCTTTCGATATAGACGAAGTTTGTCAATACATTAAAGCACGTCGAAGGCGGGGAATAACCTTCAGCATAATCGTTGTAGCCGAAGGAGCCAAACCGAAAGGTGGAAAAGAAATATTTTATAGTAAAACTGTAGACGAGTTCGGACATGCAAAACTCGGTGGAGTAGGTTATTACGTAGGCAAAGAAATAGAGAAAAGAACTGGAATTGAAACTAGAGTCGTAGTTCTCGGGCATTTACAACGTGGCGGTTCACCAACGGCTTTTGATCGAATTTTAGCCACAAGGTATGGCGTAGCAGCTATAGACCTTGTAAAGAAGAAAAAATTTGGGAGAATGGTCGCCTTAAAAGGCAACAAGATAACGTCCGTTCCGTTAAAGGAAGTTATGGCGCGAAAAAAGACGGCGGATCTAAAACTTTACGAACTTGCAAGTGTGTTTTTCGGTTAACTCTCCACTTTAACAATTTTGTAACCTGAAGCTTTTCGCAGTCGGTTCATAACAGCTAATCCCAAACCCTTTAACGGTAAGCCCTCAGCTACTATTATATCTACTCCTTCATCATCGAATTCACGTAAACAAGCGAAAAGTCTTTTGGCGATTACCCTAAAATTTCTTCTACTGCCTAAAGATTTAACGACATCTGCTTCATATTCCTCCATAGTTTCATCAGTAGCTAAAACACCAGTTCGTTTCTTATCATCCATGAATCGGTTAACCAACTCTTGAATTTTCTCTGAAACTGCAACTGTTGAAGATCCTTCAACGAGTATCAACTTCGCCCTAGGCGCGTAATGCTTATGTTTTACTCCAGGAGAACGCGCTCGTAACATCTTTACCTTTTTGTCAGCTATGGCTACAGGATGCAGCCTAACTTTGCCTAAAATCTTCACAAGTCGCTCATAGGTTACCCCGCCTGGCCTAAGAACTTGGGGGGGATTAACAGTTAAATCAACAACCGTGGACTCAACACCTATTCGTGTAGACCCGCAGTCTAGAACCAAATCGATCCTACCATCCAAGTCTCTCAAAACATGTTCCGCCGTTGTCGGACTTGGTCTTCCAGCTAAATTCGCGCTTGGAGCCGCTATTGGAGACTTGGATTCTCGAATTAAGGCCAAGGCAACTTTATGTCGTGGCATTCTTATAGCTACAGTATCAAGTCCAGACACGGTAATATTAGGCAAAATTTTTGAACGTTCCAGAATAATAGTTAACGGTCCAGGCCAGAGGGCTTTCATTAGCTTTTCAGCTTTTTTCGGTACCTTTTTGGCTAGCATGTATACGTCGTTCTTATCAGCTATATGAATTATAGGCGGGTTATCAGGCGGGCGCTTTTTTGCTTTAAACATAGCTTTTACGGCTTTGGGATTCAAAGCGTCAGCCCCTAGTCCATAGACGGTTTCAGTTGGAAAGGCCACAAGTCCTCCGTTCTGGATTATTCTCGCCGCTAAACGAATAAGTCTGATTTCTGGTTTTGTTGAACTAACTTTTAGTACTATAGTTTTTTTCATATCATTTTCAACGCGTGAAAGCGTTATCTCTTCTCTAGAACAAACTTCTTTAAAAAATAAGCGACAAAAGTGGGAGCCAAAACCTTTCGTTTATTTATTCAAAAAATTATGTTTTTTAAGATTAAACAACAAAATTTTTGAAAATATGAAGTAGAAAAATTTTATATGTAAAATCTATGCGAACTATTTTCTCTAAACCGGGAGAGGAAAGATTGAGCAAAAGAAGGATACTGCTCTTAGCCTTTGCTACTATTTTGATTTTCGCCTTCGTTGCGCCCATTACGATGGCGCTTCCAACCTCTTTGCCTTCCATGGAAGTCAAAGTTAAAGGAAACTTCCCTGAAGGACAATGGAGCCGAGTAATAATTCACCTACGCGAAAAAGCAACAATAGAAAAAGCTAAAGTTTTAGATCAGCTCCCCTACTTCAAACTTGGATACGCTGTAGATGGAGAACCCTACATTTTTAACATAGGAAACTTTCATGCGATCGCTGGAGAAATATACGTACCCTCAGGTATTGAAACACTTGTATCAAGTTATTATCAAATGGTTTCAGCAATCGTTAAAGAACAGGAATTTCACGTTACACTTGACACAAGCGTAGACTACATAAAGGCCAAACAAGTTTGGAATTTCGGATATAAAGGCGCTGGTGAAGTAATAGCCATAATTGACACAGGAATAGATGCAAACCACATGGACTTAGATGAGGGAAAAGTCATAGCTTGGAAAGACTGGATAAACAACAATCCATCACCTTATGATGATCACGGACATGGAACACACTGTGCTTCTACGGCTGCCGGAACAGGAGAAGCTTCCGGCGGGCTATACACAGGAGTAGCTCCCGAAGCTTCATTAATAGGCTTAAAAGTTCTAAACTCAGCTGGAAGCGGAACTGAGGCTGACATCATCGCAGCCGTACAATGGTGTGTAGACAACAAAGACGTTTACGGAATCGATGTTATCAGCATGAGTTTAGGAGCATCCCGTGACGATGATGGCACATGCAGCCTATGTCAAGCCGTAGATAATGCTTGGGATGCGGGATTATTCGTTGCAGTAGCCGCTGGAAACGATGGGCCGGGGAGAAACACCATTGGATGTCCAGGAAACGCGTGGAAGGTAATGACCGTGGGCGCCATAGATGACTCCACTGGCTCTATAGCTTCCTTCAGCAGCCGTGGACCCACGATAGACACGCGGCTTGATCCTGACATATGTGCTCCAGGAGTAAGCATAACAGCAGCCAAAGCTGGAACAACTAATCAATACACAACAATGTCCGGAACTTCCATGGCTACTCCACATATTGCCGGGGCCGCTGCATTATTAATTGATGCAAAGGGCGGAAGTGTTTCACCAAACCTTGTTAGAGGCGCCATGATAAGCACAGCGGTTGATCAGGGCGATGCTGGCCCGGACATAGTTTATGGTTGGGGAATCATAGATGTACAAGCCGCCTACAATTGGATACTTAACCCGCCCAGCGCTGATGTTAAAGCGGCAAAAATCAGCTTCGACGCTGAAGTTTCCACAGGTGGACAAACAGATGTTTCTGTTCAGCTTTGGAGCGTTGGAACTGGTTCCGCCTACAGTGTTTACATTGATGATACCCTTCCAAGCGGTTTCACCCTTGTAAGTGGACAACTCGATGTTTCAGTAGGCACCATGGCTTCAGGAGGCATATTCAAAAACACATACCGAATAGAGGCTCCAAGCAGCACCGGAACATATTACCTTGGAAAAGCCTATATTACTTGGAGTGGTGGTGAAACCTACACCAACGACGTTAGACTTGATGTAACAAGCGGAGGAGGAAGCTGTCTCGGAACAATTCTGCTAGCAGTTGTACCTGCGGTAACATTTCTGACGGTAGAAGTAAGGAAAAGAAGGCGAAAAAGGAAATAGTAGCATAACAGACCTCCAATCCCCCATTTTTCCCATCTTCCCTTTTAGTTTAGAACGGAATTGTGTAAATATTTCCAGTGTATACAAGTAAATCCCAAAGAGAATGAGTTGTAGCTGGAGCCACCAAACTACGACTTCGAACAAAGAGATAGTTCAAAATTATACTTCCAGAAAAATTGATTAGAGAAAACTCGGTGATTGCCGGCAAGACTTTTAATTTCCAGTTTAAAACTACCTGAAAAAATGTTGCTTGATGAGACAAAGCGAAGAAAAGAGAACAGAGAAAAACTGAAAGATGCATATCCAAGCCTTTCTCTAAAGTTGGAAACAATATTCCACGGAAAAGGAGTTCTTCCGAAATTACAACAACAATTATCACAGGCATCCAATGCCAATTTCCTCTAACAAGCATTTCCGATAAATTATAGTGACGAAAGACAACATAATAAACTACAAAAAGCGAATAAAGGATTATTGCCCATAGAATTCCATTAACCAAATTCTTTCGCCAATTATTCGTTACTAAGCCCATCTCCTTCAACGATAAATCATTAACCATCCAAGCCAAGAAACCGAGACTTAAGAAGGTTAAGACAAATCCTAATATAGTCAAAGCTGAATCGTGGATGAATAGATACTGTAAGGCGCTAAAGGAAAAAGTGAAAACGGTTACTTTAAAAAGAGAAGAAGCTATAACAGTGTTAAAGTTTTTATGCGTAGTAATTTTCAATAAAAGCTTCGTAGTAAAAGCAATTATTGCCGCAAGTAACGTTACCAACCCAACTAGGAAGAGAAGACTTAGAGTGAAAACTATTGAGACGTCTGTGGAATAAAAAGGCAAAGCAAGAATAAAGGAAGCGATTAAAGCTAGCCAAACAATGGGATAAAATCTCAAAGCTTTATGGAATAGGGTTACCTCCAGTTCTTGGGCCAGTTGGTAACCGAAATTGAAAATTTCGAAACCAAAAAGAATCCCAAAGGAAAAGTAAATCACTTTAACACCAGGGATCAACCACATGTTTAAAGCCCTTTCGATATTAAGGATGATAAAATAGACGATCATAGGTATAGTAAACAGGGATGCCCACCGTATAGAATAAATCTTCTTAGAAAACGTTTCTAGACGGGGTAAAACTGAAGCGCCAAGTAGAACTCCTAGATATATGCCTAAACAGCCCGAACACACAGGTAGCCAATGCCCACCGATTTCAAAAGTAGCATAGTCCTCTTGAAAACAAAGTAAGGAGCCTAAAAAATTAGTAAAATCTATTATAATTGAAACGAGATTCATGTATGCTCTCTCCGGCTTTGGAGAGAAATTTTAAAGCTATTGACTGTTAAACTTTGCTGTGGAAAAGACTTGAAGCTGTTAACCAAAATTTGGGCTATCATCTACATGGGGAGACCCTTTCTCTGGATTTTTTCTATAGGAACTGCCTTATGTGGGGCAATAATCGCCTTAAAAGGGGTGCCGCCGTTCGCTATTTTCTTGGCAATGGTTTTGGGAATTGGCCCTTGCACCACCACAGCAATAAACGTTTTGAACGGGGTTTTTGATATTGAAACTGACAGAATTAACAAACCTGACCGCCCGCTTATTCAAGGAAAACTCAGCAAAAATGAGGCGATCTTTGCTTCAGCTTTCCTTTACACTGTTTCACTCGTTGCAGCGTTTTTCTTCGGATTCTGGCCTTTTACCTTTATGAGTTTAGGGGTTATCCTTTCAATAGCCTATTCCGTTCCTCCCATTAGGCTTAAGAATTTAGGACTTGCCTCCAACATAGCATTGGCTGTTGGCTATTCGGGTATAACGTTCATTGGTGGATGGAGCCTTTTCAAAAGCCCCTTTGAGATTACACCAGAGGCATTAACTATTCTGTTTTTAATAGTGATTCAAGTAACTGGCGCTAACGTTGTAAAAGACTTTGTCGATTATGAAGGAGACTTAAACATTGGAATAAGAACTATTCCTGTGCGTTTCGGGATTAAAAAATCAGTCTTCATAATCCTTCCATTAATGGTAGGTGTTTATCTCACTATTCCGGTAATAGTATTTCTCGGAGTGTTCAAGCTACATTACCTATTCTTGAGCGCCTTTAGTCTATGGGGAATCTTTATACTTAAAAAATTATATACGGCTAATCCCTCCAAAAGGTTAAGGAAGAAAATGTTTGTTCACGCCTTTTTCATGTCCCTTCTCACGGAAATTGCCTTTGCAGCTGCTTATCTCCTATAAATGTATTTATCACCACTGCCTAGAAACTATAAGTTCCGCCATTTGTCCCAATATCTGTTTTGCTCTAGTCTGAGGTAAAGTTTCCAGCTTTTTTTTAGCCTCTGAAGCATAATTCCTAGCTAACCCATAAGCATAATCAATTGAACCACATTCCTTCAAAATCTCGATAATTTCCTCTACCTCAACTTTTTCAGCCTCTCTATTTCCCAAAGTTCGAAGAATTGCTCTTTTCTGGCTTTCTGAGCACGTATTAAGACAGTGGGCAATTATGACGGTTATCTTCCCGTTTCGTATATCAGAACCTATTTCCTTTCCTAAAGTTTGAGACAGACTTGTAAGCCCTAAAATGTCGTCAGCTAGCTGGTAGGCCACTCCTATCGAATCCCCATATTCAGACAAAGCTTCTCTTTCGGTTTGAGCCGCATTCCCAATGATTGCTCCTGCTTCCAGGGATACTTTTATAAAGGCCCCTGTCTTTTTCCTGGCAACTTCTAAGCATTCTTCAATCGACGCAATTTTTCTTTGGCTTATTATTAAATCCAAGTATTCCCCTTCTATCGCTTTAAGCCCAGCCTTGACAAATAAGTTCAATATTTCGATTACTTGTTGTTCCTTTCCTTTTAACAGGTTCGCTAAGCTAGTTACTGCCTCCACGCTTTTTAGAAATAAGAAGTCAGATGCAAGAATGGCATTGTGAATGCCCCAAACTATATGAACTGGTTTTTTCCCACGTCGTGTTTCTGCATTATCAAAAATGTCATCTTGAATCAACCCCATGGTGTGAGCAAGTTCCACGGCTGCTGAAACGGATAACGCGTTTTTTATGTTTCCGTTTACTGCTTCACATGCAAGTAATAACAGGAGGGGACGAATACGTTTTCCTCCAGCGTTTAGAGTATATGCGCACATTTTAGCTAATTCGCAATCATCAGAAATGAAACGGTTAATCTCATTTTCAACAATTAATAAATATTCAGAAACATCTTGATAGAAGCTATTAAATAGTCTCGTCAGCGAATTTTTCGACATTTCTCTTCGACAGAATAATCCCACTACTTGTTATTTAAAAATTGGTTTGAATTATGCCAAGAAAAGCGTTATACTGTGGAATATGGTAGATATTATGTTGAAGTCTAACTAAGAGTATCTTGAACAAGTTTTCGGAGTTTTGCTATATGGTTTTTATGCTGGTATATCCACTTGTTTTTCTCAAAGAGGTTGTACGGAAGCGGTTGACGAGAATGTGTTCTGATGTCAGCGATCACATATCGGTAGTTCTTCAAGATTTTCTTTCTCGCTAGATTGGAGAGTATATCCATAAGTTTGCGGAATTCTTTTCGCGGTAGGCTTACAGACACGATTAGAGAGTTTTCGCCTAGGATTTTCCCTAAACCTCTTACAAAGTGTTTGTCCATTACAGAGTTTGCAAATTTGGCTAGATATTCATGGTTGTAAAATTCTAGGAAGAGAAGAATTTCGTCAGAGTATTCAGGATCATATGGAAATATGAATACTTCAAAGCCTTCTAATAGTTTTCTCTCAACTAAATGTTTTTCATAGTGATATCTCGCTCTTTGTAGGCTTATCCCTAGTTTACGGGCAATGCTTTGAAGGTGTTGTAAAGCGTCTTTTTCTAGCTCTCCTAAAATAAAAACATCTATGTCATCGCCATAATTTGGGAACTTGTCTGGATCAGTCAATGTGAAAGGAAGTTCAGTATCGGCTTTTTCAATTTCCTTTAACAATTCGTCCCACGGCAGGCTCCAACCCAGGGTTTTCTCGTCGAACCATTCTGGGGTGATCTTTCCAGCTTGGAAACAAGTGGACCAGTAAATTCTGGTTTCCTCCGCTACACCCAAGTCTTGTATGGTCTGTATGAACTCTTCAAATTCTTGTTCATGATTTACGGGTATTGTATAAACGGCTAGGCACCCTTCGCATTCACCGTAGCTTCTAACTAGATGCATCCAAAAATCATTTGCTTTCATGCAGTCATAAAGGAGTTGTTCTTTTCCTGGGGAAGCTTTTGCGACGACTATAGCTTTTTTCATGCCTAAGAAATTGTGGTAAACCGTTGCATTGCATTTGAAGGATACTTTTGGGTGGCTAATCATACGATTTATCCGGAAACGAAGAGTTGCACGTGGAATACCGATGGCTCTAGCTACCTCGCTTAAGTTTCGAGGACCAACCTCGGTTAATGCTTGTAGAATCTTAACATCCAACGGGATTAATCTTTTATTCATGTTTGCTCGTTCGTTGTATTGTCATCATCTTCCTTTTATAGTTTATTTTTTTAGCGATAGATAGGTTAAAAGTTGTGTTTTCCTATCAAACTTGGAAAGAACCAACGTTTCCTTTGTTTCTGCTTTTCTATAGTCCAATCTGCCAAAATTTTGACCGCTTCGTTCGCCACTTTTATACAATCTTCTTCCCCTGCGTTTGGCTTAAATTCGTCTGTGATTCGGTTAGCGTAAACGGCACATATAGCTCCGGCCTTCAAGCCATAAAGATTGGCTAGAGTAAACAGGGTAGCAGCTTCCATCTCAAAGTTGATAACATTAGCCTTCTGAAGAACTTCAACAAAATTCTTAGTTTGCTCAAACGTTACATCTTCCATAGTTTGTCTTGCTTGTCCAGCGTAAAAATCAGCCGTGGTAGCTGTTAACCCCACGTGATAATTAGTTATTCCCAAGCTTTCACAAGCTTCAATCAAAGCTAAAACAACCTCATAACTAGCCACAGCTGGATATTCCACCATAACATAACAGTTGCTTGTAAAATCTAATCGAACTGCGGCAGTAGAGATCACTAAATCTCCACATTTAACATTTCTTTGGATTGCTCCACAACTTCCAACACGGATAAAAGTCTTCACTCCTATTCGCGATGCTTCATTGACAACAATGGCCATACAAGCCGGGCCAATACCGCTTGAGATGGCGGACACATCAACGTCTTTATATTTTCCAGTGAAGGCCCTAAACTCACGATGCATGGATATCTCTTTGGCTACATCCCAGAAACCAGCGATTTTAGGCACCCTATCTGGGTCTCCGGGGACAAGTAAGTATTCAGCTAAGTCACCTTTTCCACAGCGAATATGGTATTGTTTATCATCCTCCAGTTTATGATGCAAGCTTCTCACCGCTTTCTTTTGAAGAGATGTTCAATTAATTGTTTGTCTTTAAAACGTAGCAAATATAAAGGTCTGTGGTAAATACATTTTCAATTTCGGAGAAAAGCATGATGGCGGAGAAAACGTTAGTCTTAACTGTTTGCACAAGCTGTAATAAACCTATTCCACCACGAAGCGAAGCGACAAAATTCCAGTGCCCCAACTGTGGTGAAATCACCATTTGGCGATGTAAAAAATGCCGAAACTTTGGTCGAACTTATAAATGTCCAAAATGTGGATTCATTGGCCCTTAGAAAAGGTTCCTTCGCCTTATTCTCATCTATAAACCTTAATTGGCTTACCAAGTTTTCCATGAAATATTTTTTGTATGCCTATTCCCGGCTGGTTGGGTGGAATTCGGAGAGACCCTTCAAGTTCCGCGCAGCCTTTTTCTATTAGCTTGTCTTTCAGTAGGAGGTCAGAATCTAAATCAGCGTAGCGTATGTTCTTGGTAGCCGCCGCTAAGTGAACAGCAGCTGTTATCCCGAGGCCAGACTCGCCCATGCAGCCTATCATACAGGGAACAGCAGCGGCTTCAGCTATTGCAGCTATTTTCCTCGCATTTAATATCCCCCCGCATTTCATGAGCTTTATGTTAATTAGATCCACCGCTTCAGCTTCCACCGTTTTTAATGCGTCTCTGGGTGAATGAACAGCCTCGTCCGCCATGATCGGGATTGTAGAGTTTTTTCGTACGTAAGCTAAGCCCTCGAGGTCATTGGCCTTTACTGGTTGTTCTACGAACTCTAGGTCGAATCTTTCAAGCTTCTTAAGTACGTTTACAGCCTGTTCAGGGGTCCATCCTTGATTTGCGTCTATTCGAAGGGCCACTTTGTTGCCTACAGAGTTCCTTACCATTGCAACCCGTTCCACATCTTCTTCGGGATTGATGCCCACTTTAATCTTTAAGGCTCTAAAACCCTGTTCTATGGCTTTAACTGCTGCTTCAGCCATTTCCTGCGGGGATTTTATTCCGAGGGTAAAATCCGTTAACACTTTGGTTCTATAACCACCTATGACGCGATAAAGGGGCCTTTGCGCAACCTTTCCCAAAATATCATGTAATGCCATATCGATAGCAGCTTTGGCGGAAGGATTTCCAGAAACAGTTTCATCCATAATTTCAACAACATGCTCAATTCTTAAGGGACACATACCAATAAGCTTGGGCGATATTTTGTCTAACGCTTCCATTACTGTTTGTGGTGTTTCGCCGGTTATTCGTTGTGAAGGTGAAGCTTCACCCCAACCCTCAATTTCGAAATCGGTTATTACTTGTACAATAACGTTATGGCTTTCAGTACTTGTGCCTAAAGCTATACGAAAAGGTTCTTTATATTGAAGTTTAACCGAATACACACGAATTTCCTTAATACCCATTTTCCAGCACCAAACCTTTCTCTTTCTATATTAATCATCCTTAAACGTTTTTACTTTCCTAGCAGTCCATAGGTAGAAGCCTATTGCCCAATTGGATTTAACAAATGGGCGTTTAAGGGGACAAACCCTTAAATAAAACAATATCCGCTCGGTATTCTCCGGGAAATCATGAAACAACTTAAAAGAATGCTGACAAGAGCATTGGCCGCGCTGTTCATCATGTTTATCTTCTGGTTGGCTGCAATTTCCGAAGGGTTGGGATATTCTGCAAAAGTAAAGGTTTCTTCGGTATGTAATCCTGTAGAGGGACACTATTGTAGCGGGGCGATCGTAGATGGACAATGTAACGTTTCCCTCAATCCTTTTCTATTTTTCATCAGTCATATCCGTGGTGACGGAACAGTCCAGTACAATTTTAAGATGGGCTTTGGCCCTTATGTTATTTATTCGCCGGAGAAAATAAAGGAAAAGGTAGGAAGTATGATCGCCATCCAGGAGTCATTTTGGAATCTTCCATTTCTCTTCTTAATGGGGCTATCGATAGTTTACTTGGTGGAAGAACTCTTCAAAGTTGTTGAAAACTTAGTTAAAGAGAAGCCGTTGAAGAATGGGAATTTCAGATCTATTTAGTTTTCTTTTTCCGTCTGAAACTTTTCATTCGAAGTTTGACGGTTAATATTTTCTCCGTTGCGAACAGTTTTGCAGCAACATAAAGGATGGCTACAGTAAAGGCTGAGACATAGAGAATGCCTAGAACAGCTGTTAAATGGTCTCCCATAATTACAGCTTTGGATGTTAATATAGGGTGACTATATGGAATAGCCAGTATGAGAATCCTTAACGGAAACGGAAGCAAACTTATGTCCAAATACATTAGCACAAAGGAAGGAACAAATATGAGGGGATATATAAAGCCTATAAGTGATTGTGCGCTTCTAACGTTTTCCGCGAACGCGGACAAGATTATTGCCAAAGCCAAAGCTGAGAGAAGTGAAACAAAAAGCGAAGTCCCCAAGAGTACATATCCCAAAGCTGATGGTGCAAGTCCTAGAGAGGCTAAATCCAAATTTAATTCTTCGGTTGGAATTGCTCCAATAAAGGATCCCATATAAAAGCTGAACCCCACTAGATAGGCCAAGGCCCCAACAGCAGCTACTATAATTGAACCAGCAAGTTTACCAGCCAAAATAGTGAATCTACCTATGGGTAAAGTAAGTAAAGTTTCCAGCGTTTTCTCTTCCTTTTCCATAGCTACTGAAGTAGCGGCGATTTGCATAGCGAATGTTAAAAGCATCATAATCATTATGGGCAACATTATTGACTGCATCATCATTAAACCAGCCACCATAGAGGGATCAACCCCAAAAAGGATCTCGCCTTTAACAACCGTGCTTTTTCTCAAACGAATCGGGTTAGGAGCTTTCCGCCGATTATAGCTTTCAATTAAAGAATCAATAACGGAAACACCTATTTCTTCGAACACCCCACCACCGCCAAAGACCCCAAAAACTTCCACTTCAGCCCCTACCAAGGCGTTTCCCTCTAGAACATTACTGATGTTTTTGCTGAAGTCTTCAGGAATAACAATAAGTAAAGTGGCATTGTAGTTTAACATGAGGCTTACCGCTTCTTCCAAAGTCGAAGCTTCTATCTCGTGAATCTTTATTCCGGAATTGCTCAGATATCGAGTGAAGTTTCTTGCATAGCTTCCATTATCATGATTCCAAACCATAATCGACATTTCAGCAAGTTTTTCTTTAGCGGCTTCCATGGATGCGCCCACAATACCGCCTATTATCGGAAATATTATGAGAGGCATTAAAATCATGCCTATCAAGATTTTAGGATCTCGCATCAGCTCCTTTAACTCTTTAAGCACTAAATTCCCTAAGCCTTTAAGCAATTTTAACCACCTTTGCGAACACTTCTTCAAGATTTTTACTTTCAAATTTTTCCTTGAGTTGTTTCGGTGAACCCTCGGCCACTATTTTACCTTTGTTTAAAAGCACAACTCTGTCGCAGAGATAATCCACTTCAAGCATGTTATGGCTTGAAAGAAGCACCGTAATACCATGGTTTTCTACATATCGTTTTATTGTTTCTCTAACATGATAAGAATGAAGGACATCCAAGCCGCTTGTCGGTTCATCTAAAACAGCGAGCTTCGGCTTACCCATCAATGCCCGTGCTACAAGAAGCCTTCGTTTCATTCCTTTGCTGTAAGTTTTAACCTTATCCTTTAAACGTTCACCTAAACCTGAAATAGTTACTGCCTCCTTCACCAGCTCCTTCACTTGAAGCTTCGTTTCCGCTTTAAAACGAGCCATAAACTCCAAATATTCCAAACCTGAAAGATTCGGATAAGCCCCAGCTTCTTCAGGAAGATAACTTAAAATCATACGCACTTCATTGGCTTTTTCCACAACATCCAAGCCAAAAACGCCCACCCGTCCAGAATTGGGCAAAAGAAGAGTAGAAACAATTCTTAAAGCAGTAGTCTTACCCGCACCGTTTGGCCCAATAAGCCCGAAAATTTCCCCCTTCTTCACATGAAAACTTAGTTCATCTAAGGCTTTTACACCGCCGAAAACCTTTACTAGCCTTTCAGCCTCAACAGCATAATCCATAACCGTAACTCACCTTATCGGAAACCCTAATTTTAGAGTCTACTTAAATCTTGTGTATCAGAGAAAAACCGAAATTTCCTTTTCTACAGAGTTCGGTCACACGTAAGACTTATAAATCGTAAGACTCCATACCGCTTTTACGTTGGGGAAGAAAATGGAATATGAACAAATAGCACACTATGCGTTTATGGCATTTGTTGCTATAGCAATACTTGCAGGCTTGGCAGTAGGCTTCATGGCCTATGACGTACGTAACTGGCACGACCCCGCTGTAAAGGACATCAACGGATACATAACTCTACTTATGCTAATTCTTGGAATAATCGTCGGACTAATAAGCATAACCGCAAAAGAAGTTCAACCCTTCCTAATCGCCGCAATCGCCCTAATGGTTACTAGGGTAGGTGTAGGCACACAATTTGATGTCTGGAACCCGCTTACAAATCTTCATGAACTCCTATATTACTGGGCAACCGCCATCCTGAACTATATAGTCGCTTTTGTAGCCCCCGCAGCAGTAATAATCGCCATAAAAGCAGTCTACACAATGGCAAAAGAAAAGTAAAATTCTACAAACCCCCTCTTCTTTTTCTAACCTTAAAACCAAAATTTTTGGTGGGGCTGCCCGGATTTGAACCGGGGTCCCGAGAGCCCGAGTCTCGGAGCCTAGACCAAGCTAGCCGACAGCCCCATTATAGGTTTCTGTACTTTAAGGATTATTTGGATTCTTTAACTTTAGGTTTACTGGAAAAATTCTTTAGATGAGTGACCTAAACTTTTTCTGTTATATAGAAATCTTCTATAAAGAGATTCCTTACGCATTAATATGATACGCTTTCACTGCTTGATTATAGGGGAAGGCCATGAAAATAATAAGAATTGCTAGTGTAATCATCGCAATAACGTTTATGCTTTCTGCGTCAGTGATGCCTCCGGTTTTAGGTTCTCTGACTAACATTATGGGAGACTTAGATGGAAACGGTGTTGTAAACATAAAAGACTTAGCTATACTCATGCAAGCTTTTGGTGCTTATCCGGGACACATAAGATGGAACGCAGAAGCTGACTTAAATAGAGACGGGAAGATTGATATAATTGATGCAGCTTTGCTCTTTAAACATATAGGTGAAACTGCTCCGACTAAAGTTGTAACTACAAGGGTTTTCGTGAAACCTCACAAATTAAAACTGAGTAGCCACGGAAAATGGATTAAATGCATAATCGAAATTCCCAAGGATTATAACATAAGGGAGGTAGACCCCTCAACAATTAAGCTTAATGAAACAATTGGCATAGACTCCAATGCGCCTATTATTGCAGTAACTAAGGGTTGCACAAAGACTCCTCGATTAATGGTTAGATTTAGGAGAAATGAAGTAATAAGATTAATCAAAAATACTTTAGACGAGATAGAAATAGAGGACCATGAAGAAGAGGAAGTTATAGTTCACCACGTCACATTAACAGTCACAGGTAAACTATCCAACAAAGTGTGGTTTAAAGGACATACAAGGATTCATGTTATCTTCAAAGAAGAATAGGGCTGTTTTCTCTGTAATTATATTCAGTTGAGAGAGAAACGTTTAGGAAGTATAATTTCTCTTCTTTACTATATTTTTAACGTAATGCGGAGAGATTTTAGCAAGTGATATTTAAAAGTTATATTTTAGTGGGGCCGGCCGGATTTGAACCGACGACCTACGGGTTTCCCTAACCGCTCCAGAAACTCGTCATCCCATGATGGTCCGCAAACCCATAGCCTTGCAAACACTTTCTGGAGCCCGTCGTCATACCTAGCTAGACTACGGCCCCACCAATATTTGAGACTACAAAATTTGGATATATAGGTTTCTAAGGTAAAGTATCCAGTCTTGATTGTGTATATGAATCATGATTTCACAATCCTAATTAATCATAGCCTAACACAACTTTACGGACAGTGGTATTGAGTAAAATTCGCTATAAGGCGCTACGGAAATGCAGAGAAATAGAAGGTTAAAGAGAGATAAGCGTAGTTCTTCTAAATCTTTAGAACTTGAAACTACCGTGATTGATGCTGTTAAGAGAAAAGGAGAAATTGAACGCCTTAAAGATTTTAATGAACGTATTATTCGATGCATCGAAGAAGGCATACTCATCAACGACGTTAATGGTTACATAACGTTTGTTAATCCTAAAATGGTAGAAATGCTTGGTTATATGGAACATGAACTTTTAGGTAAACATTGGAAAAAGATAGTGCCACCAGCTTACTATAAGAAGGTTGAAGAAGAAATTAGTAGAAGACCCAGAGGAGAGAAAAGTAGTTACGAAATTTGTCTATTATCTAAAGACGGAAAGGAAATACCCGTAATTGTAAGTGCCACACCAATCTTTGAAGATGGAAGGTATGCTGGAGATTTAGCAGCATTCACTGATATCACTGAAAGAAAGAAGGCAGAGGAAGAAATAAACTACATGCGATTATTAGACCAGTGTCAAAGTCTCATTTCGACAAAATTCATCACCGAAAAGAAAATCGACAGGGCAATTAACGAATCGCTAAAAATCCTCGGGGAAACAGTAAAAGTAAACAGGGTATACCTCTTCATGATTAGAGAAAACGAGGAAGTTATAGATAACACCCATGAGTGGTGTAGCAAAGGAACAACTTCCCAGATTGAAAACATGCAAGGCTTAAAAGGTGAAACCTTTCCATGGTGGGCAGGAAAACTACTCAAGAACGAAGCAATTATCGTTTCAGATATCAATAAACTTCCGCCAGAGGCTGAAGCTGAAAGGAAAGTCTTGGAAACACAGAACGTTCGTTCCCTAGTAGTGGTGCCGATTTACCTCGAAGGAGAACTAAAGGGATTCATAGGATTTGACGATACAAAAAGAAAGAGAAAATGGAAAGAAGAAGAAGTAGCCTTGCTTAGAACAGTAGCTGGAATATTAATATCAGCCATTAGAAGAAAACAAGCTGAAAAAGAACTGAAAGAATACGCAGAAAACCTTGAGGCTCTAGTTCAACAACGTACAAGAGCTCTAAAAGAATCCCAAGAAAAACTATTGAAATCCCAACGAATGGCAACCATCGGAGAAATAGCTGCAATGGTTGGACATGACTTGCGCAACCCGTTGACAGGTATTGCAGGCGCTGCATACTATCTGAAAATGCATCTAGGCCCAAAAATCGATAAGAAATCGAGAGAAATGTTAAAGGTAATTGAAAAAGACATCGAATACGCAAACAAAATTATAAATGACCTACTAGAACTTTCAAAGGAAATTCGGCTAGAGCTAACTCCAACCACACTCAAGTCAATTATCAGAGAAACCCTTTCTCAAATCGAAATCCCCAAAAATGTGCAAATAAGAAACAAAATACATGCGACATCAAGAAGGATAATTGTTGATAAAAACAAGATAAAAAGAGTATTTCTCAATCTGATTAAAAACGCGTTGGATGCCATGCCTAACGGAGGCAGACTCGAAATAAGATCAGAAGAAGAGGAAGAGGCGCTGAAGATAACCGTCTGCGACACTGGAATAGGAATACCTAAAGAAATGATTAAGAAGATATGGACGCCTTTCTTTACGACCAAGGCTAAGGGGTTAGGACTTGGATTACCAATATGCAAACGTATAATTGAAGCCCACGGAGGCACAATAACCGTCAAAAGTAGGAAAGGAAAAGGCACATGTTTTACTATCAAGATTCCTTATAGGATGAAAGGAAAGAAATAATCTTTAATGATGTTGTTCAGCTGTCTAACGTCCAATTTTTTAAAGAAACAATTCGGCAGAAGAAAAGCGAAAAGTTAATGTGTTTAAACTTCACGTGTATTTTGGGGTTAGCCGGCCATAGGGCGCGGGTTCCACCCGAACTCATTCCGAACTCGGAAGTTAAACCGCGCTCCGTTCCCGGCTGTAGTGTGGTCTTCGGCCACGCGAACCCGGGAAAGCCGGCAGCCCCACTTAAACGTTAAACTACATACGTGTTTAATGTGGAGTGGAAATCCCCAAAATTTATAACCGTGGTTTACCAGTGGTGAACGTGTGATAGGGTTGATGTTCCCAGCAGTTGTCAATGTTTCGCAGATTGCCCAGCCGTTTCTGGACGAAAACTTCGGCTGGATCGTTAATGTGCTCTTCTATCTTTTCTTCATAGTGTTCATTTTCTATGGACAGAGAATCCAGATGTATGTTATGCTTAAAGAAGTGGAAGGCTCGCTTCTCCGTTTGAAATATATAAAAGAAGAAGGAAGGAAAATAGCTATTGAAACTATTAAGGAGATAGGTAAACCTCAGGATGATCCTTCCCAACGGGTAGACAGGTTCCTTGAATATTTCGCCCTTCCGCCAGAAAGTATGGATCCAGCTGGAATCGTCTGGAAGCTGGAGCATATTCTTGATGTTAGGGACAACCGTTTCAAGGATGAAGTCAGACTGATGGCTCCTGCAGCAAATGAAACACAGATAAACAATTTAGAAAATACTTTGGAGGCTGCATTAGCTCTAAATTACATTTACAAGGTTGTTCGCCACTTCTATATTCTCGGCAAAAAAACGTTAAGTCTCTACATTATTATGCAGCTTCAGATGATTCTACCCCTTGTGATGCGAGAAGCTGAAGCCTATGCCAGCGCGCTTAAGGCCTTTGCTTACGGACAACCTATAGGGGATGGAATAGGCGCGTTAGTGGCAGCCAAATTGATGTATGGGCACGAGAAAAGGAAGATTGCTAAGGATTGTGTTGTAGCAACTGTTCCGCTTGAGGGAAGAACAGCCTATGTGGTAAAAGCTGAAGGCCCAGGTGGAAACGTTGGAAAGCCAGGGGAAGCCATGAAAACAATTATTGAAGAAAACGGCGGAAACATAGCCACCATAATCGTCGTTGACGCAGCTTTGAAACTTGAGGGAGAGAAACCTGGCGAAGTAGCTGAAGGAATAGGAGTGGCAATAGGCGGACCGGGAGTTGAAAAGTTTAAAGTTGAAGAATCGTTATTAAAATATCGTATTCCAATAAATGCGGTGATAATTAAGGAAGATGTTGGAGACGCAGTCTCGCCAATGCGAAAGGAAATTTTCGAAGCTGCTAATGAGGCGATTAAACGTATAAAACGCGTTATACAGGAGAAAACTAAGGAAGGCGATTCACTTATAATTGCTGGGATAGGTAATACCATCGGAATTGGGCAATAATTAAGGAAAAAGGAGTTGAGAGTTTGGCTGATAAAAGCTCTGAAACAACAGGAACCACTGAAACTACAGCTAGGAGAATTTCCTCTTTCGTTCTTGTTGTAATATTCGTCACGTTAGCGCTTTCTTTAGTGGCGCTATATTTCTCCATGGAAATATACCCAAGAAACGAGGCGGCTGCTGGGTATTTCCTCCTAATAGGATTTATCGGTTTAGCTCTGTCTTCCTATATGTTGCTCCAGATGAGAAAACGTGTTCTAAAATGGCGGCTAAAACTTCCACCAATAATGACAATCATTGAATGCCAGAAATGTGGCTTTAAGAATGTTAGAGAATTCAAACGTGGGGACTATGTTTTCAAGCAAATGGGTGCATGCGAAAAATGCAATGAACCAGTGATGATCACGGGAATTTATCGTGAAATAAAGGAGCAAAAGAAGAAAGAAGAAAAGTTTTAAGTTAAAACTTGACAAGAGTCTTCCAAAATTAGCACTGTGTGTTCAGCCTGTGCAACAGGTTTTCGGCTGACTTCTACGAAAACGGGGTATTTCATCACACTTCGGGATGAAATAAGTTCCTTAAACGCTTTCTCGTAGCTTTCTTCGACTGTGAATTTCTTAAGCCATCTTTCAGTAAATGGTAAGGTATAGAAGGTTTTTTGAATGTATTCGAGGAGCCTTTTTGCCAAGGAACTCTTTACAGATTTTTTCTTAATAAAACGGAAGATGTGAGCTTCTTTCCCATTTCGAACTTTTCCAACAGCGCTAGGAAGCGTTACGAAGGGTTCTATAGCGTAGACTTCACCAACCTTAATCTTTGAAAGTGACAAATGGGCGACGTTTGGCAAGGATTTTCCAGCATGGACTTGGTATCTTCCAATTAAGTGTCCGGTTAGGTTAGAAACTGGTTTGAAACCTCGCGAGGTTATAGCTTCTTCGATTATTGCTCCTAATTTAGAAACAAACATGCCTGCGTGAATCGTTTCTATAGCTTTCTTTAACGCTTCCTCAGCGGTTCTTACCATACTTTCGTACTTAGGGTTGAAGCATAAGGTTATGGCGGTATCGGTTAAGTATCCGTCTATATGAGCGCCTAGATCAATTTTTACTATGGAATTCGCTGGAATTGTTTTTTCATCATCAAGCGGAGACGTGTAGTGAGCAGCTATTTCGTTAACTGAAACATTACAAGGAAACGCTGGATGAGCGCCTTTCTCTCTTATGAGAGCTTCAGCTTTTTCGCAAATTTCTATAATTGGCATTCCAACCTTAACAAACCGTCTAAGTTCCTCTCTTGTCTCAGCTAGAATTCTTCCAGCCGATTCATATCGTTTCAAGACCTCTTCGTCTAAAACACTCATTTTTTCACGTATTCTTTTTAAGCGAGTTAGAAACCTAAAAAGTTTAGGATGGGACGGGGCGAACAAGTTGGCCAAAATAAAATGGTTAGGACATTCAGCTTTTGAGCTTAAGCTAGCTGAGAAAACGGTTTTTATAGACCCTTGGATTGAAGGAAATCCTAAGTCACCAATAAAATTATCTGAGGTAACTCATGCAGATGTTATCTGTGTTACACATGACCACGGCGACCACTTAGGTGATGCTTTCAGCATATGCAAAAAAACAAAAGCTGTTTTAGTTGCAACCTTCGAGTTGTGTAACTATGCTCAAAGTAACGGCGTCCAAAATGTTGTTGGAATGAACATCGGCGGAACAGCTGAGGTAAAAGGCCTAAAGATAACAATGGTTCAAGCGTTTCATACAGCTGCAAGGGGAGCGCCTACAGGATTCGTTCTCCAAGGAGGGGGAAAGATCGTTTATCATGCCGGCGACACTGGACTATTTGGGGATATGCAGTTAATCGGCAAGCTTTACCATCCAAACGTGGCACTTCTTCCCATGGGAAGTTACTACACCATGGGTCCGTTGGAAGCAGCTGAAGCTGTTAGGTTAATTACTCCTGAAATAGTAGTTCCCATGCATTATCAAACGTTTCCAGTGTTGGTGCAGTCCATCGATGAATTCACAAAATTTGTGAGGGAGAAGGCGCCTCAGGTGAAAGTAGTAGGGTTAAAGCCTGGCGAATACTTCGATTTTTAGTCCATTCTTTTTTACTTATGTCTCCGGCGTCATTATTTCCGGATTAAGTGTCGTAAATTGATTTCCACCCATATGATAGATTAGTTTAATTTTTTCAAGATCGTATGTTTTATTGAAAGCATCTTTATCCACATAGGCAGCTAGGACTTCACCGATAAATAGGGTGTGATCTCCTGTTGGCACTTGATTGAAAAGTTTGCATTCCAAAAAGGTCACACATTCTTTTATAATCGGTGGTTTAACTTTTCTAGCTGGAAGTGGTGTCAATCCAGTTTCTCGGAACTTGTCAATATCTTTGCCGCTTTTCCTTCCGCAGAAGAACATTTCGTTTAAAATTTCTGTAGTTGGGATGTTTATGACAAATTCTTTTGTTTTTTCAATTAAACCATGAGAGTGCCTAGAAGGAGATATGCTCACTGCTATCAGAGGGGGATTAATCGATGTGGGTATAGCCCAAGCCAGAGTAATTATGTTAGCTCTTTCAGCTTCATCAACACAAGTCAGAAGCACGGTAAGCTTTGGGTGAAGCAATCTGAAAAACGAAGGCCCGACAATATCTATGGTTGATTTCTCCAAGTTTTTTCCTCCAATCATCTTAAGAGAGAATGTAGAAAAGGGGCTGGACGCTTAAAAGGTTTAAGATTATTCGAAATAAAGTTTAAGTATTCCAATGTATATCTAAAGCTTGAATTGGTGAACGCCTTGGAATGGCCTTAACTCCGCGGTTTCATTCATGTTTTGTTTTGTTAATCTACACGCTTAACCTTAAAAGCTTCTTCTGCCACACATTCTCGCTTAAGTCAACGGAGGTTCTAGTATAGTGTCCGAAAATGATGGAAAGAAAAGTGAAATGATTCTCCTTGATCCGTTTGGCACCACAATAGTTAAGGATTATGAAAGGCTCTACAAGGAGTTTGGCATAGAACCACTCAAACCATTGCTTTCAAGAATCAAGAACCCGTTCATGGCTATGCGTAGAGGAATAGTTTTTGGGCATAGGGATTTCGGAAAAATTGTGGAATGCATGGAGGAAGGAAAGGAATTTGCGGTATTAAGCGGGATAAAGCCTACAGGCGAATTTCATCTTGGAACACTGATGACAGCCAGAGAGATCATTTACTTCCAGCAGCAAGGCGCTAAAACCTTCTATTGCATAGCCGACATCGAAGCCTACGAAGATAACAAAATCCCCTTCGAAAAAAGCGAAAAATACGCTATAGGTAACATAGCCGACGTACTAGCCCTAGGGCTTGATCCGAAAAAAGCTTACATTTACCGTCAATCTAAAGAAAACCGCGTGAAAGATCTCGCCATAATTTTCGGAAGAGCAGTTACTCTAGCTACTATGAAAGCCATCTATGGTGAAAGACATATGGGGCTCTACCTATCCGCCCTAATACAAGTGGGAGACATACTTCTTCCACAGCTCCCAGACTTCGGAGGCCCCAAACCAACTATAGTGCCCGTAGGGGTTGACCAAGATCCCCATCTGCGTTTTTCTCGAGACTTGGCTCAGAAGTTCCGTAGAAAATACGGGTTCGAATCTCCTTCCGCCACTTACCATAAGATAATCAAGGGATTAGATGGTTCACCTAAAATGAGCAAAAGGTCACCTATGGGTTACTTTACACTAGATGAAAAACCAGAAATTATTGCGGAAAAAATTTCCAACGCCTTTACTGGAGGGAGACCTACCATAAAAGAGCAACGGGAAAAAGGCGGAATACCAGAGATATGCCCAGTTTACGAAATTGACATGTTCCATTTTGTTGAAGACGATAAGGAGGTAGCGAAAACCTATCGTGACTGCAAAACTGGAAGGCTCTTATGCGGTGAACATAAAAAACGAACCATTGAATATGTCTTAAAATTCGTTAAGGAACATGGAGAGAAACGCAGGAAGTATTTAGATAAAGCCCGGGAAATACTTCAAGTGGAATAAAACATAAATCCTTCTATGCATATAATAGGTGCGGTTGAGAAGGGATGTCCTGCCAATTTACCTTAAACAGTTATTAAACGTTCAAACAGGTCAACCTAAAGCTATTTTTGAAAAGTTTCACTTTTGCAAACTTTTATTGCCCTATTCATCTACTACACTAGCAATTCAGCAGCTAAAAAATTCAAGGAGAAAAACCTAATGGGTGAACTTAGGCCCCATGAGCGAAAAACTCTGCTTGTGCTAAAAGAGCTTGGTGGAAAAGCTAATGTGAATCAACTCACAACTAAAAGCGGTTTGTCCGAAGCAGCTCTAATGCGGGCTGCTCTTGTTTTACAAGATCAGAAGCTAGTGGAAATCAGGGAAAGGAAACAGACAATTCTTACAATCACTCAAGAAGGAAAGATATACGCAAAGAAAGGATTACCCGAAAGACAGCTAATCAATGTACTTTTAGAATTGAAAAGTGAAGCTCCGCTTAAAAAGGTAATTAAGAAAGCAGGTTTAAGGGAAAATCTAGTTCCTATAGCTCTAGGTTGGCTTCGACGAAAAGGCTGGGCAAAACCGGAAAAAGGATACTTAAAAATATTAAAGACCCCGGAAAAAGAAGGATCTGATGAAAAACTGCTAAAACTTTTGGGGAAAAAACTTTCCGTAATCATCGAAAACCTCGATCCAGAGATGAAAAAAGCTGCAGAACTTTTAAAAAGACGAAAACTTGTTGAAATGAACCGAAAAACAGTAAGAACCCTGGAAATCACAAGGAAAGGACTGAACCTTATAAAGCGTGGAGTCCATGCAGCAACAGAGATAAGTCAGCTCACACCAGAAATCATCGTAAGCGGCAAATGGCGAAAAGCAAAACTCCGAAAATACAACATAAAAGCACCTGTAGCTAAAACTTGGCCTGGCAAGAAACATCCATACCTCCGTTTCATAGACGAAGTTAAAAGGAAACTTGTAGCGTTAGGATTCAAGGAAATGTATGGCCCCTTAGTTGAACTATCCTTCTTTAACTTTGACGCCTTATTTATGCCTCAGGATCATCCTGCCCGTGAAATATTCGGCATATACTTCGTTAAATCTCCAAAGCATGGAAACCTATCTCGTTATAAAAAAGTCGTTACTAAGGTTAAGGAAACACATGAAAACGGATGGAAAACAGGGTCAAAAGGCTGGGGATACAAATATTCAGTTAGAGAAGCCAGTCGCTTAATCCTCCGCGGGCATGGAACTGCGCTTAGTGTCCGAACATTGATAAGCAAGGATTTAGAAATTCCGGGGAAGTACTTCTCCATCGCACGTTGTTATCGTCCCGAAGTCGTGGATAAAACGCATCTAACAGAATTCAACCAAGTAGAAGGAATAGTAGTGGATGAAAATATCACGTTACGTGACCTTCTTGGAGTCCTAGAAAAATTTGCGATAGAAATAGCTGAAGCCGACAAGGTAAAGTTTCGACCTGACTACTTCCCCTTTACTGAACCAAGCGTGGAATTGAGTGCCTACAAGGAAGGATATGGCTGGATAGAATTTGGCGGTTCAGGCATATTCCGCCCTGAGGTTACTTTGCCCTTAGGCATAAAAGTTCCAGTAATAGCTTGGGGGTTGGGCATTGACCGCCTCTTCATGATGCGAGCTGGAATAGACGACATTCGATATGTATTCACTCAAGATCTAGATTGGATAAGACGGAAGGGAAGAATTTAGATGCCAACCATAGAAATAGAATATGAAGACTTTGAGCGGCTTCTAGACGTGAAACTTGAAAAAGACATGGAGAAACTAGATGAAATTCTCGCTTTCGTAAAAGGCGAAGTCAAAGCCTTTAATGAAAAAGAGGGAATCTTAACCGTTGAAATAAAGGATACTAACCGTCCAGATCTATGGAACGTTGAAGGCCTAGCTCGAACACTCCGTGGTTTCTTAGGTTTAGAAAAAGGGTTAAAGAAGTATAACGTCGCAGGGAACTCTAACGTCGAAGTACAAGTAGATAAGCGCCTCTGGAAGATCCGTCCCTACATAGCATGCGCAGTGATACGCGACCTAAAGCTAAGCGATACTATAATTCGGGGGATAATGCGCCTCCAAGATAAGCTTGACCAGACTTACGGCAGAAACCGACGTCGAACATCTATAGGCCTTTACAACTTCAACCTAATCGCTCCTCCACTTCACTATACGGTTACAAAACCCACAGAAACAAACTTCGCCCCTCTAGGATTTGAGCAGGAAATGACCCTAAAAGAAATTTTGGAGAAACACCCAAAAGGCTTAGAATACGGCAGTATAGTCCGCAGATTCGACATGTACCCAATCCTACTCGACTCAAAGAAAAACGTGTTAAGTTTCCCACCGATAATAAATTCTAATGATTTAGGAAAAATAACCACCGAAACCAGAAATGTTTTAGTTGAAGTTACCGGAACAGTTCTGGAAACAGTGCTAAACACTTTGAACATGGTTGTTTTCTCACTTGTCGACCGAGGGGGAAAACCGTATTCTACGACTATAAAATATGCGTACGGCACCAAAAAGGAGAACATCGTTACACCTGCAATTAAAACTTCAACTATGCACTTAGACATAAAATATGTGAATCAAGTCTTAGGTTTAAAGCTGACCACTAAACAGGTAGCCGAATTATTGAAAAAGGCTCGTTTTGACACAGAAAAAAGGAGCAACGACAGCCTTTTAGTGTGCATTCCGCCTTATCGAATTGATATAATGCATCCAATAGACTTGGTTGAGGATGTGGCTATTGCCTATGACTATAATAATATCCAACCTTTGTGGCGGAGACTACCCACAACAGGAGCCATAACTCCCCAAACAGAACTTCATGATTTCGCGAGAGAAATAATGATCGGGATGGAGTTTCAAGAAATTCTTACATGTACATTGACAAATAAGCAAAGCCTTTTCAGTAAAATGAATCTCAAACCGGAGAAAATCGTAGAGATAGCTAATCCGAAAGTTCAAACTTTAACATGCTTAAGAAGTTGGCTTTTGCCTTCGCTTATGGAATTCCTAAGCAATAATCAACATGTGGAATATCCACAGAAGATATTCGAACTAGGCATCGTAGTAGTTCCTGACAAAAGAGCTGAAACACGAACCTGTGAAGAACAGAAACTGGCTGCAGTGATAACCCATGCCATCGCTGGGTTCACAGAGATCAAATCAGTCTTAGACGCCTTCCTAGCCGCCTTAAATCTTAAGGGGCAAATAGAGGAAACTGTTCACCCAAGCTTTATAGATGGAAGAGTTGGCAAAATAAAAATAGACAAAATGGACATTGGAGTGATAGGGGAGATTCACCCGAAAATCTTAGAGGCATGGAATCTGGAAAAACCTGTTGCAGCATTCGAAGTAAACATGAGTAAAATATTTAGATTAAGTAAATTGAGCTAACTTGGAAGAAACCTCATTTTTTTCAAAACTGATAAGATTTCTAAATCCATTTTTTCCTGCTGGTCAGCTATTGTTTTGTGCCGTATATGATCTGAATAGTGATATGTAGATTCCCTATTAGCATACTTTTGATAGTATCCTTCTTTTTCAAGCGTATAGTTCATGTGTTCCAAGAAAGCCTTCATCTCTTTTTCTGTGGGTTTTTTGTAGCTGTCGATGTGAAGGATGGAAGATAAGGGCCATCTTGGTCTCGTCGGTGGTTGTTCGTTGGGATAGCCAACACAGAGAAGAGTTAGAGGAATCACGTTTTCTGGAAGCTTTAATGTTTCGATTAACTCGTCATTTGCAAACGCAGATCCTATGTATACCGATCCAAGCCCTAAGCATTCAGCAGCCATAGTCATGTTCTCAGCTACGAAACAAGCGTCCATTATACTCATAAATTTAATCAAATATCCATGACCATGTCTAAAGCAGTGGTTATGTCCCAAATAGTCAAGAACTTGACTTAACCTGTAAACGTCTGCACAAATCACGAAGATAATGGGCGCTTCCCGAATTGCTCCTGAAATCTTACATGCATCCAAAACTTTGTTTTTGAGCTTATCGTCTCTAACCCAAATTACTGAGTAGGTTTGAAGGTTACACGCTGTGGGGGCACGTTGTCCAGCCTCAACTATTCTCTGAACAACCTCTTCAGGAACCGGCTTAGAACTAAACCGCCTAATTGTTCTTCTTTTGAAAAACAAATTCAACAATTGTTGGGAGACGGTGGACATATTTTTCACGTTTCAAGAAATATTTGGCACAATCATTTAGCTTTTACCCAAAACAGTAGAGTCAACTTCCACTTTTATGAATGATTGCAGAAATTTAAGAGATGTTATTTTCCCTATGATTTAATAGTGGTTCAATTCGAGCTTTAACTTGTAAATTATCCACGTAAGGTGTCGAGAAATTCTCCAGTTCTCTTTATCTGTTTAATAAGAAGTCGAAGAACATTTTCGCCTAAGTTTGTGATCAATTTAAAGGTAATTTTTTCCTTTCTAGATAAGCCGTAGTTCCATACGCCTACTAGACGATTGTTGAACAAAATAGATGGAGCTGCTGAAGAACCATTGTAATAGAAAATATGTTCATTTTCAGCTTCAACAAATCTCCTACGATCTTTGTAACCTTTCAAATAGAGGTCTTCATATGGAAGAAGCTCTAAACTGACTTCTTCCGGTTTCTCTGTTGCCATTAATTCTTTAACCTCTTTGTAAGCCATCCAGAATATTCCTTTCAATTCATCAATTTCTAATCGGCAAAATTTGTCGCTTCTCTCCTGCAGCAATTTTTTTACCACGCTTGCCTTGAAGCCAGTCCACCAAGTAATGTCTCTTGTACTTACTGGACCGAAAGCAGTGATATATCTTTGTATTAGTTGTTCTTTCGCCTCATCTTTAGAAATTGAATGTAGATTAATTGAAGGGAACAATTTCTGCGTCAAGAAATATTTGTTTGGATGGAGAGGTGACCATGTTCCCTTACCTTTGTATGAAACAATCTTTCCTTCAATCTCTAGAATGTTTAAAATCACGGAAAGATTAGTTGCGGAATATTTCCTACGTCCTACGATTCTTTGCACTGTCCGTTTCAGTCTGGCCGGTAGAACGCGTTTTATTTCTTGAAGCGTTTTTCCATCTTCCTGCAGAACTTCAAATATTTTTTCAGAAACCTTGCAATATTCCTTTTCGCGTATTCCCCAGTTCTTTAACACTTTAAGCTTTGCATTGTTTTCTCTAGTGGCTTGATAAACTAAAGGAAAATCCTCAACTTTGATTATGAAGTAGGTTCCTCGCATTCCTTTTACTCTAACCAGTTTTTTGTCCTCGTACATTAGTCGGTCAAAAGAATCCTTTCGAAATGAACGAAGCCTAGCAAAAAGAGAAAGATATGGTGTTTGAGGGTTAGTTGCGTGAAGAGCAAAAACGTCTTTTAAAACTTCAAGGATAGAATTGCCTTTGCAACTATCAAAAAGATGCTGTTTCTTAAGGTTATAACAATGAACTTTACTAAGGGATACTTGTAAAGTATCTGAAGCCCTATTCATTAAGATTCCTAATCAAAAGAAGGAAACCCTCATGAAATAAGATTTTCCGAAACCATTAAGTGATAATGTACATTTAACGATAAATTGTTTGTAACAAGGTTTTGGGGTTACTGGGTAGGTACAAATCGAGTGTGGGATGTTTTTCTATGACTCCTCTTCGCTTGAGCCCGTTTAATGCTTTTCTCAACGCCTTTAGGCTTGGGGTGTCTTTTTTATCTGCCCACTTTAAATCAACTCTTATGTCCTTTACTGAGCTTGCTCCTGTCCTTAGGAGACTTCTATAAACTCTTATTTCCAAATCTGTAAACGCGTATTCCCTTAATTTAGAACAAACAGTTTCCACGATTTCTTCAAAGCCTAGAACCACTGTTTCTGTGGGTTTAGCTTCCCTCCATAAGGTTTCGAAGTGCTGCTCAAAAATTCTTGCAATGGATACACTTTCAATAAGTATGGCAGTAGCACTGTGTATCCCAGTTTCCGGATCTCGTAGATTTACAAGAACCTTACTTCCATCAACAATCACATATTTTTCAGAAATCTTATCATCTTCAATGAAACGTCTGGGAAGATAAGTAGCTCGAGTATACCCTATGTAGGAGGGAATAGCGCTTAAAGAAGTAAGCCACCTAACATCAACCCCTTTCACATCAATTGCTTCATACCACTCGCTTAAAGATCTCGGCTGAATTATGCCAAGTGTTGTCAGATCTCGCCAATCTGGAGGCCGAGAAACCCCCCAAAAAGAGTAATCTGCCTCTTTAAGAAGCTCTATCAGCAATTCTTGAATATTATCCCAACCTTCAATCTGGACAGCAATCTTGGTTGGTTCAGTCTTAGGCCTCCTATGGAGAGTTTTCATCACTTCTAACAAAGCAAAGCTTTCCCGTTTAAGGTGATTAAGACGTTTTCTCTTCTCTTCCTCTATCCGTTTAATTTCCTCATGCGCCCATTTATTTAGCCACATTCGTTCCTCTATGAATCGTTTCTTCAAAAGCGATTCTAAGTTTTTCACGGTGTAGGTTTTTGGAAACTTGATTGTTTGAACAACTAATCCCTTTCTTTTTAGTTCTTCTAGAATGTCGTAAACCCTTTGTATGGGTACTGTTGACCTCTGCGAAATCTCTTTCGCAGTTTGAGGGTGTGGGCTAAGGATTAAAGCTAGAATTACTTTGGCTTCATATTGATTCAGATTTAAGGTAATCTTGAGCTTGTCAATTATCTCGGAAAACCCGGAAATATCTCGACTCATCTTTCACCACTAATACATCTTTTAGAGTGAAGAATAGTTAACGAGGTTTTATATCTTACTCCTTACAGCTGTAAAATTGAGGAGATAAAAATGATAAGAGAATTAGAAGGCTATATTCAACAAAACAAAGAAAACTTGGCGAAACTACCCACAGTTTCTTGGTATGGCGGACTTTATCGATACTTGTTAGATACAAAAAAAGCAGATGCCCAGCAACTTCAAGGGATAGTGGAAAGAATCAAAGGTTACCAGAAGAACGATGGAGGCTACCAAGTGGAAACAAAGGGAACAACCAGCTCAGTCGTGGAAACAGCCGTAGTCATAGACTTGCTCCTAGATGTTGGAGGCTCTTGTGACTCTGACATGGTGTCGCAGGCTGTTGAGTTTCTTCTCACACAACAGCGAGAAGACGGGGGATTTGCTGAAAACATCAGCGTGAAACATCCGATTGAGTGGGATGACAAGTATATTTACGAAAAAAGGGTTTCAACACCGCATGTGACTGCTTGGGTATTGAAGGCACTTTTAAAAACAGGTTTGTCAAAAGAGAATCCGGCAGTCGCCAAGGCTTTACGATATCTTGCAGTTTCTCAAAAGAAGGACGGCGGCTGGTCGCATTTCAAAAGCGAAGTCAAAAGTTCTTTATACCTAACAGCATTGATAGTAATCGCACTCGGTGAGTTTAAAGAGTTCAAGCATGCAGTAGATGTTGATACATTGAAAAACTATTTTATTAGCCACCAAAAGGAAAACGGAAGTATAGGCGACTGTCTAGATGCGAGTCTTTTGGTTGCCGAAGCTTGGCATAGCCTTGGAGTGAACAAAGAAAATTCTAACATGATTCGATTGTTAAAGTGGATAATAAAGCAACAGGATTCTGATGGTTCTTTCATAGATAAAGACTGTGGTTGGCCTGATACACTAGAAAATCGTGTTACCTGTTCAATGAACACGATGAGAGTTTTATATAAAACCGGGTTACATAGGTGAAAAACTATGAAATTAAGAGTAGACCCTGTGCCTGTTTTTTGGAGGAAAGCCAGTTGTTGGAGAAAACTGCGATTACTAAGATATTTTGGTAACATGGAAACGTTTATTGCGCAAAAATACTTGAAGGAGATGAATAATCTTCGACGTGAAGACGGTGGTTTTTCCAGAACTTCTGACGAACAATCTTCAGTTACTGTAACAGCTGAAGCGATAATGAACTTGATATGTTCAGGCGTAAGCCCAAACTCGCCATCTGTCCAAAAGGCCTTAAACTTTCTCTTAAGTCTGCAAAAAGAGAATGGAAGCTGGCGTGAAAATCCCAAGCTCTCAAAGGATAGGATACCTTTCTGGTCAAGCTGTGAGAAAGGCGTTCCAATACTTACTGCGGATTGTATAGAAGCATTTGTGGAGGCTGGATACCGAAATGATGAACGAATAATAAAGGCAGTAGAATGGCTGAAACAAATGCAATCTCCAGATGGAATGTGGTTAAGCCTTGAAGATACCGATCCGAACGACACTGAACCAGATTCCACGCAAAGAGCAATATCAGCACTGATAAAATTTGGTTTGCCAAAAGATTCTCACATAATAAAAAATGCCTGTGTTGCGTTAGAGAAATTCATCCTAAGAGAAGCTGCAGAATGGGCTAAAACCCATCCGCCAGTTTGGCCTTGGATCGCCTCTTTGGACGGATTAGTAGCCGCAGGTTATACTGTTGAAAATAAGGCCGTAAATTATGCGTTAAAGAACATAGTGGAACAGCAACAAGAAGATGGAAGCTGGCCTAACAACTATGAGCTAAGAGTAGTCCCCACGTTAATTAAGCTTGATATAATCCAAAAGGAACAAGCTTCGGAGACAATCAAAGTGGTTGATTCAGAACAAGCTTGACATTCTCTTTTTATTAGAGAAATTGCATTCTTGATTAGTTATGTTTTTCAAGAATATGTAAACCTTAGTTTTATTATGATCTCTAAAGTTAATATAAAGTTGACAATAAATTTTTTTATTATAATAAATAGAAAAAACTTTCTGATAAAAATGTTAAGAAGAATTTTGTTTACAATAGTTAACGTTTACATATTGTGTTTTCTGATTTTTACTCCATGGATGGAATTAAAAACTTCATCTGAGAATAGCATAATGATTGAAGGAGATTGGATAATCAATGATACTGTATGGATGTTCAATGAAATTATTATTGTGGGTGGAAGTGTAATAATCCTAGATGGGGGTAAATTATTTTTAAGAAATTCAACTTTGTTTATAGGAGTTTCAGAAGCAGCACTTGTACCCAAAAATCTGACAGTAAAGACTAATGGACTTTTAAGCGTTGTTGACTCCACAATAACGTCCAATTATCGTGGTAGATACTGGATCTATGCCGAAGAACAATCTGCTGTTGAAATCCTATATTCTAAAATCTGTAATGCAGGTCGAGCCCCTGTCAGTAGTCCAATGTACCTATTTATTAGGCCACCTTATACAAATGACAGATCAAAATTCGGTCACGGTATTGAACTAGAAACTCCCGTTTGGATTAAGGAAACTACATTTGTTAATGTAAGCAGTATAAGATTTTATGCGTCAGGTAATATTGTTGAAAATAATACTATAATTAATTTAAGGCATGAAGGATTTGCATTCATGGAATCTTCAACAAATAACATAGTAAAGTACAATAGGATATTAAATGCTAGCGTTGATTGGGGGAATCCTTTAGGTCAAAACTTTGACAAAGAAACATTTGGCATAAGATTTTATCCACCAGAGAATATAAACCTTTCAGACCAGTATGATGAAGTTTATGGCAACTTTATTCAAAATGTTACCTTCGGAATATTTATTTCGACTGTTCCGCCATGGACTTCTCGATCTAACTTGGTAATACATGATAATTATGTTAAAAATACCATAGCTTGTTTAGTAGGGGCGTTAAATAATTCGAAAATTTATAACGAAAGGTACGAGAGGTTCTGGGCCTGGGGAATGCATATTCGTGTATCTAATACGTTAATTGAAAATAATACCATTGTGAATGCAACATTGCAGATTCCTTACATCTGGAATGACACCGACAATTATACGCCTATAAACTACTGGAAGCATTTTTGGGAATTTACTCGTAGACATAGGGTTAGTCCGGGAGAAGGCACTGATATGTTCGCTATTTCAACCCCATTTCAACGCAAACTTTGGAGCATTGGTAGCCAATTGTTGTTGTTCTATTCCAATGGTACACATATGGTGTATACCTATACTTATTTCGATGAATATGGTATCCTACGTTGGAGTGAGCCAGCATGTATTAGGGAAACACTAGAGGGGGGCAGTTTCTCCGTGTGGTTAAGTCCTTCGTACTATGTCCATTATGTGTATTCCAGTGGATTATGGAGCGACCCTATCTATTATCGAAGGGGTAGGTTCACAGGTAACACGATTAACTGGGATACTGAAACAATAGCTGTGCCAGGAAATGAAAACAAAAAGTATATAAATCCATTTATATCAGTCGATGACAATGGTTATCCGTGGATAGGATATACTGAGGTAGTATCCCCTCCAGTTGACACAACGGGTATTCCATACGTGACAAAATCATCAACAAATGACGGAACATGGCAAACAACACCAGGATTCCCGTTTAAACTTTCGAGTAGTCTCGGAACATGGGCTGTTCAAGTTCACCCGTTTTCGTTGAACGAGGTATATGCCGTTTATGCTCGTGGATTTGACACAGTGAAGGGTAGACTTTGGAATGGTTCTGTATGGTTGTATGAGGAAGAGGTTTCGTCAAGTAAAATTATTGATGGAACCTACCATAGTGTTGTTTGCGTAAATAACGTGATACATCTAGCTTTTCTGAGTTCTAACAATAGCATTGTATATCTCAATCGAACAGAAAATGGTTGGAGCTCCGAAGAACTTATTCAAACAACAGTTTCATCCACATCTGCTCCAGTTTTAGGCTTTGATGATTACGCATCCGAACTCTACTGCTTCTGGATAGGTTCTCCAGAAACAAACAAGATTTACTACAAAAAATACAGGGAGGGAAAATGGACCCCCTTCCCAATAAGATATTCTGACGGATTTAAAGTAGATGAATTTCCAATAACTAGAAATGACTTGATTGCTTGTCCGATAAAAGGTAACATTGCCCTCACTTTCACAAAAAATGAGGGGCAGAGATATAAGCTTGATGTTTTTGTATCTTTTTCTACTGGTTGGAGCTTGATAGTATCTCAAGTTTACTATCGGTTTATGTTCAGAGTTCGACACGGAATACTTCTAACCGAAGGAGGCGATAATATTTCAATATGTAAAAATTCTATTAGATACATTCCCACGCATGGAGGGGGTATAGGCATGGATGTGGGGGGAACCCTAACTAATGTCATGATTTTTAACAATTCCGTTTATCACATTGCTGATGAAAACTATGCATATCCTTGCCCCACTACTGTACCCTCCTTATATAAAAGCCAGGAACCTGGTGGCGCTATCGAACTTGAACATGTTGATAACATAACAATAAAGATGAATTTAATGATAAATGTAGCTCAAGGAATTACAACAACTTTTGCAGATTCAATAGGATTTCGTGGGCGAATATTTATTCAGAACAATTCAATAATCAACGCTTCGTCATATGCCATCCGATTCGACGACTTCTGGGAAGCACCTTCTACAGAAAATTACACGGTTTCAATTAAAGGAAATGAAATAACTAATGCACAAGTAGCTATAACAGTATCTAACTACAATAACATTTTAAATAAAACGATAATTTCAACAAATAACATCATTAATTGTGAAAAAGCTCTCTGGTTTGGCCGCAATGGGCCCCCTGTTCGTAATTGTACAGTTATTGAGAATAACATTGTCAATTGCACATATATCGTCGATGTAAATAATAAAGCTTCACCTTACGACATTCTATTCTACCATAACAACTTTGTCAATTATACATACATCAATACACGAAGTATGGAAGGTCTTTACTGGAATTTAACCTACCCAATCGCGGGAAATTACTGGAGCGATTATACGGGAGAGGATAATTATTGGGGGCCTGACCAAAACTTGCCTGGCCCAGACGGTATAGGCGACGCCCCATACGTCATAGATTCAAATAATATCGATTATTATCCGTTGATGTACCCATGGACACCTCAAGATATAATTGCCATTACAAATATGTGGTTCTCAGAGCCACCTCACTACGTCGGAGAGCCACTAGGCATCTGCGTAGAGGTTAAAAACCAAGGGGGCTACAACATAACCTTCTCTGTAAACATTAATTACACAACGAAAATTATGTCTTTCCCAGCCGAAGGGTTAATTGGAACACAAAATATAACATTAATTCCTGGAGAGTCAAGAACAATATTGTTCATTTGGACGCCTCAATTACCTGGCACGTTTAACATAATTGCATACACAAGTGAAATCCCCTGTGACATAACCCCTGAAAACAACATGTTCAAAAAATACATTATCATTTATAGTACTCCACCGCATCCAACCCCCAGTGGCGGAGGAGGACGGTGTTACCCGATCTAAAGGCTTAAACTAAAATAATAAATTCTATGGTAGTCCGATTTGCGTTCAAATTGATTTAAATTTTCAGTTTTCATAAGAAAAATCTGAGCTCTTATATCGAGCGTTTATTTGCTTGGTGAGTAGGAGAAGTGTCGTAAGTGACTCTACGCGTCCAAAAGATCTCGCAATGGCGTTCAAATCCTTGGGGTTTGACGAACTTTATAGCAGACTTAGATGCGATCTTAGGTAAATATGCTACTCCTCTTTTACGAAGAGGTGAAAGCCACTACTGATCTTGACTTGATGGTAGACGCTGGTGTAACAAATTTAAAGGAAGCAGAAGAAATTATTGGAAATCGGCGTTTCAAGAATTATTATAATTGGAACTGAAACTCTGCACGACCTGAATTTTGTGAAACAGGTGATTAAGTCTTTTGGTAAAGATCGAATTATAGTTAGCATTGACTTGAAGGAAAGAGAACTGATTAGTAGATCCGAAGCCATAAAGTTCATGAGTCCAATATCACTTGCAAAAACGCTTTCGAAAATGAATGTTACTCGTCTAATTGTACTAGACTTAGAGGTCTTAAGGTGAGGTCTATAGCATAGCTATTGATTTACCAGAAATGGAAGACGAAATAAGCAAAGCGGAGGCATTAAGCAACTTATAGCCTTGAAAACATAACTTAATGTGAAGAAACACTTTAGAACGGAACTTTAAGTCGTTCATTACTTTAACCTTTAAAAGGGATGCTATTGTTTATTTTGCATTTCATTCCATCCGGCAAAGTCTAGCTAATATGTCATGCTAGTAAAATAAGCGAAGCATCACAAAGTAGCAAAGCGACACATTATCTTTGCTTATTTGTTCCCTTGGACGTTTCCGTTCTGATTATCCAAAATGCAGATATAGAGCATATTAACATCCTTAAGATGAGAGAAGCAGTGAACGCCATTTCAGTCTTTGACCCGAAGGTTACTATTGTCCACCATAGAGGATTTTCATTTAGAAGATATGCCATTAAAATCCCGATGATGTTTCTTGTCTTATGATAAGCCCATGTAAAAAGAAATCCAAAGAATATGACATCAAACGGGTCAAATTTTCCTGTTGACAGAGGAGTGTTATATAGACCTGCCCATAAAACCACTATCAAAGGTATTACAAACTTCTTGGGAAAATCTTTTAGAAAATCGTAAGGAAAAGTTTCCCAGAATATAAACGCTAAAACGCCCGCCATAATCCATAAAACTAATGCAGACATCAAAATTTGAAGCGAAATTGGTGGACTAGCCCAAGAAGGTTTGGCAGCAATTAACATTGTATCAACACCTACAATTAGTGTGCCAATAAACCAGAGCAGAGGAATTGGTGTCGAAAAAGCCGCTGCCCACAAAAAGCTATTACCTAAGTTATATTTTCTAATCCCAAAGGTTGAAAAAGTACAGTTTTCATTACTTAACTTTAAAATTGCAAAGACTGTTGAGAACATTGCAACCAATGTAAATATATGAATCCATAGAAGGCTGGCAAGCGTGTTTGATAATTCCAGATGTGAAACTAGAAAAGGATTCATGATATAAGCAATTAAATAAGCAAGTGAATAGAAGAGTGTTATACCGACTATTTTCTTTCTTAGCATTGCTATATACCTTCCTGAAACTCGATTTCGCTTAACGAGTATGGCTTTGTTACACATTCTCCAAAGGGGGAGGTGAACATAAGATTCTCCCTGAGGGTTTCGTTCTTCCGCGTGGTCCATACGCTCCGTGAAGGACTGGATATCACACGCGCTTATATTTAGAATTAGAAGGTTAGAGGTTTATTTTTAGATATGGGTTAAATTGGTCTTGAAATTTTGCCCCGAGCTCTAAAGGGGTAGTAAACCAGTCTGTTTGAGTCACTACCACTTCTAGTATAAGCATCAAATAAACTATGAGATCAACTGAGGATGAAGCAATTGTGATTCAATTACAAATAGACATTCAAATTCCACAATCGGCCGTAAAATCTCAAGAAAATCTGTGGTAGGTTCAAATATCCGTTTAAATTATCGGGGTTCAGGTTTTCTATTCTGATTGAGTAGGCTAAGCCCGCTTTTTCCTTAACTGTGCGCTAAAGTAGCTGATTATTTTAAGAGTGGAAGTTATAGAATATAAAATGGAGAAATCTATATGAAGCCTTTTGAAAAAGATGTCAAAATCCTTGATCAACTGGTTGCTCATATTCATCTGCTCACTGAACGTAACGGCATATTGACGGAAAAGCTAAACTTGGATTATTACGAGTTTGAAGTTTCAAAAGGAAAGGTTCAAGGAATCTGTCTATATTATTCCAATAGTCCTATTCGAATCCAACATAGTAAGAACGTTTGGTACACAAGGGGTCTATCACCAATCTCCTTACAGACACCAAGGTGGCAACAGACTCTCCCAGGGTATCTAAAACTATTGATGGGCAATTCCGATTGGTACAAGGATCAGCATCACTTACGTATGATTGGACAAGCAAAGCCAGTTGGTTTCTATGGTGCACGAATGGCATGCCATGGCGAACCCTATGCAGTATTCTTCAAAATGCCCCGAAACACTCGATTGTATAGATGCTCTCCACAACCAATGGAATGTTACGCCGACGATAGTCGCCTCAATCTCCTGTTTGTCCTTACCACCATGTCGCCAGACTACCAACCAAGAAGCTTGGATCTTTCCTACGATATCTCTGAGGAACCTATTTGAGTAGAGACCTATCGTGCCCACGCAGATTCATGAAGAATAAATTTAGGGCTTCTTAAAATGTTGTATGGGGGATATGAAGAAGGCTCTATGATCAGTCTTTGGATGGATCACACTCCCATAGGTGGTTCACTGTAGCTTTCTATAGTGTTCCCCTCATGTTATTGAGCGCGCAAGAAAGTTGGTGCTCCGGCCGGGATTTGAACCGGGTCCGCAGCTTTCTTCCGTGATGGTCGAAAAGAGTTCAAACAGTGCCAGGAGTAGGGTTTGTTGGTAGCCCGGGGGAGATTCGAACTCCCGTCAGCGGGTCCAGAGCCCGCCATGCTTGGCCGCTACACCACCGGGCTTTGTTTGCCGAGTTAATTAGGGAGCTTATTGTGTGTTTTTAGCGTTTTGTTTGGCTTTTTCCAGGCAGAAGCATGGTTGGGGGTCATATTTCCAGTGGGGGCAGCACCATAAAGTGTCTACTATGGGGTTTTCTCCTTTCAGGTAGCGTAGTTGGCAGAAGACTTTGTCTGGATAGTGATACATATCATGTTGGGTGCAGTTTCCGCAGTATTTCTCTTTCATGTTGTCTTGCCCCTTGTGCTTGTTAGTGTTGGATTTCTAGTGAAGTTTTCTTCTAGTCTTTCTGTTACAGCTGCGACTATTACAGGGAAGGTTATTAGCATGTCGCCTATTACCATGATTTTTCGTGCTTCTTTCTTAAGTTTTCCCCAACTCACTGTTTCTTCGAGGGTTGAGCCTGAAAGCCCGCCGGTTTCCGGCCTGTCCATGGTTAGGACTATGGCGTAGTCTATTCCCTTTCTTGAGGTTACGGCTGCATGTTGTACCGTGTTGCGGGGGACCCCTCCGCCTAGGACTATCATTCCGTTTCGCGGAGAGTTACTGAACATTTCGATTAGGGAACTCACCTCTTTGAACGCGTCTATTTTCAGAGTGTTTTGCGGGTTTCTTTGGGAGTGCATCCAGTAAATGTAGCCGAATTCGGAGTCGCGGAGAGCAGGCATAAATATGGGTACCCTTTTTTCGTAGGCGGCGCGCAGTATGGAATTAGGATCCTTTAGGCGTTTGCCCATTTCCCAAGCTAGTTCATGGGAAGATAGGGATTGCCCGTTAGCTTCTTTGGCGATTTCAGTGAACATTTCGGTGCATTGGTAGTCCATTTTTATGAAGTCTTCTTCTGGAACGAAGATGTCGTAGATGCGGTAGATGTGGTATTGGTAGAGGAGGAAGTCGTTTGCTGCCCAGTGTCCTTTGTAGTGATGTCCGCCTATGGCTTCGATAAAGTCGTGAACCATGTTAGCCGCGGTTGTTATTAAAGCGTCTATTAGTCGTTTACGGATTAGATTTGTGATTATGGTGCGGAGTCCGGCTGGAACCGCTGCGCCAGCTAGCGCTAAATAAATTGTGCATTCTTCGTCTCGCACCATTCGTTCAAAAATGTTGCATGCAATTGCAAGTCTTCCAGCTCCAAAAGAGCCAGATTTTTCGAATTCTAGGATTAGCTGGTTAACGGTCATTTTTGGGCTTATTTTGATGTGTTCTACAGGGCTAGCGAGAAGATCTTCTCTCCGCATTTCCTTTTCCTCTTAAATGTTGCATAATGCAAGGTTTGTTATGAAAAGGTTTTCCCTAACTGAATTAGTTTGAGCAGAAGAATTTGCAAGAGCGTTTGCGGCGTTTGTCATGGAGAGATTTTCATGCTTCTTCTGTTTCTTTTGCTTCAGCCTCTTCAGCGGGGGGTTGGGCTATGACTTCGCCTTCTGCGCATCTCCGGCTGATTCGGGTTATTTTTATTCTTACGCGGTCGCCAGGCTTGGTGTTCGGAACAAAGGTTACTAGCCCTTTTATCCTCGCGATTCCTTCGCCCCTTCGGCTGGTTTCTTGGATTTCCACAGTGTACTCCTTTCCCAGTTCCACTGGTTTAGGGGGCATTCGGCCGAAGCCTCTCCTTCTTGGCCTTCTTTCCATTTATTTCACCTCTTGTCTTAAAGCTTAGTAGTCGCGAACTACGGTTTGAGACGATTATTCTACTACTGTTAATTTTCCGTATTTGCCGACGTTTAGTTGGATTTCGCCCCGAAAGCTGGTGACATAGCCGTTTTCTATCTTTACCGTGTCATCAACGTTTACCTGGTTTATCTGATCGTTCCACAGTGTCAGTTTTATGGTGCCTGTTCCATCGGTTATTGTGGCTGTTGCAACATGGAGTAGGGTATTCCGGTATCTTGATCTGACTTCTCTGGTTTCAGATTTTTCGATTACCTTTCCTTCCACGTCTACGCGTCTCATACCGTTTCTTAAATCTTTTATTTTCATCCGGTTTCCTCCTATCTTATGCTTGTTTTTCCGCGACAGCGAATTTTCTGCCAACTTTTATGATTCTGACTTTTAGTCGCTCGCCAATTTTTGCTTCAGGCACAAAAATTAGGTATCCCATTATTCGAGCAATTCCGTCACCGCGGCTTCCAATGTCGTCTATTAAGACTTCAAGTTCCTGTCCTACTTTTACTGGTGCTGAATGGAAAAGTGGGGTTCGAGCACCATATCTACGCTTGAATCTTCTTGGTCGCCTTCCCGTACTCCTTGTTTTTTCGGGTAACCTTCTAGGCATTTAATGTTTCGTCCTCGTCGCGGAAACTTTACCAAAACATCAGAGCAAAAGGCAGAAGCAGGAATTCTGCACGTTTGCCCTTACGTCTTGGTAGACTGGTGAATGAAAAGCTTACGAAACATATAAGCTTTCTTATCATGTTTTACTTCAAATTCCTACTAATAGCGCTATCAATGCTCTCAAAAAGATGGCAGCGATATAAGCTATCGCTGAAATCCCAAGGGCTTTCAGCCAAGAAAATTTATGTAAATGGCGCAGCGCTATAGCTGTTAGATGAATTACCCATACCATGATCACGACATAGAAAATTGATATTATCTGGTAAGTTAGGAGTGGAGCCCAGTTTTGGCTTATTGCATTTTGAAGGGTGAATGCATAGCCAACATATATTGTTGGAAAGGTTGATGCTAGCAAAAGGGAGACGAGGTTTTGAAGTATTTCCACAGAAAAGGTATAGCCTATTATCGCAAACAATGCCTTGCCAGACATTTCTAGTTCAAATACGAAAGTTTTTAAGAAAACCAAGAGAACAGCGAAGTATGCTGCCCAAAAGATTAGAAAGTTCGAAACTGAATAGAGGAAATTATCTAAGTAAAACATGTAAGTTGTCCAGGGCTTAAATTTCCCGCCGAAAGCTAGATCGTCGACTAATAGGGTTAAGTTTCCAGGGTTAAAGGCGGTCCAGTTTAACTCGAATTTTATACTCGTGATTTTTTCCCATGTAGGGGCGCCTTGTTTAAGCCAGCTGTTTCCTTCGTTTACATTTAATGTTATGTTTGACCAGATGCTGCCTTCTTGCAGTAACTTTGTTATGTTTAGTTCGAAGAAGCTTGTTTCATTTGAAGAGAGCAGCTGTATTTTCGCGTTAGCTGGGGCAAGGTTGCGGGAGTGGTTCCATTTTAAACTGAAGTATAATTTTGTGATTTCCTTTTCAGAACAGTTTAATGTCTGGTCGGCTTTTGATATATCGAATTTCATCCATATGCGACTTGCATTTTCAACAAAGGACTGTATACTTTGGTTACCCATAAGCGCGTCCTTTGTGTTATTGCTGAGAGCCCCGTTTGAAGTCCAAAACTTTGTGGAACTTGTCCATTCCTCATTTTCTGGAACTAGGCTTTCCACGAAAATTTTTGATTGAGCAACCTGTTGGAAGCCTGCGGCAATCAAGGAAGTTACAATGAGTATTATTAGAGGCCCAAGAAAGTCTGGTTTTTGGGTTATTTCCTTGAACGCTTTTATGGGAGAGTACCAGACTTTAAGAATCCAGTTTAAAGCCAAAGATGGTTCAACTCTTTTGTTTGACAAGTTAGTCTGTTTCTAGTCCTAGTTTTAGTTTACGGTACGTTCCATAGTCCACATATTCAATGTAGGGATTTTGAGCCTGATACTGGATTGTGAATTTTTGGCGTTCTCGTTTTTCTGGGAGTTGACTTGTAGTTCGGAATAGGTAAGCGTCGCTTCCGGCTCCAGATCCATAGCTGACAACAAGAATTCTCTCCTCGGGTTTAGCTATGTCGAGAACCGCTGCTAAACCTAGAGGGGAAGCTCCGGAATAGGTGTTGCCAAATCGTGCTACTTGAAGTCCGGGCTGGTACTGCTCTTCCTTAAAGCCTAATGTTTTAGCTATTTTCACCGGAAAACGAATGTTGGGTTGATGTGAAACGAAATACCGTATATCGCTGGGTTGGAGTCTGAGTTTTTCCATTAGTTTTTTCGCTGCTTTTCCTACGTGTTTGAAGTAGGCGGGGTCTCCAGTGAATCTTCCGCCATGCCGCGGGAAGGGTTCGCCATCTCTTCGCCAAAAGTCAGGTGTGTCGGAAGTGCATGAGTGCCATCCTTCGATTTCCGCGATTACATCCCGCATTCCGAATATGAAGGCACATCCGCCATATCCAACAAAGAAGTCAAGTTCGCCTCCGGGGGCTCCTCGGGGGGCTGCTTGACTGTTATCGGTTCCAATCACCATAGCGCAGGGAGTATGTGAGTCTGGATAGAACACTAGTGAGGCTGCATCCTTGAACATGCTTGTAGCGGCTTTGCAAGCGAATTCTGTGTCCACAGCGTCAACGTATTGAACTCCGTCGGCTTTGTCCTCTTCGCCTAACTTTAGGACTTGCGCCACTTTAGAGGCTATGGGTTTCACTGCGTATGGATTAGACTCTGATCCCACGTAAACTTTCCCTATAAGGCGGCTGTCTACTCCAGAATGGATTAATGCAAGTTTGCCAGCTTCAACAGCTGCTGTAATGGCATCTTCGTCTATAAATGGGACAGAACGCTCCATAAAACTCTCCTTTATTCTGAAACGTGAAACGTATACGCCGTATCCAACTATGCCTGGTTTTTCATACTCCTTATTAGGCTTTACCGCCTGATATTCTTGATAGGGGTAATATTCATCTGCGAAGGTGAAAGCCAAGGAGATTGTTGGAACTATCTCGCTCTTTTTCACAGCGTACCGCCGTCTGAACCTGGGAACCACCTCTCGTCCTTCTAGGCTTGAGAGGTCAATTTCCTCGTTTTCTTTCCAAAGCCTGTCTGTTAGCCGTCCAGGAACGCGGACTTTTCCGTTGTGAAATGAAACTATGCCGTAAATGTAGTTTCCTAGCTTCGTAAATTTGTTAGTAGGCTTGTTAACAAAGGTGCATACCTCAAGTTGCCCCTTTTCAAAGAAGAAATCGATGGGCGCCATTTTTCCATAGCTTTTTCTTCCACAGTTCCCACAGTAGTCACGTAGGTCAAAGTATTCTTTGCCGCAGAAGATACATCTGCTTCCCCTGAGGCGGTCGCCAACATAGGATACTCTGCGTTCTATAGGCTCGCTACTCATTCCATCCCCTCCCGAAAACGTAAACATACCCTTTTGTTCCGAAGCCTTCCAACTCAAGGGTACAAGCATAGAAAGGCTCTGATTGGATTTCTATCTGTCTTTCGCCAGCTTCATTCCTTAACTGTTTGAAAACCTCGAAGACTTGAGCCCCGCCAGTAGCGCCCAATGGATTGCCATCCGCTTTAAGCCCGCCATTTGTGTTCACGTATAATCGTTTCCCGTCTATTTCATAATACCCTTTATAGTCTTGACAGCTTTCATAAATGTCCATCCAAGCTTTGCCTTCCTGCACGAAGCCTAAATCTTCGAGAGAAACCATTTCCATAACGGTAGATTGATCATAAAGTTCAACAAGCTGAATGTCCTTACGTGAAATTCCAGCCATTTTCAAAGCGTCTTCTATACAAATACGAGTAACTAGAAAATGGGTTAAGTCTTCCCGTGAAGGGAAAGTTATGTAATCTGTGGCGGAAGAGCATCCGAGAACGTAAACGGGATTATCTGTATATTTTTTGGCTACTTCTGAATTCGCCAGGACAACAGCGGTGGCACCATCTGAAATAGGGGCGAAATCGTAAAGTCCAAGGGGTTTTCGAGCTATCTTGCGCTGTTTTAAAACATCTTCAACTTTTATTTCCCTGCGGTATTGGGCATACTCGTTTTTCAAGGCATGCTTATGATTTTTGACGGAAATGTAGGCGAGGGCATGATTAAACTTCTCTAGTTCTGAACCGTTAATTCCGTATTTCTTTATGTAAGCCCTTAACATGAGTTCATGATTAGCTTCTGGTGTGCATCCAGCGTAGTAACTCCATGGGTCTTCTAAGAGCATTAGGTCGTCGCGGATTTTATCCCATCGGTCAGTCATTTTTTCCATTCCTCCCACAAGCACAAGGTCGTATCTTCCGGCTTGAATGGCGTTGCAAGCGTTGAAAAGCGCGGAGCTAAAGGAACGGGTTATTTCCATTTGAACATGAAGCTCGGTCAATTCTGAAAGAAAGCCTTCCTCTAGCCCGAACTTGTTGGTTATTGGAAGAAAATAATCGGCTACATATCCAGCTTGCAGATCCTTACGTTCTATTCCAGCCTCTTTCGAGGCTCTAAGCCAAGCCTCTTCGATAAGTTTTTCCGGCGATCGTTCGTAATGTTCGCCGAAGCGGGTTCTACCTACGCCTATTATCGCTGGAAATTTACCCATGACCAGTTTTCCACCATAGATTCTATCCTCTGCCCTATCCTTTTTAAGTGTTCCCCAACTTTAGGGAGAAAAATAGAAAGTGATTTCAAGAGGTGGAACGTTTGAATAGCTTTAAATTATTCCCATTGTATTCCTACTAAAATAGGAGAGAGAATGTAAAAATTGAGTAGTAAGAAAAAGAAGAAACAGCGCATAAGGGTTTTTGCGCCTTTCAAACCCGTTATTCACCCCGAGGAGGAGGAAATAAGAACTCAAGAGAAGAGACTGGAAGAGGAGAGACTAAAGGTTTTAGAGTTTTCTCGGAAAACAAGAAAAGGGTTTGGAGTATTTTCCATGGCGGTTGGAGCCTTTATCTTCGGTTTCTTCGCATACTTTGTATGGACAGGCATGACCCTCAAGGCAGTAACAACCGAAATAAAAATCGCATTGCTGGCATTGGCGGTTCTTCTCGGAGCGATAAACATAATCACCGGTCTCCTACTCATAGGCGAATATTAGAAGATAACCAAAATGCCTTTTGGAAAATATTACACTAATTTTAGAGAGGCTTCTACCAATGCAAGATAAGAATGAACGCTTACCACAGTATTTAATAAGACTATGCTCGGATAAAGCTGCCTTTGAAGTTAAATTCTCTCAAAGGCTGCGTTTGAACATGGAGACTGTTAAAAAGGTATTTGAAACTTCAGAACATTGTGAAATAATGCTTTACACGCCCCACATAATAATTTTAAAGCACAAAACTGGAGCCGAGGTAACTTTTTCCAGAGAAGGAAGAATATTAATAAAAAAGGTTTTAGACAAGGAAGAGGCAGAAAAAGTGACAAAGAGCATATTGCGCGAAGTTGTGAAAAAAGCTCCTTTCTAAAAACAGCTGATTTCAATAACGGAGGCCTCTAGAACAGAATTACCGTGGTTTTGTCTAAATCCCGTTGAACCATATGGGCTATATCCAGATTTTTCTCCGCGTCGAATACCTCACTCATCTTTGCGAAAGTTCTAGGTTTTCTCGGTGGGGCACTACAGCAAATGGCACGTCGGGTAGAGATTTCGAAAGTTCCTATCTTGCGCGCAAGTTTCTCAACTTCATGTTTATTGAACCCAAGCAATGGACGCAGGATAGGAATACTGTCGATTGCTTGATTTTCCACCCGCAAGTTTCGTAAAGTCTGACTTGCTTGTTCTCCAATAATCTCGCCTGTAACAATAGCATCAGCGCTTTCCCGCCTAGCAATTTCCTCACCTAAACGGTACATCATTCTTCGACAAAGTAAACACGTCAGGTTCCTAGGACAGTTTCTCAAAATATCTGCAAGATCTTCCCCGTGGGGAACAATGTACAGCTTAGCTGATTTAGTAGATGAAAATTCTGTTAATTTCTTAATGACATCTATAGCCCTTTTCTTAGTAGTTTCATCAGTAAACGGGTGATTATCATAAAAAACGAAGATGGGAGTGTAGCCCTTTCTAATTATAAGCCAAGCTGCGACTGGGGAGTCTATACCACCTGAAACGAGACACACCACTTTACCTTTACTAGTAGGTGATCTATCTTCAAATATTGAACCCATAACAATTACACCTAAAACGCGCTCTAGGGGATTCCAATCCTTTCTGGATGGCTATAAACATTAATTCTCCGCCCTCTAGCAAAACAGATGAGGGAAATTCCTGTCTTCAAAGCAGCTTCTATTCCGGAGTGAACAGGCCCTGCAATCGAGGCGACTATGGGGATTCCTACACGGGCAGCCTTTAATACCATGTTAGCGGTTTGTCTACCACTACTAACTAAAACACATGCGGGAAAATCGACTTTTTTTATGGCGGCTAAACCGATAACCTTATCGACAGCATTATGTCTTCCAACATCCTCGGCAAATGCAACAAGTTCCTCTTTGTGGAAAATGGCAGCTGAGTGAGTTCCACCAGTTTGCCTAAATAACGCGGATTTTTTGTTAAGTATTTTTACGAACTGCAAAATTTTTTCTGCTTCAACTGTATAATTGGAGTTTACGAAGGGTTTAACCATTCGATCAATCAGAAAAGCGAAATCTTCGCTAGTTGAACCGCATGAAGAATCAATCATTTTTGGGAGTTTCGCTGCTTCTATTCGAGCTTTAACATCCCCTGTACATCGGATTTTCACTTTGTTATCTTTAACGTAGACATTAGATATTTCTTCAACAGAGTTTACTATGGCGTGGCTTAGAAGCCACCCTATCCCTAATTCCTTCAAGTGGTTAGGTGTGGAAAATAGGGTAACCACATGTTGATTGTTTACGTGAATTTCAACCGGAACTTCAGTGGCCACAAAATCATTAACCATTCTTATATCTTTTTTATCTAGGCTGAATCTTTTGACTTCTACCTTAACTTTTGATGAAAGCATATGATTCCCTTAAGCTAGCTAATAGTTTCCTAAGCAATAAAACTATGTTACTAAAACCTTGAAGGCAACCTTCACCTATTTGAAAGGAGGCGGGCAACTATGGAGTTTTCTTTCCGAGTTTTTCAATGAGTATTTGAGCAACTTTCTTTCCGCTTAATAACATTCCTCCAAATATGGGGCCCATTCTTGGAGTGTTATGTAAGGCAGCTACGGCCATTCCAGCAGCATACAGCCCTGGGCATACTTCCCCAGTTTTTTCAACGGTTAGTTTTTCTGCTTCTGAGCTCCACATTGACTTTTCTCCTTGAACGAATAGGTTAAGCTCTGGAATCTTTCTTGACGCTACGGATAGAACTTCAGCGTCATGTCCAGTGCAGTCAATTACTGCCTTTGCCTTAAC
>DAZI01000023.1 GCA_002507245.1 Candidatus Bathyarchaeota archaeon UBA233
GTCGGCTCTTCCCATCCTGGCCCTGCATAAGGGGCCAAGGGTGAGGCTGCTCGCCTATTAAAGGGGAACGTGAGCTGGGTTTGGACCGTCGTGAGACAGGTCGGACTTTATCTGCTGGGAGTGCTGGTCGCCTGAGGGGAAAGGGTCCCCAGTACGAGAGGAACGGGACGCTGCGGCCACTAGTCAACCGGTTGTCCGACAGGGCAGACGCCGGGCAGCCACGCCGTAGAGGATAAGGGCTGAAAGCATCTAAGCCCGAAGCCTCTCCCAAAAATAGGCGGCCGATCCTCGAAAACGCGGGGCTGGCAACAGCTCTGCTTCGAGGACGAGGGCTCCCGTAGAAGACGGGTTTGATGGAGCCGGGGTGTAAGCCGGAAGGCTTCGGCCGACCGGTTTAGCCTGCGGCCCCCAACCGCCCGAGGTGTCGGGCTAAATGTTGGTGTCTGGACGATATTTGCGTTTATTGGAGCTGTCAGCAGCAAGGTTTGCCTTTGCGCGGTGTCCATTGTCAACACACAAGTTTTCGCAACTTTTATGACGCACAGACTGTTCTAAAATTTTGAAACTGTTTTAAAGGATGGGATTCTAAGTTGAATGGAAAAATTAGTTTTCGTGCATGTAAGGTTGAGGATTCATGTTGGATGACTGAAGCAGTCAATACGCCAGATGTTGCACAGTACCTGCTCACGGTTTATCCCTTAACTGAACATGAGGTTAGGAAGCAACTGGAAGAAACAGTGAAGAAGGATTACGAGAAATGCGTTGTCGCTGAAGTGGACGGTGACCCAGCGGGTTACGTTGGGCTTCATCTCGAACAGGGTAGAACGCGACACATCGGCTGGCTGGGCATATGGGTTCGAAGACAATACTGGGGACAAGGAGTGGGAACCGCCCTAATGGAAAAGTTCATCCATATGGCCAAGGCACATGGTTGTCGAAAACTCATGTTAGACGCCTTTGAAGGAAATGAAAGGGCTCTAAAACTTTATAGAAAAATTGGTTTTAAGATAGAGTCAAAAGTGGTTAAGCGTAGTTACATCGATGGAAAATGGCGTAGTGGAATCGTAATGAGCTTGGAGCTAGCCAGCTTAGAGCCTAGGATAGACTCCCTGCCTAAACAAAAAATCGCACCTAAGGTAGAAAAAGAACTGTCCGAGTTTAAGGTTAGACAACTGATGAACATGGATCTAGACGAGTTGAACAAACTTCAAAACTGTGTTGAATCAACAAAATCCTCAACACGTATCCCGCCAGTTTCGAAAGAGAAGACCAAGGAATGGTATGAATCTTTAAACACGCAGTTGGGAAAATTCTGTTTCGGCTGCTTTAAAAGCAAAAGAATGTTAGGATACCTTCAATTCAATGCAGCTCCACCGCCGTTCATTTTCATTGACGTAAGGGAATTCATCGTCGACATAAAAGAAAGCCCGGTTACCGTTGCAAACTTACTGGTTAAGGCGCTTGTCGACTTCAAGAAGCGCTATATTTACCGGCAAATAACATGCGAGATCCCCATCACAAGCACCATCTTAGCACAAGCTCTGGAACAAAACGGATTCATTAAAACCGGAACTTGGAAAGGCTACTATTTCATTGATGGATATTATGTGGACGCCGTCTCTTACCTGCATTCGTGACGTCCAGAAAAGCTTTCCATAACTTCATGTGAAGATGAGAGAAGATTTTTAGCCAGAAATCTGAAAACATTTAGAATAGTGGCTTAGTCATGCCTGAACTTCATCGCCTAGACAAAGGCGTTTACGGTGTTACTCGCCTTTTTCATCCAGCAGGCGATTTCGGTGTTAACGCTGGATTTCTAATTAGTCAGAACAAGATTATACATGTTGATGCCAGTATGACCATAAGTGATGGTGAATGGCTTCTTAGCCAATCACTGGAAAAAGCCATCACTAAACCTTCCAAGCTTTTGCTAATTTTAACTCATCACCATTCAGACCACATATTCGGCATACGCGTGTTTAAGGAAGCGGGTGCAAAGATAATTGCCCATGAAAAGACGAAGTCCTTCTTAGCTTTTAGAACACCACCCCTCTTTCGCCGTATCTTAGATACTTACAAGCCTTTCATTCTAAAACGTATGGTAAAATCAATGGATTACAGCAAGAAAGAGGCGGAAAAAATCCTTGGTGATGTTAAGCTTTTCCTTCCAGATGAAACTTTTAAAGAGGATAGGGAAATGGATTTTGGAAATGGAATTCTGCATCTGATTTATACCCCTGGACATGTGCCAACTGAAATTAGTGTTTATCACTCGACTTCCAAAACTCTCTTTGCCGGTGACACTGTCTATGAAGGAATGCCATTAACAACCCGGTTTGGTGGCCCAAAACAATGGAAACAATGGATAAAGAGCTTAGAAAAGCTGCAACAACTTGAAATCAAAAACATTGTTCCTGGACATGGAAAAATCTGTGGAAAAGAGGAAATTCAAAGGAACATAGAATATTTGGAAAACTTACTAAGAGAACACTAGCCCATCTCCTTGGCTTGGCTTCTTCAGCGTTTCCTTTAGTGCCAAGTGAGCCGCAGCACCTACTCCTCTCCCTGCCATTGAAACCATGTAAACGATTTGCAACCCAAGAGTTAAACCAAACGAACTTATAGTATAGTCAGAAAGATACCCTCCTAGAAGATCCCCAAAGAACGATGTTACCCTATCGGAAGATCGTGAAAGGCCGTTAAACTCCCCACGATGTTCTTCGGGAACAACGTCAATCAGATAAGCAGTTATAGAAGCTTGACCCAAAGCTAAAGATATACACCAGAAAACCTACATGACATTATTTGAAAGATTAATAGAAGATTGAAACCGGCTTATCTCTGAGGACGAAGCGCCAAGCTTGACAGTATAAGCGCTAATGAAAAGACTTATCAAGTCCATGCCGAGATTGTTCACTACCGCGAGCATAAAGCGTGGTTAAATCGATAGTTTCCTTCTGCGACGACGTAGCCCTCCTCGTAGCTCTATAAGTTTAGGTACTGAACAATTCAGAGAAACATAAAAACAAATGCCTCTCACTTACCCATTAAACAGCGTTATATGGTGGGCCCGGCCGGATTTGAACCAGCGACCACCAGGTTATGAGCCTGGCGCTCTACCATGCTGAGCTACGGGCCCCTACTTCATTCATTCTGTTAGAATATTCGCGTATGTTCTGATTTAAGGATTTTGCGTCAAGAAAAGGGAAGTAAAAGATGGAATGAGCTAGAGTCTTTCTGCTGGAACGGCTACTAAAGTTTCCATAGTGTATTGAGTGGCGAAGCCTGTTTCCATAACAAACTTCATGGCTGCCTCTTCATTAGGGGCCTCAAAGATTATTACTCCATCATATCTTCCAAAAGTGAAGTACAAATTAAGAATTTTCACTTTACCCTTGTTTTTCAGCTGTTTTAAATACTCTATAGCGTTAGATCCTTTTCCTTTTGGTTTCATGAGAGTTATGAAGAGCATTCTAATCACGTTAATTATTTTGTGAATAGAAAGTTTTATGGTTTGTTGTTTTACGAGTAACGAATAACTTTAAGAAGGGAAAAACTGCACTTTCAAAGCTATGGCGTCACTTTTTGCTTAAATATTTTCTTCTTGCGTCTCTAACATAATCAGTGAATCTATAATGTTCCTCTTCTCGAAAGTTTTCATCTATTTCAACATAAAGATTCTCCACGATTAACATTTCAATTAAAACCTGCGCACCCTCACCGAAGATTGACTTTAGACAATCTGAAAAACTTTCTATGTTTGTCGGAATTCCTTTTTTAGCAACGAAGAAATCTTTTTCTAGGTGATAATAGACTACTCGCCCCATGTTTTTTCCTATTTGCATAAAGGAATGATCGATAACATGTAGAAGAATTTCGTTAAATTTTCTGTTTTTCGCTTTTGCCTTTTTTAGATGAACAATATCCAAATTTTGTCAAATCCTGTACACTAGCTTGGTTTATGCTTTACATATTTAAAGTTTATGGATTGAAAGAACAATTTTCTATACTTATGTATAGCAAAGGAATATTACACTATTTGCATTTATTTCAGAGTAAAGTAAACGAGCATGCAAAAGATTGAGAATAAAAATGTGGCGAAGCCTCGGCGTTCTGGGAATGCCTTTTGTAATTGAAATGCTAGAGGCTTTAAATCAAAGTCCGAGAAGATTCGTCGACCTAAAAAAACAATGCCCAAACGACAAAACTAGGGCAAACAGACTTAAAAGCCTAAAAAGAAACGGGTTCATAAGTACAACAATAATAGAAGTTAAAGAACAGGACTTTATTCATTATTGTATAACTGAAAAAGGAAAAAAAGCGCTAAATCTTCTTCTACAACTTGAAAAAATCGCTAAAGAATAGATGATGTAACTCCTCTTTGTAAATCTAATTTCATGACTACACATAAATTTTAATATACCAGCGGGGCGTTCAAAATCATTACAGAAAACAAAAAGAGCCGCCGTAGCTCAGTATGGTAGAGCAGCTGACCATGACCCAAACAAGGGATCTGGGCTGAAGCTGTTAACCAGCTGGTCGTCGGTTCAAGTCCGACCGGCGGCGCCACAATGTTAATTTGGAATAACCAGCGCCTCTCATTTCCTTTCACTACCCCCGCCCCCTGAACTTATACAATTTGTTTATACATTTTGCTTATACAACCCGGCGAAGCGGGGACATCTCCTTTTTCTAAAAACGCCGCAACAAACGTATAGCCAACTGCGTCCCAGTTCTCCCTGCCCAACTCATTAAGCTTTTCCACCAGTTTCTTCTCGTTGTCTCTTCAACCCAATTATATATCAACCACCCTTAACGTTAGCTTGTTTATCTCAAAAGATTTTTCAACCAAGCAAAATGATAGAGATTTTCCGCAAGTTTTATTTTTAAAACGGATTATTTCGGACCAGGAGAAAAACAGAATCGCCGCGGAGGGCTATTTCTGGAATAATAATGTTGGTAATGCTGTTAATTGGTACTTTAACTTTGGCTTTTAACGTTAAGTCAATTAGAGCTGGAACATATTATGAAATGATTGTTTTGAACAAAGCTGTTTATTTGATTGAAGAAAATTCTAAGAACACAGCTATTGATGGTAAGGGAGTGGAAACTGTGGTTAGAGTAGAGGCGGATAATGTTGTTGCAAACTTCACCATAAGAAATGGTGGATGACGATGGTTCCATGCTGGCATATACTTAAACAATTTCACCAATGCAGAAATTCGAAATAACATCATAACAAACAGCAGTAAAAGTTCAGGCATCTTGCTTGAAGAGTCATATAATAACACAATTATCAAAAATACATAACAAACAACACATAGGGTATCGAGCTCAAGAGTTCTTCAAACAACAGCTTGAAAGGAAATACTATGATTAACAACACTTATAATTTTGCCGTGTATGGAGAGGTCACAGATTTCGTTAAATTTGAGTAAATTGAGTTCGGAGACCCCCCAAATTTTTAAGAGACTTGTTGCAGTTCTTTCAGATATTCTTTTATTAATTCCTCCAGAAAAGGGCTAAGAAATTTCAAATATTTTTGCCTTCTAATATCGCTCTTTTTAATTTATAGAACAATCTTCTGAATTTATTTCTCAAAAATATTTTAAGGCTGCCAATTAACAGAGTATATTCTCCAGGAGAGACACATTATGGAGAGGAGCCCCAGTGAGGTTCTGGAATTGTTGGAGGATGGAAAGTGGCATAGTTTTGAGGACTTATCCCTTAAGATGGATATTAGTAAGGAGCAGGTTTCGATTATTTTGGAATTTCTAGAAAAATTCGGTTTTATAGTTGTTGATAATGAAAATAAACAGGTAAAACTTAGAGAAGATATTAGGGATTTTTTGCTTGAGATTCAGCACCAGTAGCTGTTCAGCTTCTCAGAAAAGATTGTAGGTTTCTGTAGGTTTTCAGGAAAATTTGCCCTTTTGGGGTTATTTGAAAAAAGGTGGTTCCACGGCTTTTATGGGCTACGACTTCTTGAAGTAGTTCCTGCTTCAACATGAAGGTTAAGTAGCATTTTAGCTGTTTAAAGCTCAAGTTGCACTTATACATGAGATAGGTTTTTCTTACCGCTTTTCCATTTGCTGCTTGAAGAATATCAGCGATTATGTCGAGGCGATCTCTATGCTTAACCGAGAGGGTATTTTGGGGTTGAATCATAATTTTACACACCAGAACGGGAAATTCTCCCTCTCTCCCTTCAAGAATAACATGGAATAATGTTATTTAAACATTCCCAAAATAGCGCTCTCAAATATTCTCATCGAAAAAATGTGATTAAAAGTTTATTTTCTTTGTTCAAGTTTATTGTGTATTATTGGAATGCTCTTTCTTTAATAGCATTTTCGTTTTAACAGGTAATCTAATTCCATTATTCACTAGAGTAAAAACTCAAAAATAAGGGTGGAGGGGAATACAAGAAGTGGATCTGTAAAAGACAGATGGATATGAGTGGAGAAAGTTTAGAAGGACTAACTAGATTCTGAGTTTTTTGAGAATCTTCTCGGGATCTACTGTTTTCTCCATAAATATGGTTAGTTTGTTTTCACCTATTGTGGTAGCGAGCATTTTTACTTCTTTTCCTTGAACGGTTATGTGTTTTGCTGTGCCTAGGTTGAATAGTGTTGATAGTTCCTCAGCAGCGTCTAAAGCTGATGAAGATATTATGGCGTAATCGATAATTTTAGATGGATCTTTTAGGTCTATAGCTGCTGACGAAGTGTTTCTAAATATGTACCCAACTACTCCAGGATGTTCCTTTATCTTTTCAAGATTTGCACGTAGACGATTGGTGTCAGTAGTTTCAACATTGTTTTCTATTATAGGAGGAGATTCAGTCGTTATTTCTCTAGTTAGTTTCTTACGAGGCATAGATTTTTCACTCTCCTTCTCCAAGTTCTGTAACAGGAGTTATTCTAACGAGTTCGCCTTTCTTTACGTCCAATTTCCGCCTTAGTTTTTCTGGAATTCTAATTAGGCCTTTGCCTTTGAGCTTAGAGTCAGTTATGGGCTTAACCTTGCACTTGACCGTTTCACCATTAAACGTTTCGATCATTATTTCCGTTACCCTTTTATCTTCCCAGAGCTGTTCCCATTCATCTAGTATTTCTTTATCTATTTGGACGGTGTCACCTCTTACAAGCAATCCGCCTATAGTGTCCACAATGAGTTGATGGGTTGGAAGCTCAGGTAGCTCTTCGGGCAGTGGTTCCTCAATTTTCGGTTTTTCCGGTTCCAAAGTTTCAGATGAAATTTCAAGTTCCGGTTCTTCTTCCACATCTTGCTCTGATGAGCTAAAACTCGTTTCGATAGGAATACTGGTTTCCTTTTCTAGTTTTGGTTTAGTTTTAGGTATTTCTATTTTTGGAGATGGAATGTTTTTGAGGGAGGTAGGGTTGAGTTTTTCTAGGATTTTCAGTATTGTTGGAATGAGTACTCGGGAGACCGTATTTATATATGTCATATCGGCTTTTTTGGATGCCACTATTAGCATGTAGAGATTCTTGTCTATGCAATAGACTTGGACTCTTCCCTTGCCCGTTTGAAGAGTTATTGTGTCTATACCGCCTATTGAGTTAGCTTTTTCGAATATGCCATTGAAGGAGTCAACTACCTGTGTCATTGTTTTATTATCGGTTGTATCGTCTCCCGCTACTATTTCGCCGTCATAGGTGAATATGAAGGAATGCGTCACATCAGGGCATAGATTTTTCATTTCAGTCAAGGCGTTCTTCAACGCAAAGGAGTAAACTTCGTCTTCTATCACATTTTTCAACTCCTTGAACCTTCATGTAGTTTTAGGAAATTTTGAAGAGAATTCGCTCTGGGACGCCATCGTTTTCAAGCACGAGGTATTTTAGGCCTTCCGTGTCGCCGAGTTGATCCATCCATTTCAAGGCTTCTCTGGCCTTTTGCAGCACTAGGAGGCGTTCTTGCTGGCTTCGTACTACTTCTTCGATGGCGGTTAGTTCGTGGAATGGGTTAGCGTCTAAGACTACTGTTAAGTTTCCAATCGTGATTTCGCCTAGACTTTCACTTATGGCTTTTTTACCCGCTAACTTCATTACGACATCTCGAATCTTTTTTGATTTTTCTGCCAGAGCGCGAATTTCGTCTAGACGACGCAAGTACTCGCCTAGAGTACTCTTTGTTTCGGATATTGCCTGATCTAAAGCATGGGCAATTTCTTCTGCTGAATCATATTCCTTTATTTCTACGACCATTCATACTTCCTCCAAAGGGATAAAGAAAGGGTTTGGTCTGGTAGACCTCGACCACCCTACCCCCAATCTCAACAAATTTATGAAGTTGGAGCGGTTTCAGTTCTGTAGAAGGCATTTCCTGAAGAGCTTTGCAGTTTTACTTCGTATGTATTTCCAGCTGTCCAGCTATAAGTCATGTTTAGTATATACTGCGAGTTTGCGCTAACGGTGAATGAGGAAATACTTTGATCTGCACCATTTATCCAGGCTTTGGTTATTGTTACCGGAGATGTGCCTGTGTTTTTGACATACACTCTTATTGTGTTTGTCGCAAAAACTACGTCGGTGATTTTTATTTGTTCGGTAGCCATGAACGTGAATGTCAGTGCTCCCATCCATGCTGCTACGGCTATTGAAACGGCAACTGTTACGGCGATAAGTATGATTGATGCGACGACGGGGCTTAGGGCTTTCTTGTTTTTAAATAGTTTCATTTTCTTTTTATCCCTCCTTTTGGGGTTCACGTGATAGTAAAAGCATTATTTGGATTTAAATCTTACGACTTAAGACACTAGATTAACGTTTTGCACAACACCAATACAAAAACCACGGAGGAAAGCATACGCTAATCTACATCAAAAACGCAAAAACCGCATATAAGATAAACAGTTCAACAGGCCCGGGCCTACTCTAATCGCTCAAAAAGCTCTAATAGAAGCTCTGCCAGTTTTTCGCCAAGCGCTGTCTTCACATAATATTTTTTTAAGGGATCAATTCTTTTAGCTTCGGCAAAGCCTAGGCCCTCAATTTCCATCATTCTAGCTCGAAAAGTACCATCGCTTAAGGTAAGCCCGTTATCCCGCATGAACTCCTTCGCTTCCTTCCATTTACCCCTGCCGATGTGTAGCAATAGCAAACAGTCAATAGCATGATCTTTTTCTAACATTCTTTTAACAGCTGAAAGCCTCGGGTCAGTAAGCACCCGCTTAACCTTCTCCTCTTCTCCACTCGCCAATCCTAAACACCAACTCTAATTTCTTATTTCTGAATACACCTTTCACACTTTTAAAATTTAACCTATATTACGAAACATGAAATAATACAGTTAACAGCTCATTTAATGCTAGGAACAAAAGGTTCATGTTAAGTTAAAAAAGGAGATCATAGCGTATTATGAAATAGCTTTACTAGCCACAGGATTTACCGAAATTCTTAGCTATTACCGTGAGGTCAATTATGTTCACGTAATTGTCGTTAGTTATATCAGCATAAGGGCCGTAGGGCAACCATCTTGGATGTCCTGGCATTCCGCCAAAGGCAAAAGCCGCCATTGCAACGTCATATAAGTTAATTTCTCCATCTCCATTTACATCGCCCAAAAGTCTAACTTTTATGGCTATAGAGCTAGTCATGTTGTTGTCGGCAATATCAGTTTCATGAGGAACTATACTTACGGTTGCGGTAATTAGATAAAGTTTGCAAGGGGAAACATTCGTAGTATCCCAAAGGAAGGTTATAATTTGATTTTCACCGGGAAGTAAGCTAATTACGTGAGTGCCGATTTCATATTCATCTCCGATAACAGTTGTGTCGTTGTCTGCATACAATGTTAAGGTGAACGTTTCCATAACTTCTCCTTCATTTACAACAGTTACGTTAATGTTTGCACGGCACAGTTTACCTTTATAAAGCCAGTTAGACTCAGGCGTAACATCAATTATGGCTATATCATGCCTAGTTACTGTGAGTGTACGCCAAGTAGTGTCGTTTTTGCCTTCGCTGTCAAACACAGTCAAAGTGACATTATAGGTTCCAGAGGAAGAGTATTGATGGGTTATAATTGGGTTAACTGTTTGGGTAATGTTTCCATCGCCAAAGTTCCATTTGTAACTAGTTATGGTGCCGCCATTTGGTTCTGAGGCTGAGGCATTAAAGGTTATGCTTTCTTCGGTTCCCGGGTTGGAAGGGGAATAGATGAAAGTTGCTTGTGGCGGAGCTCTTACATTTATAAGTTGCCAAATGGTGTTGTTTAATCCTTCGCTATCTGTAACCGTTAATGTGACATTGAAAGTTCCAAAGGTGGTATAGTGATGAGAAATCACTGGATTGCTTGTGGTGGTGCTGTTTCCATCGCCGAAGTCCCATTTATAACTAACGATGTAGCCTCCGTTAGGATTAGAGTGGGACGCGTCAAAAGTAACTGTTTCCCATGTTTGAGGCCAAGGAGGCGAATAGGTGAACTCTGCAGAAGGAGGTTCAAGGAGGTCAAGAGAGATAACCATATCTTGGTAATCCTTGTCTCCTCCACCTAGAAGATTTTCGAAACCAATTAGAAGTATTGACGGATCATCTAAGTTAATAAGTACCATAGAATGGTTAATACCATCTGGGTTTCTGTAGGTTTCTGTAAAATATCTGGCATCCGGCGATAGAAATGATAAACCAAACTCTACATTTGTTGTGAACGATTTTACCAGCGGTGGATCAATGTAGCCGGGTCCCCCTTCAGGTCCAGAGAAAATTAGATTGTAGTCTTCGGTTCCAACAGGGTACCAGCTAAGCTCGTTAAGGGAGTGGTATCCAGCAAATTCGGCGTATAATGTTATGCGATAAATGCCCGCTGGAAATGTTGCGTTGTTTGATTTTGTTATATTCGTAAAACCTAATTCATTCAGTATGGAAATTAATTTGGGTTCTCCCGCTTTTGCTAAGGGATAAGTCATTGAAAGGGATACGATCAACATTAACGCTGCAAATGTTACACTGAAAATTTTTCTATTCAAGTAAGCCTTATCCTCCCTCTCCCTATTTACTTTATTGGTAATAAAGAAGCTAGATTATTTCCCAAATATAAATTGTGGAAGATACTTCTAGTCAATTGTGCTATTTTAATTATTGAGTAGAAGTGTTTTCCAGTATTGTACGGATCGCTTTTTTCACGGTTATTATGTGTTGTTTTCGTTTTTCTAGATCTTTTAGCACTATTTTGTTTTCTTTCATTTCTTTTGGCGCTACTAGAACCACGAAGCTTATGTTTCTTCTGTTTGCATCCTGCAATGCTCTTGTCACCGTACGGCTCATTATTTCGGTTTCAACGGGAATCCCAGCTTTTCTTAAAAGGGCAGCGATTTCTGTAGCCTTTGCCCTTAGATCTTCTGTCAGTGGGATTACGAGGGCTTTCTTTTTCTTTAACGTTTTTAGTTGAACGTTCTGTTTTTCCATAGCTAAAGTTATTCGATCTATCCCGTGGGCTACGCCTACGGCTGGTGTTGGTTCGCCTCCAAAAAGCTGGATGAGATGATTGTATCTTCCTCCTCCGCCTAGAGCGATTTCCATTTCTGGAACGAATATTTCGAATATAATTCCTGTGTAGTATTCAAGTCCACGGGCGAACCCAGCTTCGATGTTCATTTTAAAGTTTATTTTTGCTTCTTTAACTAGTTGTAGGATTTGATTCAAATTTTCTAGGGCTTTGATTGAGTCTTCGTAATCTTTCACAGTTTTTCTTATAGTTTTGATTGTTTCGTCTGGTTTTTCTCCCTTAGTTTTTAGCAGTTTTTTAATGGTTTCCAAGCATTTTTGTGAAACGTTTAGTTGTTTTAGTGTTTGTAAAGCTGCATTCCATTCCTTTTTATCTAGAAGATGCATTATGCGATTTTGATCTTCTCCTTTTATCTTTTCTTGGGCTAGTATGCCGCGGATTATTCCTACATGCCCGATTTTAAAACTGTAGTTTTTTAATCCCGTTCTGGTTATTAGATGATTTGTTAATTCGAGGATTTCTACATCTGCTTCAGGCTTGTTTGATCCTATTAACTCATAGTTTGATTGCCAGAATTCCCTATAGCGGCCGTACTGAGGTTCATCGTAACGGTATAAGCTTCCTATACAAAAAAGCCTCAAGGGTTTTGGGTAGTTTCTTAGGGTTGTAGCGACTAATCGAGCTACTGAAGCGGTGAATTCTGGTCTTAAGGCAACTTTTCGTCCACCCAAATCTTTAAAGGCGTACATGCGTTGCCGGAGTTCCTCACCTGCTTTGGCGGATAGGAGTTCATAAGATTCTAGAACGGGGGTTATTATTTCTTCATACCCGTACAGGTGCGCAATTTCTCTCGCTATACGTTCGACATATCGCATTCTTTCAGCTTCTTGTGGGAGGAAGTCTCTCATTCCACGAATCTTTTTAAGAGATGGCAAATTTGGGTTCTCACCTTATTTTCAGATTTTAGTTAGGGTTAACCGGGAAAGTGAATAATACACGACTTCTCCTCTTCTGCTTAGAACTGCAAGTATCAGTTTCTTTTTAAGGCTTTGAACATTCCTTAAAATTTGAGTTAATTCTTCAATTGAAATTGGTTTTCCTTCTTGTATTCCAAGGATTAGGTATTTGGCGGTTCCTTTTTTATACATACCTTTTTCGTAGACTCGAAAATCGATTCCTAAGCCGAAGCCTTCTCTAACGACGTACCCTCGACTTCGAAGGTCTCGGTAGATAAGGAATTTCATCCATATGTTTGGGTCTAACCGTTCGCATACGTGAAGAAGTTTTTGGAAATTAACTTCTTTCGCAGACTTTTCGTTTACGAGTTCTATTACATTCTTGGTTAATAGAAAGAGTGCTTCGTAAGGTTTTAGAAAGAGTTTTTGGTTCATTAGTTTACCGTATCCTCGGTTTCGAAGCTCTTCGATGCTGCTTTCGTTTTCATGAGTTTTAGATAGGAAAACTCTTCCTTGTTTAGTTAGGAAGGCCTTAAACCTTAGTTTCTTTAATGGCGGAGTTGTGGCTTGTTTTATTTTTGTCACGGGGAGATCAACCGTTTCCATATCTAACTTTACCTTACCTTTGTTTCGTCTTTATAAACAGTTAGAATTTCTGATGGGGAGAATACTCCTTTTTCGCATATTATTGCTGTTACATATTCGAGGGGAGTAGCATCAAAGGCAGGGTTCAAAACCTCAATGTCTTCTGGGGCCGTTCTTTTAGAGCCACAATAGAGGACTTCTTCTGGTTTTCGCTGTTCTATTTCCACTTCTTCAGTAGAACGAACAAGGTCAAAGGTTGATGTAGGTGCTGCAACGTAGAATGGAATGTTATGCTCTTTTGCTAGGACAGCGATGGTGTAGGTACCTATCTTGTTAAAAACTGCGTCTCTTACTATACGGTCGGCGCCTACGATTACCTTGTTTATTAAGCCGTTAAACATGACATAGCCTACCATGCTGTCAGTGATTAACCGGACGGGAATGCCATCCCGTTTAAGTTCGTAAGCAGTAAGTCTAGCCCCTTGTAAAAGAGGCCTGGTTTCTGTTGCAACAACTTTAATCTTCTTTCCCTGTGCCGTAGCTGCACGGATAACTCCTAAAGCAGTTCCGTACTCAACTGTTGCGAGGCTTCCAGCATTACAATGGGTTAGAATTACGTCACCGTTGTTCAAGAGTTGGGCGCCGTAGAAACCCATCTTACGGTTTGCTTCTGCATCTTCATCAGAAATTTTTTCTGCTTCTTCAATTATTGTTTGAACTATTTCTTTAACCTCGCCCTCTTTTTTACGGGCTTTGTTGAGAATTCGTTCTACTGCCCAAAAAAGATTAACGGCTGTAGGTCTTGTTTTCCTTAGCATTGTTGCGGAATATTCCAGTTCTTCCAGTAATTGTTGCTTGTTCTCTGCTTTAGAATAATAAGCAGTTAAGGCCAAAGCATAGGCTGCCGCCGCGCCTATCAGTGGGGCGCCTCTAATCTTCATAGTTTTTAGAGCTTCAGCGATTTCCATACAGCTTTTTAGCTTAATGAAGACCGTTTCTAAGGGGAGTTTTGTTTGGTCGATAGTTGTTACGACTCCGTCCTCCCATTCTATAGTCCTCATAATCTTCCCGCATTTGCATATTCTTAAGACTGAAAAGTTTAATTAGGTTTAATAATGCTTGTGGGAATGTCGGGGAAAATAGAGGAGAAAAAAATGAAAGGAAAAGTTGTTATCTTGATGGGCTCCAAGAAAGACTTGGAATTTTGCAGGAAAATAGCGAATTATCTTAAAGTTTTAGAGGTTAAATACGAGTTTCGTATAGCATCAGCGCATAAAACACCCTTAAAACTTTTGGAGATCCTTAAGGAATATGAGAATTCTAACATTGTTTACATTACGGTTGCTGGAAGATCAAACGCGTTAAGTGCTTTTGTTGATGCCCATACCGTAAAACCGGTTATTGCTTGTCCACCTTATTCAGAGAAATTTGCTGGAGCGGACATATACTCTTCACTTAGAGTCCCCAGCGGGATAGGTTCCGTAGTTACCATCGAGCCGGAAGGCGCAGCAATAGTTGCAGCGAAAATCCTAGCATTAAACAACGAGGAATTAGCTAAACGAATACATGATTATCAGTTAGAAAAAAAGAGGGAAGTCAATTCCGCAGATGAAGCGCTAAAAGTGGGCTAGTAGATGGGAAGCGTTAAGGATATAGAGATAATTAGGAATCCGTCAGAAAGAGATATGGGAATCGCCCGCTTTCATTTCTCAGACCGTTACTCAGTTTTTGACTGGGGTGAAATGCCTGACCACATACTCAACAAGGGTGCGGCATTATGCTTAATGGGTGCCTACTGCTTCGAAAAGCTTGAGGAGAAGGGAATAAAAACTCATTATCGAGGCTTGGTTACACCAGATGGTAGACTGACAACTACTAAGGAACTCGATAGTCCTCTGAATATTATGGAGTTTCACTTAGTTAATGTGATTCAACCAAAAATCCGGAAGGAAAACGGACAAATTCTATATGATTACAGCGTTTTCACACAACAACTAACAAACTTCTTAATTCCCCTCGAGATCATCTATCGAAACAGTCTACCAGAAAACTCGTCAGTATTCAGGAGACTTAAAAACGGGCTGATCAAACCCGAGGATTTAGGATTAGATCACTATCCGATTCCAGGAGAAAGACTTGCCAAACCAATTTTTGATGTAAGCACCAAGCTTGAGAAGAAAGATCGGTACATAACATGGAAGGAAGCCCAGCGAATTGCTGGTTTAAGCGACTGGGAGGTAGACCAATTAGAAAACTTGCTTTTGAAAATAAACCACACTATCACAGAGATAGCTAGTAAGGCCTTGTTGGTAAACGAGGATGGGAAAGTTGAGTTTGCCTTTGATCCAGAAAGAAAACTTATGGTGGTGGACGTAGTAGGTACGCTTGACGAGTGCCGATTCACGTTTAAGGGGTTGCACATAAGTAAGGAAATTGCGAGGCAATATTACCGCAGGACGAAATGGTACATAGATGTGGAAAGCGCAAAAAGGGAAGCTGACGCTAAAGGTGTAAAAGACTGGAAGAGCCTATGTCGTTCTCAACCGCCGCCCTTAGAGCCGGAACTGCTAAAGATCATAAGTCAAATATACATGGCTACGGCTAATGCCTTTCTTGAACGTAAGTTATTTGATGTTCCGAGACTCGTTGATATAGTAGCTTCGTATAAAGACTATCTGAGTGAACGCCATGTTGCATGAGAAAATTCAGGAAATAGCTTCCGGATACGACCAGAGTAACCTTCGCATAGGGGTTTTAGGCTCGCATTCTGCTTTGGAGATAGGTTACGGCGCGAAACAAGAAGGCTTCGAAACAGTAGTCATTTGTCAAAAGGGTAGAGAGAAAACCTATACGCGTTATTATCGTAATCTCTTCGATCATGTTATCCTTTTAGACAAGTTTGCAGACATGGTAAAAGAGGAAGAACAGGAAAGGCTTAGGGAATTAAACACGATTTTCGTTCCTAACCGTTCATTTTCCGTTTACGTAGGCTACGACAACATAGAAAACAAGTTTCTAGTGCCCCTCATGGGCAACCGTTATATGCTTCGAACTGAAGAAAGAAACATCCCGCGGAACCAGTATTATCTGCTCCGAGAAGCCGGAATACCAACACCTAAAACTTTTAATTCTTACGAGGAAATTGACCGTCTTGTAATAGTAAAGGTTCCGGAAAAGACGCGAAAAATTGAACGCGCCTTCTTTTATGCTTCTTCACCTGAGGAATTCCTAAAAAAGAGCGAGGAGAGAATAAAACGGGGCATAATAACCAAGGAAGATTTGGAAAAAGCCGTTATAGAGGAATACGTAATCGGCGCCAAGTTTAACGCCAACTTCTTCTGGTCACCACTCACAGACGAGATTGACCTTTTAGGATTTGACAGAAGGATTCAAACAGACCTAGATGGTTTACTCGACCTACCAGCTGACCAACAGCTTGAATTACAGGTTCCATCTCAAAACATCGAAATCGGACATATGGGCGTAACCATGCGTGAATCCCAGATACAGAAAGTATTCACAGCAGCGGAACAGTTTGTCGAAACCTGTAAAATGGAATATCCACCGGGAATAATAGGGTTATTCGCCTTACAAGGAGCAGTAACTAAAGACTTGGTCTTTTACGTGTTTGATGTAAGTCCAAGAGTGCCCGGCTGTCCATGCGTCGAACCAACGTCCCCATACATGAAATATAAGTATGGAATGGAAGTGGGCCCTGGAAGACGCGTAGCTATGGAAATTAAAAAGGCAATAAGTCAAAATAGACTTGGAGAAATAATCACATGATAACTCGAGAAGAAATCGATCGAGTTCTCCAAAGATATGACAAAGATAAAATCACGGTCGGCACACTTGGCTCCCATTCAGCCCTGAACATATTCAAAGGAGCTAAAGAAGAAGGATTACGCACAGTATGCGTATGTACCCCTCGAAACGAGATAATATACCGAAAATTTCCCCTCGCAGACCATGTAATAATCGTAGAAAACTTCACACAGCTTCTCGATGAAAAGATTCAAGAAAAACTTCAAAGGCTAAACACTATCCTGATCCCTCACGGTTCTTTCACAGCCTATCTCAACACTGAACAACTCATGAGCAACCTATATGTACCCATGTTCGGAAACAGGCAACTTCTTGATTGGGAGGCAAACAGGGAAAAACAACGGGAATGGCTACTCAAAGCTGGATTAAAGTTACCACGAATATTTCGAACCCCTAGGGAAATTGACGGATGGGTAATTGCTAAGTTTCCAGGTGCCAGAGGTGGAAGAGGCTATTTCTTAGCGAGTTCTTACGAGTCATTCGAAAGAAAAGTCGCCGCCATGCTTAGTCGTGGGCTGGTAACAGAAGCTGATATCGAAAAAATTCACCTTCAAGAATACATAATTGGCGTAAACGTATACCCACACTATTTCCATTCCATAATTGAAAACGAGGTTGAGTTACTTGGCGTAGACCGTCGTTATGAATCTTCCATCGACAATCTTGGCAGAATCCCAGCTCAAGAACAACTCGAGAACGAAATAACGCCAAGCTACACCATCATAGGTAATATACCCTTAACTTTACGTGAATCCTTATTAGCTACGCTATTAGAAATGGGAGACAAAGTTGTGGAAACAGCCAAAAGACTCGCTTATCCAGGCATAATTGGCCCCTTCTGCCTAGAAACCGCCATAACTGAAAATCTCGAAATCTATACCTTCGAAATCTCAGCTCGGATAGTTGCCGGAACAAACGTTGGTATAGGCACCTCGCCATATGCTTATCTCAAGTACGGGGGAAAAATGTACATGGGCAGAAGGATAGCCATGGAAATAAAAAGCGCAATAGAACAAGAAAGAATAAACGATATAGTTACATAAGGGGTTTAGCTTGCTCTAGCAAAATTTACTACCCCAATAAAGAGTAAAACCGCACCGAGAACGGCTAATCCATAACTTAAGATTTGTATAGGGATAAATAGAAGGAAAGGAAGTTGCAAAAATCCTGTGTGAATCAAAAACGTGCCGAAAATTGATAAAAATCCGGCGGCCATGCTTATTCCACTTACAGCTATTCGAATTCGTTCATAGCCCATCATAGAAACGTAGTAAACCAGCAATGCGAGCAATGCAAGCTCCGCACCTAAAACGAGAACTATAGGGTCAATGAAGAAGATGAGCACTGCTATGGTTATGATTCCAGTTATGGGGCTAAAAGGGTAGAAGGGAACTTTAAACGGCCTCTCTAGGTAGGGTTCCTTAGTTCTTAGACGAATTAAAGCGAGGTTTGTTAAGAAGTATCCGATTAGGAAGCCAAAGCTTGACGCGTAGGCAGCAAATTCCAAAGCGCCCAAAAGGGTTAAAAGCAGAGTGAAAAAAGACACAAATAATACCGCTGTGTAGGGCGTTTTGAACCGTTTATGGATTTTAGCTAGAAATCTTGGCATGTAACCTTCCCAACTCATAGAATAAATTGCTCGTGATTGAGCCATAATAGCCGTGTTTAATGAAGACAACGCCGCAGCAGTTCCGGCGAACGCTATAAGAAGCCATCCAGCTTGACCGAGAAATGTCTTTTGAGCCGCGAGGGCTAGAGGCATAGGAGCAGCACCGAGTTCCTCACAAGGCACAAGTCCAATAGTGGTATAAGCGATAATCGTATAAACAAATATCAAAATCATAGTGTTAAGGATTATAGCCCTAGGAATATTTTTGCCCGGCTCCCTAACTTCTCCCTGAGCAATGACTATATCCTCAGCACCCAAATAAACAACAAAAAGGAAAACTGTTGCTTTCATTGTTGCAAGTGGGCCATAAGGCATGAAGGGATCTAAAACATTTGAACGAAAACCGCTGAGCCAACCGCTTGCTACATAGACTGCCAATGTAATCAGTAACACGGTAGCTAGCAGAACCGCTGTTTTACCAGTTTCTTTTGTTCCTTTAATGTTAACCAAGGTAAACAGGATAACTAATGAAGCGGCTAGTAGGTGTACATGATCGGCAATAAAGGGAAGGTAAGGATAAACTGTGGAAGAAATCATGATAGCAGCGCCCATTGCCATGAGCACAGCGTAAAACATTTCGCTCATCCATTCGAACCATCCGGTAATAAATCCCAGCAACCCTCCAAAAGCCCTTCTTACATAGACGTGCTCTCCACCTACTTCTGGCAACGCTGCACCCAGCTCACAAAAGCTTAGGATCGAGAGCATGTTCACTATTCCGCTAAGGATTAATCCTAGGATAACTGAGGGCCCAGCCATCGCTGCGGCTTGCCCAAGCAAAACGAAAACTCCTACACCTATAGAAGCCCCGACACCAATCATGGTAACATGTAGGAGACCGAGTTCTCGTCTTAGGCGTTGTCTACGCATTTTTCTCCTCATCTAAAAATTGTTCTGTGATTAAAAAGATTTGGATAAGTCATCTTCAATGCGTGATTGTAAATCCATCTTTGTTGCTACAGTGCTTATCGAAAATCTTTTCATTCTAGTTTACTGTATAGGCTATACGATTATTCAAAAGAAAAGGAATTGAAATGAGCGCTCCAACATTAAAGGAGCTTGTCATTCGTTACTTTAAAGAGAAAGGCTACACCATAATAGAAGAAAATTCTAGGCTGGAAGGAAATGACGGTATAACTAGGAGTTTTGATCTTATAGTTTCAAAGGGTGACAGGAAGCAACCTGTGTGGATTAAGCCATGGAACAGAACGGTAGGCGTAAACGTCGTGATAAACATGGATAAGGCATCCAATGCTGTCGGGTTAATTCATCCAATCATTGTCGCAGAAAAGTTCAGTGCCCACGCCAAAGCATACGCAAACCGCAAGGCGATAACGCTTCTAACTAAACGGGGGATTCAACGGGCGATTCGATACCGACGATAAGCGTTAAATTTTTAAATAATCCTCTAGAACTCCTTCCTGCTCAAGCTTTCCCAACCAATCGACAATCCCGAAAGAACAATTCTTTTCACCCTTTAAAATAGCTAAAATTTCATCAACAACCTTGGAAACATTTTTACCACAAATGTTTATCTCACAAATCTTAGCGGACTCAGCCATAATATTTAAAGCGTCCATAAGACAAGTATCAAGAATTTCAGCGGCTAAATTCTCCCAAAGCTTTTGTCCAGAAAACCCCCGTTGCTCCAGAAGCGCTTTCAGTTCCACTGGATCACGCCTCAAAACAAAAACATGTGTAACAAGCTCCTTAGGAGCTACAAAAACGGCATAATGCCCATCGATTATAATGGGCTTATCTGCAGTCTTAATCATATTAGCAACTTTCTTCCTAACTTTTGCTTCGTTGACAATGTAGGAGCCTCTTTCCTTGTCAAATTCAGTAATTAGGTTTTCTTTCACTGCGAGTTTAGTTAAGTTGATATATAAGGCATTAATTCTGGAAACCAGCAAACGCGCTACAGAGGTTTTACCTACTCCGGGGGTTCCTGTTATTAGAATAACTTGTTTCTGAGTTTTCATATTTCCTTTTGTCCGCTCCATGTGTTGAAACATATAGAGATTCATAGGGTTTTCTGTTTTTACCTCTCTTGGATAGTTGTGTTAAAGAAAAGTTTATATCTTTCGATTTAATTTCGATTATTATCGAATTATATTTGGTGAATGTCGAGTTTAGGTGAAATAAAATGTCGGATAAAGAACTTTCCAAAGAGGAATTTGAAAAACTTAAACGTGAAATAGCGGATTTAAGAGAAAGACTAAACGAACTTTCTAATAAGCTAGAAAAACCTCGAAAAGCTGCCGGCTCACACAGAATATTAATTGACGTTGGCGAACGCATACATAACTACATTGAGGATATAATGGAAGATGTTGCCGAAGGAATAGCTGGAGAGCTAGAAAAATCCGTTTTTATAGGCCCTCATGGAATTCGTGTATGCAAACATCGCTGGAAACCACCGCGTAGACATGAAGAAAATGAAGCAAAAATGGACATTTCTAAAGCAGCCTCTATAATGAGCGCCTTGGGAAGCGAACATCGGCTAAAGATTCTCCGAGAGCTTATGCGCGGTGGGAAGTATGTAAGCGAGCTTCAAGAGGGCCTTTCTGAAATAAGTCCAAGCACTCTTTCAAGCCATTTAGATATCCTTGAGAAAGCTGGACTCGTAGTCCAAGAAAAAGTCAGGGGCAGATATCTCATCACCATTCCGGGGCGAATGGCTTACAGAATGGCAAAGAAGATTGTGAAGATCTGTCGAGAAGGAGTTGATATCAACATTGACTAACCATCTAGAGATCAAAGAAGAGCTCTTCAAACTAGAGCAGGACTTTACGCTATTTCAAAATGAAAAATGCATAGTGAAGATTTTCAAACAATCTTTTGCTCTTCCAGTACTACGAGGAGATGAAACTGTAGGCTATGTCTTTCATGGCAAGGGCGAACTTGTAATAGATGCTTTAATTGAAACATCAAAGGGAACCATAGGTAAGCCTATAGAACGCCTCATAGAAACGCCTTTCATCATGATAGCTCCAACTGAAAAGATAAAAAACTAGAGGGAATATTGGCCAGTGCAGAAGCTTCAGCACTTAAACAACAAGGATATGAAAAGCTGGAGGAATTCGTTAAAACGACGAGAGAACTCTGCCACCGAATGTTCCGAAACACTAGTTTCTGCACTAATTTAGAAATTCAGAGCCATTTCTTCGGTTTTAAGAGAAAAGACCAAGAAAGAATTGACATATTGGCTTCGAAGGGCGACAAACTGATGTATATATGCGGCAGAAACTTGTTTATATTCAAACGTGGAAAAAGCATCATGATAAAGCCAGGAGAACTTCTAGTAGCTAGAAACAATAAAGCCATTGTTATTTCCCACGATGATTTCTGCTGAATGGTAAAGCCCCAAACCCTTATTCGAAACGGTTAATTAAAGTACTATTGGGGGTTGGTGAGCTGGCGGACGGCTTTCGGACCATAGTCCGAGGAAACTCCGCCCTACACAGCAGCCTTGCAACGCCTGTAAAGGCGTAGGGCGAGAGCCCTGGCAACAGAGCAGAAACGGAACGTCCACAAGACAAATGGCGATGAGGCATGCTAAGTTGCCGAGAACGTCCTGTGGAAACGTTGAAACGGCTGACCTGCAAGGTAGAAAGGGCAAATAGGCGCCTATGATGGGCTGCGAGAGGCGCGGGTAGCCCGATTAGCTGAATGCCGTCTTTGAACAGAAGGCGGGTTACGCCCAGCACACCAACCCTCCAGAACCATAACCCAACCATTTTCAACTGCACGCCCAACCGGAAATGTCGTTAACGTTCTTTCCTTGATAAGGTAACTACGAAATGAACTAGAGATAACCATTTTTCGTATTCATTTTTATTCGCTAGCCTGACGGCCTATCCGTGTAGATACAAACTGAAGACGCACATTCGTTCTTATTATTTTAGTGTTCATTGTATGCTGTTTGTCGCCCGTCTTCGGTTCGTGGGTTGGGGCAATTTTTATGTAGTTGTATTTTTGTTAACGTATAATGGAGCGGGTTTGTCATGAGGCTTCCTAGATGGCTTAAGACTGCTATTGTTGTTGTGATTTTGGTTGTTGCTTTTGTTGTTACAGCTTTAGTTGCGGTTGTGGCGGCTGTTAACTTGAGCGTTTCTGTTCAGAATTCAAATAGGAAATTGGAGCGATGGATTAGCCAGCTAGGCAATAAAAGTTATCGCGTTTACTACAGAAGCTTCAATCCAACATCATCAACTGTTAAGGCAGGAGACCTTAGTGACTTCGAAAAAATGTTGAAGGATCATGAGGTCACTGAAGCTTTCTGGGAATGGACAAAAATGGAGCTTCCACTAACAATAGTTTATGGCAAAATATGGTTCATAGACGGAGAAGTAACATATTACATCGAAACCACATGGTAAGTTCCACCTCTTCTTCCTCTGCGTTAAAGTTTCAAGGTTCGCTTAAACAGCCAAAACATTTTTTCTATAAGGCAAAAACAAACCGTAAAAACCAAACCGACCAAAAATAAGCTGAAGGACAATGAAAATCCTCGAAACAATCGCCCTAGTTTTGGTAAACAGGCATCAGCCCTCCAGAACCCATAACTGGATCGTTTTTATCTAAATTAAACAAACAGTAGGAAAATCCCAAGGACGATTAAAACCGATCCTGAAATGACTTCTACAGTAATTGCCTCATCTAGGAAGAGGATTCCAGCTATTGTTGAAAAGAAGGGTGTTGTAGAAGAGATTGGCACTGCTCGTGTTTCTTGAGTGCATAGGAAACTAAGTGTGAGGAGAAACCAGCCTAACGCTAGGGCGATTACTCCTCCGCTAAAAAGGAGGAGCCAAATTTTCCTAGGAACTTCTTTAAGAAATGTAAGCTGTTTACTGAATATTGGAGATATTATTAACAAGACAAGGGAAGCAGCTAGTCCTCTAATGGTGTTTACGGTTAGAGCGCCGTCTAAACTATTTGCCTCTGGAAAACTTACAGCCGTATTCATTAACGTTATGCTTACTGACCATACTATGGCGGTAGACACTGCTGAGATAACTCCTCTTGCTGAAATCTTATGGTCTAACGCGTTTGAATTTTCGTTTGCTTGTTTACTTAATAACCAGATTCCGGTAAAAATGCTTATTGCGCCAATAATTATTGGCATTTCAACCGTCTCGCCCTTCAACAATAAGGCAATAAGTATGGTAAACAGAGGATAAGTACAAGATAAGGGAACGGCTCTTGAAACACCTATAAGTTTTAAACCGTACATGTAAAGAATGTCACCTAAGACTAAACCTATAACCCCGCTTAAACTTGCAATAAGAATAATTGTTGTTGGCAAATTCGCCAAATTTCCGATTTTGCCAACAACTGCTAATAGCGCGACTAGAAAGACGCTTGTAGAAGTCAACCGAATTACATTAGCTTTAAAAGGGCTAATCCTTAACAGGGCTTTTCGATACAGGACGGAGGAAAATACCCAGCATATCGCTGCACCTAAAGCCGCAAGCTCGCCTATCATTGCCTTTTCACTTCAACTCATCCAAAACTCGCTTATAATTTATAAACAGTAAACAAAACTTCCAGCAGTCCCCAATCATAACACGCCTACTTCAATCTGACGAAAACTTAAAAAAGAGCTTTTTAGAGCGCTTCGTATTAGAGAGAAGAGGAGGCAATTAATGGAACCATTGTATACTTAACTTGTTGTGTTCCTCTCATAGCCCGAATTTTACTTATGAATTCTAGAACTTTTTCAACTTCTCCTTCTGTGATGAATACCTCAAGACAGTATGCCTTTCCGAGGTGAATATGCATGTTGCTGGAAACTATCTCGTCATGTTCATGCCTAAGCCGCATTAACCGTTCATCCACATCATGCCTTTTATGTTCCGATATTACAGTGATAGTTGCAGTTACCTTTCCTTTTTCGAATCTTTTTAGTTCAAACTCAGATAAAAGATCTCGAATGGCATCTCTAATGACTTCTGATCGGCTAGAGTAACCCCTCTCCCGCATAAAATCATCTAACTTCCTTAATAATTCGCTGGTAAGTGAAATGCTAATGATGGGCAAACAACCACCATAATAAAATATACGCATCAAGTTAATAAAAATTATTAAAAACTGCCTATTTTTTAGCACTATGTTAATAAGTGAAGGCGCGCCCATATTCATCAACGCAAAAAGGGCAAACGAGCCAAAGCTAGGATCGGATGAATACATGAACGGATCTTGTGAAGAAGAAACATGCTCAGCATGCACAGAAGAATCACTAAAGGAAGACTCGTCCAAATGGAGAAACAGACAAATAGCTGTTATAGCATGTTCTGCAGCGCTATTTTTCCTGGGGTTAATCTTTGAGTTCGTCCTGAAATGGGAACAGCCTGCGACTTTCCTTTTCTTGATCGCTACAGCTATACCTGGATATACCATCGCGAAAAAAGGATTGTCCTCCATAATATTCAAGAAGAGATTGAACATAAATTTCCTTATAACGGTAGCCGCAATAGGCAGTTTTTTTATCGGCCATGGAGAAGAGGGGACAGCGGTAATTGTCCTTTTCTATATAGCAGAATTCCTTGAAGTTCTTGCTAGTGAAAAAGCGAAGAAATCCATCGCATCTTTGATGAAGCTTGTGCCTGACGTTGCGACAGTGAAAAGAAACGAAAAGGAAGTAGTGATTCCTGTGAAGGATGTTGAAGTTGACGAGATAATCGTAGTTAGGCCTGGAGAGAAGATACCGTTAGACGGTAGGGTCGTAAGAGGGGTTTCAAGCGTTAATCAAGCCACCATAACCGGGGAATCAATGCCGGTAACAAAGCAGGTGGGTGATGAAGTATATGCGGGAACAATTAACAATGAAGGATTTTTGGAGATAAGGGTAACGAAACGATCAGACGAAACAATGCTTTCTAAGATCGTTAAGCTTGTTGAGGAAGCGCAGAGGATAAAATCGCCGACTGAGAAGTTTATAGATAAATTTTCAAAGTATTACACGCCGTTAGTTATACTTTCAGCAGTAGGGGTAGCAACAATTCCAACTTTTGTATTTGGCTTATCCTATCCCGAGTGGGTTTACAAGGCTTTAGTGTTATTAGTTATATCTTGCCCTTGTGCATTAGCGATCTCGACACCTGTTGCTATGGTTTCTGGAATAACCAGCGCAGCCAAGAACGGTGTTCTCATAAAGGGCAGTGCCTATGTGGAAGAGATTAACAAAGTAAAGGTTTTCGCTTTTGACAAGACTGGGACATTGACGGAGGGCAAGCTGGAAGTGACAGACGTAATATCGTTTGGACATTCCAGAGAGGACGTTCTCTTAAAAGCAGCTTCACTCGAGATTTTATCTGGACACCCGATTGCTAAGGCAATAGTGAAAAAAGTTGAAGAGAAAGATAATCTGGAAACTGTTGAGGACTTTAAAGCCATTGCTGGAAAGGGTGTGGCAGGTAAAATTAATGGTGAAGTATATTATTTAGGTAGTAAAAGACTGTTCGAAGAATTGGATATCAATATCCAAGAGGATACAATTGAGAAACTTGAGAATGAAGGAAAAACAGTAGTGCTCATTGGAAATGAAAAACAAGTTATTGGATTAATTGCGGTTATGGACAAAATTCGAGAAACAACAATAGAAACTATTGCTGAGCTTAGTATTCGAGGTAAAAAAACCGTGATGATAACCGGGGACAACGAGAGAACAGCTAAGGCGATAGCAGACAAGATAGGTGTTTCCGAATACCACGCTGAATTGCTACCGGAAGACAAGGTGAACATAATAAAGAAATTATTAAAAGAATATGGGCATGTAGCCATGGTTGGAGATGGCGTCAACGATGCTCCAGCTTTAGCCAGCGCCAGCGTGGGCATAGCCATGGGCGCTATAGGAAGCGACGTATCCCTAGAAAATGCTGACATAGCATTAATGCAAGACGACCTCTCCAAACTACCATACCTAATCGAATTAAGCAAGAAAACCTTGGAAATAGTAAAGGAAAATGTTACGGCATCTATCTTAATAAAAGGAAGCTTTGCTATTCTTACTTTTCCAGGACTTGTAACCCTATGGCTTGCTGTAGCAGTTGGAGACATGGGGCTATCTTTAGCTGTAATACTTAACGCCATGCGGCTATCATCAATGAGAGCCCATTTAATCCGTACACAGGTAAGCAAGTCGAGGGCTAAAATGCATGAAAGGAGTTAGCAGAGAGAGATAAAATGTTACTTTATATAGCCCTAGGAATCTCAGCCGTATTCGGATTGTATATTTTACGGGAAACTAAAAGAACCTATGAGGGCAGACGACCGCTATCAAAAAGACTATCCATAGGTTGGTGGATATTAGACGTGTTCCACAGTTCCCTAATAATACTGTCCGCATTTTATGCTACTTGGCCATTACCAATAAACGAAACTATTGCCTTGACTGGTGGCGCAATCATACTTGGAATAGGAACGAACATGATGTTTGCTGGGATGATTGAGTTTCGTTCCATGAAGAAAATATCAGGACTGGATACTTCAAGGTTGATAACCACAGGCATTTATCGATGGAGCAGAAACCCCCAGTTCTTTGGTTTATTTCTGCAAATAATAGGCATATCTCTAATGGGGCGTTCAGGATTTTCCTTTCTACTTACATTCGCAGCTATAATTTTCTCTCATTACTACATTATTCGGATAGAAGAACCTTACCTCGAGCGTATATTTGGAGAAGAATATAAGTCATATAAGTTAAGAACCCCGAGGTATA
>DAZI01000038.1 GCA_002507245.1 Candidatus Bathyarchaeota archaeon UBA233
GTTCTTCTTCAGCTGGAATTTTTGAGAATCCACCAACCCGTTCGTTCATTCCATGAACTTCTCTTCCACTCACAATATTGTGAACCATGTTTCCAGCCTTTTTAAGCTGTAGAGCTGCTTTGACTTCGTTCGGATATTTTTCAGTCATGCGGATTACGTCGGGATAGCCCAAAAAGTCGGGTAAAGCCAAAGCGAACACATGTAAAGCATGACTTTCAACCATTTCGCCATGTATTAACAGGTCGCGGAGAAGCTCGGTTTGAGGGGTTACTTTGACATCAAACGCTTTTTCGATGGCTCTAATCGACGCTAGGCTATGCGAAGCCGTGCATATGGCGCATATTCGGCGCATTATATCTGGAACTTTATCATACTTCACGGTTTCAATAAAAGCCTCGAAAAACCTTGGGCCTTCGAAAATATTCATTTTCACATCCTTAACGGTGTTTCCTTCAATTGTTACCTCGATTCGTCCATGTCCTTCAACTCGTGTTAGGTGTTTAACTTCAATTTTTCTACTCATCTGTTTGTCCCCCTTCCCCAATCTTCTTTTTTAACGAACCAGTGAGTTTTACAATTTCTTCAAAGTTTCCTCCAAAAAATCTCAAGCGGTTGGCTATGTACTCAAAGTCAAAGCCTTTTTCTGATAGCAAGTTCAGCTCTTCTGCAGCGTTAGCTTCGTCTTTTATTGGTCCCCGACAACCTATGCAGTCCAGTCCCAAGCCGGGGCATCGAGCATCACATCCCGCTGTTGTTATTGGCCCTAAACATGGCATATCCTTTTCTATGATTACACATGGATACTCGTTTAGTTTACATTCGACGCATACAGGATAATCTATGGCTTCAGGCATATCACCATGTAGAAGCGAAATTATGGCGTGTAATACTTCAGTCTTCTCAATTGGACAACCAGGTATTTTTATATCTACTTTGACATGGGCGGCTAGTCCTTTGGGTTCTAATACGTCGTAGTAATCTTCTTCTACTCCGTAGACTTTACGCATTTTCTCAGCTATAGTCATTTGTTGGTTACGCATGGCTTGGACGCATCCATCTATGGCGCAGTCCCCTAAAGCTATAAGGAGTTTGCAACGGTTTCGAATTTCCTTCAGACGTTCCAGGTCAGTTTTGGTGCTAACTGAGCCTTCAACAAAGGCTATGTCCAACTCTGTCGTCGTCTCCTCGTAGCTGCTTGCTTCTTGGAAGGACTTTATGTCGAAATGGCTTAGTAGATCTAAAAGCTCGTCCTCGAGGTTTAGTATCATAAGTTGGTCTCCACCGCATCCGGTTAGACTGAAAATTCCAATTCTTGGTTTTTCCATCTTGTTTCCTCCTTAGATCATTCCTTTAGTGTTCAATGCGTCGAGGTAGGTGAAAACTGGCCCATCTTTGCACACATATTTTATTGATGTTCCATTACCAAGAATACAGTGTCCGCATTTGCCTATCCCACATTTCATTCTTCTTTCTAGCGTCATGTAAATTTGCTCCGGACGAAACTCGCGTTTTATAAGCTCTCTTACTACGAATTTGTACATGATTGGTGGGCCGCATATTATGGCATAAGTGTTTTTTGGGGAAACTTCAGTTTTTTCGAAGAGTTTAGTTACTACTCCTTGGGTGCATCTGTCGCTTCGTTCGCATGCTAGCTCATAGCATTCTTTATCGTCAGGAGCTTCATAGGACAGATAGAATTTTACGTTTTGCTTATCCCCTTCCCTGAATAAGTGGAGAAATTCATCTCTAAATAGCATCATGTTGTAACATCTGATTCCGTAGAAAACTGTTATTTCGCCATATTTCTCCCGGTTTTGAAGTGCATATTGGAGAACCCCTCGTAGGGGGGCTATTCCTAACCCTCCGCCAACTAAAAGCAGATGGCTTCTTTCTATTGTTTCCATTGGAAATCCATTTCCATATGGTCCTCTAATCCAAAGCAGGTCGCCTTCTTTACGGTTGTGGATGGCGTTTGTGACTCGTCCAACCTTTCTTACGCATAGTTGGAGTATGTCTGGGTTGGTTCTCGCTGCGCATATCGATATTGGGGCTTCACCGACTCCCATGACGCTTACTTCGACGAATTGTCCGGGTTTGTAGATGAATTCTTTGGCGAAATTTTTGTCCAGAAATTCAAGGTTTATTAGACGTTCGATGTCTGTCATTTTTTCTGTTTTGATTATTTTTGCTGGAGTTGGAGAGAGAACATTTTCCAGTCTCATCATTTTATTTCACCTCTAACTTTCTGCAAAACTTCAACATAGCGGATGTCGGCGGGACAATAGACCGTACATCTTCCACATCCAACACAATTCATCATGTCCTCGCGTAGACTTCCTTTGCAGTTGAAGCGATTTCGTAGCCTTTCTACGCGGGTGGGTCTAAAGTTTAGGCCTCCGGCCACTAATCCATGTTTTCTTAGCATGCATGAGTCCCACTTTCGTTTTCTTTCTCCGGTTTTTAGGTCGAGGTTTACGCAGTCAACCACATCGTAACATCGACAGGTTGGGCACACAAGGTTGCATGTGCCGCATCCAAAACATTTGTCTGCATATTCTCTCCAAATAGCACGGTCATGGGAAAGTTCCAGCATGTCTTGAAGTCCTGAAATGTTGAGTTCAAGTTTAAACTCGGTTAGCCGTTTCCGTTCGTTTTCCTTGAAATCCTCCATGTCTCTAGCCTCTACTTCGCGAATTAGATGCTTGTTTTGAGTTATCACTTTGTGACCTTTTTCAGTTGCTACACGTACTAGATAGCCGTCATTGATTTCGTGGAGGAAAAGATCAAATCCGTCCGTTGCATAACTTGTTCCAGTTGACTTGCAGAAGCAATACTCGTCAGGATGACAACTAACGCCTATAAGCAAGGCGTTTTCCCTTCGTTTCTGATAGTATTTGTCAGGCATTTCGTTTATGTAAACCCTGTCGATGAGTTTTATGGCATTGATGTCACATGGGTGAATTCCAAAAATCACTATTTCTGTGTTTTCAACTGTTTCCCGGTATTCCATTTTTTCTTCGTCAAATTCAAAAATCCTTTCTTTGGGTTTAACGAAGAACTTTTTGGGTGGAATCATTGTCCGTGGATATTCCAGGCTTAGTTGGGCAACATTTGAAACTTCCTTAAACCCGTAGGATTCACTGATTTTTACAGGTCCATAGACTTTTCCGTAGTTTTTTAGACTTTCAAAGAAAGCCGTGAAGTTTTCTCGAGGGAGTTTCACGTATATCAATTTAGGACTCTCTCCCTGTTTTAGAGGTTAACGAAGAATTATCTTACCTTAAATTTTTTTGGGAATGGAAAAACCGTTTTTGATGAATGAAAATAAGGTTTCGCCCGTAATTCCATCAAAGACGTAAACTGATAGTTGTTAACACCGCCCTCAACCGTAGCATGAAGACGGTATATAGCTATCGCAGAAGGGCAATTAGTAAGTTAAATTGATTCTTTTAAACATGATAAAATTAATTAGCTCGAATGTTAGAATAGAATGGGCAAAATGGTGATTTGAAATGGAAACAAAAGTAGCAATTAACGGATTTGGAAGAATAGGTAGGCTATTGTTTAGAGCAGCTTTAGAAACTGGAACAGACATAGATTTTGCCGTCATTAACGACTTAACCGATGCTAAAACCCTAGCGTTCCTGTTGAAACACGATACTGTGCACGGTCCACTACCATTCGATGTAGAAGTCAGAGAGGACATTATTGTCATTAAAAAGGACGGAGAAATCCTAAAGGAGCTTAAGGTCTTAGCACAGCCAGACCCGGCAAAATTGCCTTGGGGAGAGATGGGTGTTTATTTGGCAGTAGAATCCACAGGAAGATTCAGGAAAAGAGAAGACGCTGCAAAGCATTTACAAGCCGGAGCGAAGAAGGTTCTGGTTTCCGCGCCCATGAGGCCAGCTACCAGTGCAGACTTAACGGTAGTCTATGGAGTAAACGACGATAAATATGACCCAGACAGGCACAATATAGTTTCTCTCGCGTCCTGCACAACAAACTGTGTTGCGCCTGTGGCTAAGGTGCTAAACGAGAAGTTTGGCATAAAATATGGCTTAATGACCACGGTGCACTCTGTTACCAACGATCAAAGGCTTCTTGATATGCAACATAGAGATTTACGACGGGCGAGGTCAGCAGCATTTAATATTATTCCAACAACCACCGGAGCAGCGGTAGCAGCAACCTTAACATTACCCGAACTTGAAGGACGAATGAACGGGCTTGCCTTACGTGTGCCTACACCTACCGTTTCCATAGTGGACCTTACAGCGATCCTTGAGAGAGAAGTTACAAAAGAAGAGGTAAACGCCGCGTTTAAAGAGGCAGCTCAAGGAAAATTAAAGGGGGTTCTAGATTACACAGAGGAACCTGTAGTATCTTCTGACTTCATCCATAATCCATACTCGGCAATTGTAGATGGACTTTCCACAATGGTGATCGGGAACCTTGTAAAAGTGCTTGCTTGGTACGATAATGAATGGGGCTACTCTGTTAAAATGGTTCGGATGATAGAGAAGATCTGCAGAATGGCAAGGTAACATCCAGCAACTTCTACTATGTGGTGAAAATGGCTAGACTACTAACTATAGATGACGTAGACGTTAAAGACAAAGTAGTACTTGTCAGAGTTGACTTCAACTCGCCAATAGATCCAGAAACAAAAAAGGTTCTCGATGATACACGTATTAAAGCACATGGAACAACAACCATAAAAGAACTTGCAGAGAAAGGTGCCAAGGTCGTTGTTCTAGCACATCAAGGAAGGCCAGGTGAGCCTGATTTTACGCCATTAAGAGAGCATGCTGAAATCCTTGGCAAAATTTTAGGTAAACCAGTGAGATATGTGGATGATATTTTCGGAGAAAAAGCTCAAAATGCCATTAAACAGCTTCAAAGCGGCGAAATATTAGTCTTAGAAAATGTTAGAACTTTTGCTGACGAACGCAAGAAAGGTTCACCAGAGGATCATGCTAAAACTGAATTCGTTCAGAGATTAGCTCCTTTAGCAGATCTCTTCGTGAACGATGCCTTTGCAGCAGCCCATCGAGCCCACGTATCTATAGTAGGATTCACAGCAATACTGCCAAGTGCTGCTGGAAGGATCATGGAACGTGAGCTTAAAGCCCTGAACCGAGTTTTAGAGAACCCAGAAAAACCATGTGTGTTCATACTTGGCGGAGCTAAAGCCGATGATTCTCTTGAGATATCTCGCTATGTGCTAGACAATAACATAGCCGACTACGTATTAACAGGGGGGGTAGTAGGTCACGTCTTCTTGGTAGCAAAAGGCTATGACCTGGGCAAATCTAACATGGAATTCCTGAAAAAGAAGGAACTTATGGGACTAGTTCCGGGAATAAAAGAGTTAATGCAGAAATACCTTGAGGAAATTAAAACACCCGTGGACTTAGCTATTGAAGTAGATGGGAAAAGAAGGGAGATATCTGTAAAGGAACTCCCAACAGACTATCCGATCTACGACATAGGAACAGAAACTGTCAAGAAATACAGCGAAATCATTAGAAAAGCAAAATCCATAGTGATAAGTGGGCCTCTTGGCGTTTTTGAAAATGAGGAATTTCGTTTTGGAACAAAAAGAGTCTTTGAGGAAATAGCTTCTTCCAATGCTTTCTCACTTGTTGGTGGGGGACACACAATAGCTGCTTTGGAAGGAATGGGATTAGCTGACAAGATGGGATATGTCAGTACAGCTGGGGGCGCCTTAATAGAATTCCTAATGGGCAAACAGTTGCCAGGTGTAGTTGCCCTAGAAAAGGCAGCAGAAAGAAAAACCTAACTTTTCCCTTTTCTCTTTTTATATACGAACAAAGCTTTCCGTCAGATTACCTTTTAAACAAGTATCAATGTTTTTGTCTTTTTGTAGATTTTGATAAATCTGTAACGTTTGTTCCGCTGCTTTACGCCAAGTGAAATACTGTAACACTCTTCGTCTTCCATTTTCACCCCATTTTTTAGCTCTTTCCCTGTCACTTAAGACAAGTTTAATCCCCCAAGCGATGTCTTCGGGGTTGTTACCATTAACGTGCACTCCAGTTTGCTCATGCCCAGACGATATTACTTGTTCTTTGAAGCCAACTACACCGCTTGCACCTACTACTATTGGTTTTGCCATAGACATTGCTTCCAGGCTTACAATGCCAAAGGGCTCGTAGGTTGATGGGAATACGCATAAGTCAGAAGCTGCATAATGGAGAATACGTTCTTTTTCAGGAACAAATTCGAAACAGCATCGAACATTGTTTTCCACGCCAAGCCTAGAAGCGGTTTCTACAATGTCATGCTGTTCTTCACCCTTCCCGAGGATCACAAGCTTAGTTTTTGGATATTCCTTCAAAATCAGCGGCATTGCTTGAACCAAGTTTCTCACGCCTTTGACCCATGTCAGTCTACCCAAAAATAAAACCATTTGTTCATCTGAGCGCACTCCGTATTTTTCACGTATTTTCTGTACCTCTTCGGGGTTACATCTTTCTGGGTTGTATTTTTCTGGATCAACTCCGTTCCATACCACGCTTATCTTTGTTTTTGTCCATCCATGTCTTATCAAATCATCCCTCATGGCATGACTTACAGTTATTATCCAGTCTGCAGCTTGACCCATCGCCCACTCGAGATGAGATACTATTTCAGAACCGCTTCCACCGCTTCTTCCCCATTCAGTGCTATGCACATGGAAAATTACAGGGATCTCTGTTTCATTTTTGGTTATTATTCCTGCGATGCTGCTGAGCCAATCATGAACACAAACTATGTCGAAATAACATCTCTCTTTGCGTAATATTCCATTAATGAATTTAGTCGCGCTCAGAATGTTGTATATGAATATATCGTTAAACATTCGAATGTTAGTGCCCCATCGCTTGAGGTCATCTATGACAAACATAGGAAAAATATTGCTGGCATTTGCAATCAAAGGCCTATGAATTTCAACACCTTTAATGACTTCTCGAGTTTTAAGGTTCCCTGGGTTAAGCGTGAAAACAGTAACATCATGACCAAGAGCAATAAATTCACGAGTAATATACTCGGCGTAAGTGCCTAATCCCCCTACTAAAGCCGGAGGATATTCCCAAACAAAGAAACCTATTCTCAATTAACTTATCTCCAAAAATTTAATTTAGAATAAATAGAAAGAATTTTCTTGTTAGAACAGCTTCAGTTTTTTCTTGGACTCTTTCTTTGGAGGTTCCTTTGTTTTTTCTTCAGGTTTTTTCTCTTCTTCAGGCTTCATTGGTGGCTTTGGCGGGGACGGAGTCCATGGTTCCTCCTTTTTTGAAGGCTCTGGTTTATGCTCCGGTTTTGGTTCTGGAGGAGGTTTTAAAGGTTCAGGCTCGGGCAGCGATGGAAACTTCTTTTTGGGTTCTGTTTTTTTCGCAGGTTTTTCAACAGGCTTAGGTTTTTCTGCTGGTCCAGTTTTCTTTTTCCAAGGCTTAGGTGTTGTAAAAATGGGTTGAATACGGAGACCTTTTTGATCTCCTATTTTGAGGTACTCCCACTCGTACAGGTCAATGCGCATTCCTTGCATGTTTTTTACAGCGTTATGAACTGTTTCGGAGAAGCTTGGAGCTATAAGTATGAGCCTTGGTGGTTCTTTGTCATCGATTTTGTGTTTTGCATAAGTCATTTTTAACATAGATTTGAACTTTTCCACGTAGTTTAAGCTTTGAAGACCGTGAAGAAGTATGTCATCGTCCTCGTTAACAGCTACTTGCATTATAACAAGTTGCCCTTTTTCGTCGTGACACAGAATATCTAGTGTGGTTTTGTCATTTATAGGTACGTTGTTGCAGATTACAGTTAATCCCTTCTCTACATGTCCAAGACTATCCATAATTATCTTTTCCAATTCTGACTTGCTTTCGATTTCGATTCGCTCAATTGACATTTTCTTCCACCTTTTTAGCGGTTTAAAAGTGCCACTGATATGATAAATAAATTATGAATTCTAAATCGGAATTCAAAATTAAATTACATACTCTAAATCTGATAGCCGTATTTTAGCATAATTTAAAGCATATCAGATCTAATTTTAGTGATAGCAAACAAATTTTTATAACGATAAAGAGGGAATAGCTAAACGTCAGACTGACATGGTGATTAGGCTTGAGAGAAGATGTTCCGCTTCCAGAAAAACTCTTGCAGACGCTTCACAATTTATGTGCTACAGCTCCGGAGTTGGCTAGGAGAAGCGAGGAGTTGGCACAAGTATTTCAATTGAATGTGGAAGATGTAGAAAACATACTTAATAACTATGAGGCTCAGGGTTATACCAAAAGCTTCATTGACGATGAGGGAAAGAAACGCTATTATCTTACAGGAACAGGCATAATAAAAGTCTGCTCTATTTTCACGTAGTGAAACATCTTGCGCGTTCTAATCTTCTCGTGGGAATATCCTCCCCGAATTGTTGGTAAACTGGCTCATTATGTGAATAACCTAGCTAAGGAGTTAGTGAAAAGGAAAATAGGAGTTTATGTTGTTACTTTCCATGATTACCTGACTGGATGCCGTAGGGAAGCCAACAACATAATAACATGTCGAGTTTCAAACCCTGTTAGAACACATATAGGCGTACTCACATGGGTCTTAACGTTAAACCAGGAAGTTGAGCGTATAGCGGCTGAAGTCTATTATAACTCAAAGAGGCAAATTAGTCTTATAGACGTGCAAGATTGGCATTTCATACCCGCAGCTGTAACCATCAAAAAAGCCTTCAATATACCCTTCATTTACTCCGTAGAAAGTATTGAAGAACATCGTTCTCACGGCGCCAACTCTCCATTTAATCTATCTATAAAAAGCATTGAATGGTTAGGCACTTTCGAAAGCTGTAGAATCATTGTAAAGTCTGAATGGATGAAAAACGAGATAATCCGCTTTTATAATGTACCGACGGAAAAAATAGTTGTTATTCAACCAAAATCACAAGAATGGATAGGTAGAATTCTGCAGATTTACAATGAAGCTACTAAAGATGTAGGCGGGTATATTTGATGGGTCGTACGTTAAGGGTAGTGATGTTTTCTTGGGAATACCCTCCCCGAGTGGTAGGCGGGATATCTCCTCACGTTTATTATCTCTCGAAAAGTTTAGCTAAAAACTCCGTAGATGTATATGTTGTAACATGTGACTTTCCAGGAGCACCATCCCGGGAAATTGTAGACGGCGTGCATGTTCTACGAATTGATTCCTATAAAAATCCAGCGCCGGATTTTGCTACTTGGATTTACCTAATGAATATGAATATGCGGAAAGAAGCAGCAGCTCTTATACGTAGTTTAAACGGTGAAGTCGATATTCTGCATGCCCATGACTGGCTTGTGGCCAGCGCCACCATAGGGTTGAAGCATATTTTCCGAATCCCACTTATAGCAACTATTCATTCAACTGAATTTGGGCGAAGAAATGGAATTCACACTGACTATGAAAGAATGATTCACGAAACCGAAAGGTGGCTAACCTATGAAGCTTGGAAGGTTGTTTGTTGTAGCAACTACATGATTTCTCATGTAGCCTGGGTTTTCGGTGTGCCAAGCGACAAGCTTGTAATGATTCCAAACGGCGTAAACATAGCAGACTTCCAAATAAGCTTTAACAAGGAGGAGTTTAGACGCCGATATGCTTTGCCTGAAGAAAAACTAGTTCTCTTCGTCGGTCGACTTGTATACGAAAAAGGAGCTCAAGTGTTAGTTGAAGCCATCCCTAAAGTTCTATCAAAAGTCAATGCTAAATTCGTGATAGTCGGCGATGGCTACATGCGTAATCCTCTCCTAAAGAGAGTTCATGAAATGGGGCTAACTCACAAAGTTCTTTTCACAGGATTTGTTGACGATTGGACGCTGAAAAGGTTGTATAACTGCGCTGATGTATGCGTTGTACCTTCGCTTTACGAACCTTTTGGGATAACAGCGCTTGAAGCTATGGCTTCAAAAGCTCCACTTGTGGTTTCAGATACAGGTGGACTATCCGAAATCGTAGAACATGACCATTCAGGCGTTAAGGTTTACGTAAACAATTCCGACTCTTTAGCGTGGGGAATTACACGAATTTTGTTAGACCCGGCTCATGCAGAGACTTTAAAGGAAAACGCTTTCCAGAAAGTTATGAGAGAGTATGATTGGAATGGTATAAGTGTTCGGCTGAGGCAACTGTACAGCTTGGTACATGAAGAATATTTGCGTGGTTCTTGGAAGCCTAAATAGCTAGATATCTACACGTTTGATGTTCATTTTCTGAGGGAAAATTTATATCGTGAAAAGCAATATTTCATATACACGTACCACAGGATATACCTTATACAAGTGTTCAACACAAATACAGGTGCTACTCATGCTTAAAATAATTGTAACCACGTTGTGGACATGTTTAGTTATATACGGCGCATGGTATTTTACATCGGCCAAACAATATGCTCCATTAACGTTGAAAGAAGCAAAAATCTTATGGAAAATCCATCAAAGAAGAAGTGGCTGCGGTGGCAATAAAATGCGTAGAATAAAACATAAAAACATGTTCATAGGATTCCAATGCTCATGTGGCTATAGATACATCAAAAAACAACCAATAATATATAAGCCCCCAAAGATTTAATCCAGAAAGCTAATTTATATTTCCCGCATTAAAACTAAACGTGGAAAAAGAAGATAAAGTTGGAAACACACCAATCATTTACAATGAACAGTTAGGCTGTTTCTTAAAACTAGAATGTAGAAACCCGTCAGGAAGCCATAAGGACAGGGAAACACTTAAAATAATAAAGCTTTTCGGAAAGAAAAAACATTTTATAATTGCCTCCTCTGGAAACGCAGGGATCTCACTCGCCTACTGGATGCAAGAAAAAGCAACCGTAATAGTCCCCGAAATAACTCCAAAGCCAAAAATAGAGAAGATAAAAAGATATGGCGCAAAAGTTGTGGTTAACGGCAGATATTATTCTGAAACCTACAAAATAGCCGAAGAAATCGCTAGAAGTCATGGATGGATAGATATTTCTCCTAGACGCGTAGAAAGGTGGCGAGGAGACGTGGAAATAAGTTATGAACTTAAAAACCTAAATCCGGACTACATTTTCGTTCCTTCAGGAAACCATACATTAGCTCGAGGAATAGCCCAAGGCTTCAAGGAGATGTTGGAAAGATCTATGATTAAAAACTTGCCCAAAGTAGTTTCATGTACCTTACCAGACCACCCTTTTACAAAATTAACAGCTTCTGTAAAAGAGAAATATAAGCAAATCTTCAATTCCATTTATACCTATGGCGAAGAAGAAACTAGTATGGAACGAGAATTTCTCCAGTTTCCGTTTGTTAAAACAGAATCAACAATAAAATTGAGAGAAGTACTAGAACTTTCTTCGATTTTTCCAGAATATGACCCAGCGGTTTGGCTTGCGATGTAC
>DAZI01000078.1 GCA_002507245.1 Candidatus Bathyarchaeota archaeon UBA233
CAATCTCTCCAGCCTTTCCTCAACTTTCTTCAGTCTTTTAGGCATAAGAACATAATCATTTGCTAACCTTGGGTCCGAAATATCAGCTCGCCGAAAAAGTTATTTCAAGCAGAAATCAAATGGGAATAGAAATTATAGGTTTTACAGATGAAATAGTTTTCCTAACAAAACTTAATGAGCTTATAAGCGAAATTAAGCGTACACGCTCTTTATACAAAGTTTCATATTAGACCGTGCTGGGCCTATCTTCAATGCCTTTATTTGTAATCACAAAGTACTTCTTTGATTCTGGAATATAAAGGAGGATTTATCACAATAGTCAAAACGCGAAAATTGTGTGGCGGGCGGGGTGGGATTTGAACCCACGACCATAAGCTTAGGAGGCTGTTTCATCCTTTATTCTCAAATTAGGGAAGAATTTATTCAGTATTTGAAGAGTAGAGGCTTAAACAAGTATTATCTAAAGTCTATGACATGTTACTTAGACAGGTTCGTTGAGAAATTGAACGGCCAATGGATGTCATTAACATTTTTGCAGAGCTTACTCAGGGGCAAAAACATAATTTGAATAGAACCTTAAGAAACTTGCTTAATTTTCTGGAGTTGAAGGGTTATTCTAAAGATTGGCTTGATATTTTAAGAAAGGATATTCCAAAGGATGAGGTAAACTTAGACCTTAACATTCCGAGTGAAGAGGAAATTATCATCTCCCTTAAAGCCTTAAACAAGGCAAAAAAATTATAGGGGATACTTTGCCATTTACAATTTAGTTTTAGATTCGGGGCTTAGACTTACAGAGGCTGTGAAGCTAACCCAAAACTTGGAGAATTTACAAGCTGAAAAACATAATGGCTTCTGTACTGTCACACTTGGATATTTTAGAAGGTCAAAAATAGCTTATTTAGGCTTCATAACAGACTATACGATTCGATTGTTAAGAGAAGTTGAAAAACAATTGAAGTATGAAACTGTGAGGGGAAGTGTTAGAAAAAGGCTTGGGAAACACATAGTTAGGTATAAATACCTACGTAAATTTGTAAATGATGTAATGACTTCAGAAGCTCTAAGCATTCCAGAAAGTGTTGTAGACTTCATTCAAGGTAGAACCCCCAAAACAGTAGGAGCCTTACATTATATAAATTACATCGTATAAAGCTTAAAAGGAAGGCAATACAGTTCTATCCGCGCTATGCTGAATATGTTATGGAGTTGCGGCGCAAAGCGGAAATCTTGGAACCTTAACCTCCTTTTTTGTTTCTACTTTAAGCTTTATTAGTTTCTACTTTAAGCTTTACTTATTTTTATTTAGTTAGAAGGACTTGTCTGGTAAGACAGCCTAAAGCTTTTTGATAGGGGCCTAAGTGTAGAACTGTGTTTTAAAGGTAGCCGTTACTCCTGGAAAACTAATGCTAATATAACTATTGGCGAAAAAACTTAATGGTGTATGTTTAGATCTTTTAATACTATAAGTGTTAGATACGGAGGAGGCTATCAAAAATGCTTAGAATAGAGCCAGAAGATGCGTATCAAATAGTTCTTAAATGGTTACATGATGATTATGCATGTTCAATTGTAGCCAAAAGCATTAAGCTCATTGATAAAGACAATGTAGCTAAAGCAGTTAATGCTATACTGCAGACAGGTTCTATCCTTTTTAAGGCTGTTTCAGACGAGAATGGCAAAGTTATCAGTGAACGCTATAACAAACTTTCAGCTTTTATATTGTATCACTGGGACGGAACTTTTACGCTGAGACGGAGCCTGATAGGCGCTCTTTGTAATTTTTACAATACAGGTTTTGTGCTTCTTAGGTGTTCATTAGACACACTACTGCAAGGCTCACTCTATCAATGTCTATCTCAAAAGAAGTATAGAAAATCTGAAGAGGTTAAAAAAGTTAGAAGAGGTGAATTGAAAAATTTGATTGATGACCTTATCCGGTTCTTTGAGAAGTCCCCTCATGAGTCAAGCAAAGTAAATGAAACTTCAGCGCGCATTTTTGATGTAATGAATACTCTTCATAAACAATATAAACCAAAGATAATTGAAGTGGTTAAACTGCTCTCCGGCTGGGGTCTTTTCAAGCCTATAGAGGATCCAGTGGGAGAGTTCCATGCTGTTTATCATAGTAAACTTTCATTTGTGGTTCATCAACATTATACTACGACTGATATTGGTAGGGCTATTTTAGAAAAAGCCGAAATATTTGAAGTTTCTCAACCATTTTTAAAAGAAACAATTGAAGAATACCTCAAAGAGTTCCATAAGGTCTTAGAGTTTTGGTTAAACGCGGAACAGAATTTAATAAAGTATATTTTATTCAATGACCCTATATAATAAAGGCTTTTTTGCTCTGTATTTGGTAAGAAAGTCTGTGATTCATAATCTCTCTATGGTTTTCCTCTTATTTATACATCCGAAAAGAAGCATATGGCTTAGGTTTTCGTTTGCTCGTCCAGGCTTAACTCCACAAAGGTATGGCGAAAATAACCTTTAGATTTTTCGTCTATGCATGAATATCCTACTTCTGGTTCAAACAAGTAATTATCTTTCGAGAAAAATCTATTAGATTCTTTATATAACCATCAGGAAGAAAAATCCCAGTGATTAAAAGAGGTCAATGAATTAATTAACTTTTAATTTTCAGCTATGCAGGTATGTCTTTTTGACGTTCTCTCGGCATATATGTACACAAGAATGGTTTTTCCACAAGATTTATCCCCAATTCCTATTATTAAGCCTGTTGGGGAATAACTTTGTTAGAAGTTGTTGGGGAATATCCACTTGAATCCTTGCAAATTTATTTTAATGGTTCATTGGAAATTCAAGAAGAGATGATAAAAGCAGGATTTCGTGTTCCGTTGGTTACCCCTCTTCCCATAATTTACGGTGATATGGCTGGTTATGAGGATAATCGAACAAGTCGGACGGCATTGAAGGCTGCAATACTTCACCCAGCTAAGTACGGCAAAACGATAGAGGAGATGGGCTGGACAGATGCTGGAAAGAAGATAATAATTCCACATGAAACTGCTAAACTTGTATTAGAAGTAGAAAAGAAAGATTCAAAGTATTTATTACATTTAAGCCCTAAATTTGAGCCAAACAAACCTGGTTATCATCTCGAAAAAGCTTCTTATAGAGGAGTTAATCCAACCAGCTGGAAAAACTGGGGTGCTTTTTACACTAATACCATAGATCTTGTAAGGATTGTTGATGATCTAAGCGCAAAAATTGGTTTTCCTAAAGAAGCTTGCGCCAAGCCAGTTTATATAAAACACGAGAAGCTGCCCAAAGGTGGGGGACATGAAGACACATATTTCATGAGTTTTAGTTCGGATCGTTATGGCATTGAGCCTTATTCTTATAGTTTATGCATGGGTTGTTGGGATTATGTAATAGAATACTTAACCAGACAGATTAATGTACATGTGAAGCTTGGGCTTCCAAAACCCACACTTCCGGCTAATTTAAGGCTTGAAAAGGATCCGAATATTCCCGTAAGGCTCAAGATTGGGTTGTCAAAGATGACGGAGAAGCACCCTCAGTTTATGATAAAATTTTCTACAGTTCCTACTGCTTTGAAAACGATAACAGGAATAGA
>DAZI01000048.1 GCA_002507245.1 Candidatus Bathyarchaeota archaeon UBA233
TTGGATGATACATAACGAGAGGGAAAACCCGTTATATTCAAACTATGATTATTTGCTCGAAATAGCCCAAGAGTATGATTTCACTTTAAGCTTAGGCGACGCATTACGCCCTGGATGTATATTTGATGCCACAGATAACGCTCAAATCCAAGAATTACTAACTATAGGAGAGCTCGTAGAAAAGGCTAGAAAAGCCGACGTTCAAGCCATGGTAGAAGGGCCGGGCCACTTGCCCCTTGACCATGTAGAGGCAAATGTAAAACTCGAAAAATCCATCTGTAAAGGTGCACCTTTCTACGTGTTAGGGCCCGTGGTAACCGAAGTTGCCCCGGGATACGACCATATTGTCGGGGCTATTGGCGGAGCTCTAGCCGGAATGGCAGGAGCTGATTTCCTATGCTATTTAACTCCAGCTGAACATTTAACCTTGCCCTCAATTGAAGACGTTAAAGAAGGGGTCATCATCACCCGAATAGCGGCGCATGCCGCCGACATAGTTAAGCTTGGAGGAAAAGCATATAGCCGCGACTTGGCAATGGCCAAGGCTCGAGCGAATTTAGACTGGAAAACGCAGTTCGAGAATGCGATAGATCCGGAAAAAGCCAAACATTATCGTGGACGTTTTCAGCTGAAAAGCCCTGAAGCATGCTCCATGTGTTCTGAATACTGCGCTATAAAAATCTTGAAAGAAACATTAAAAACTAAAGGATTATGTATATAGAAAGACTGAGGAGACGAATAGGGTATGGTTGAGCTAAAGGTTTTCACCTTGCCTAATTGTCCTAACTGCCCCGCAGCCAAAAAAATCGTTGAGGAAGTTTCACGTAAATATGGTGTGGCCTACCGCGAAATAGACATCGGGACCCCTGATGGACAACTGGAAGGATTAATGTATCAAGTGACGAGTACGCCTAGTATAGCCATTGACGACGAAGTTATAGCACGAGGAAAAGTAATTCCTATAAACGAGTTGGAGGAAGCTCTAAAGCGGAAGCTTCAAAAATAGACTTGGAAGTTTAAACCTGTGTCTGAAACTAAAAACGCTATGCTAAGGTTCCAATACTCGGAGAAGATAAAGTCTGAACTCATAATGACCTCCAAACTTCTCGAAGCCTTAAAAGATCTTAAAGATGAAGAAAGAAAAGGTGCAGAAAAGCTCTTCCTCTCCTTTTTAAACGCTTTGCGAATCGAAATCAACATCGCACGTAACGTTTCACAAATAAATGATTTTGAGAAAGTGGATTTAAGAGTGGAAGAAGCTGCGTTGCATGTAAAGATGCATGAATATTCAGAGGCTTTTAAACGAATTTCTGAAGCAATTTCCATAACCACTACAAGCGGACAGAAATCAGTTGAAACTTTAAAACGAAAAGGAATGCTTTAACGTGGAATTGAATCTTTCATAATGAAACAAATACTCTTGTGCATAACCTGCATATTCACCGAAATATTCCCGTCCAAACCCGCTTATTACATTGTACTCGTTGGGTGAAAGTGACTTCTTATGCAACACCTTTCTTACAAATTCTTTGTCAAAATGCATAGAATAATGTTTAAGAATTGCTCTTTTAACCCAAACATCTACTGGGAAAGCCTCAGGTTTTTCAAGTGAAAAAAGCAAGACACAGTCTGCAACCTTGTGTCCTACACCGCGAAGCCTTAAAAGTTTCTTCTTGGCCTTCTTATAACTCATTTCCTTGAAATCCTCAAAATTGATGATTCCCTGTATAGTTTTCTCTGCAATCTCGCGAATATACTTCGCTCTGAAGCCTAATCCACATTCTTTTAGCTCGCTAAGGGACACTTTAGCGAGTTTAGCTGGTGTTGGAAAAGCATAGAATTTTTTTCCTTCAAATGTCATTTCTTCACCGAATTTTTGAGAAAGAGCTTCTATGTTACGCTTTATTCCCGGGATATTTTTGTTTGTAGCGCATATGTAACTTATTAGACATTCCCACGGATGCTGCCTAACTATGCGCAATCCCCTAAATCGCTGGAGAGCTTGTTTAATATGTTCGTCCCTGCTTATGCTCGAAAGGATTTGCTGTAAGTTTTTGTCCAAAGTAAAATAGTTTTTAATAAAATCCTTGCTTATGTTTTCAAATATTAACTCTCTTCCATTTTGTCTGATCTTGAAAACTTTATCATTGACTAACCCATACCACCAGTTCCCCGCTTTTTTCCAACGAAAAGTCTGTCCACAACCCAAAGTATAATCAAGGTTAAAAGAGGTAAAATCATTGAGCAGAAGCTTTCCCATTAACACTCACATCATTCGGTTTACAATATAGCGAATTCTAACCCTAGTTCCTTCAGTTTTTCAACAGTAGGCACCCCAGTGTCATTGTGCCATCCGCGTAATCGGTAATATTCATCTAGCATTGTTTCGAGTTGTTTCCTTGTCAATCGTTGTGCTTGAGCAATTCCAGATGGTAGAGACTCGTTAAGGAATCTCCAGGGTAAAGTATCCTCTTCACGTGTAAAGCCTTCTCGTACATTGAACATACGTACAAGGTTCCAGACCCGTTCACCAAGCGGTATGAACTCTTCAACAGTCATTTCCATGCCAGTTGCAGCGTTTAACATTTCCACATAACGTCTTTTTCCGATAACCCCTCTAACGAACCAACATCCAACTAAGCAATCCACAGCCGCACCATAGTCTTGCTGAGCCTTGACGATTTCAGCCCTTTTTTCGGTGGAAAACCTATCAATAACCGTACCATCAGCTGCTCTTCCAGCGATTTCGTAAGAAGTTGGCCACGCTCGGGTGTGGCATCCCCCTCTATCGGCTGTTGCGTAGGCTAAGCCCAACCCAGGAGAAGAACGGGGGTCATACCCAGGAGTTTCTAATCCTTTGATTTGTATAGCGATTTTTTCCGCCTTTTCGCCTAAAGACTTAGCGTATCTTCTTACACCTTCTGCCATTTCGTTGCCTATGCCTTGTCTAAACGCTATCTTTTCCACAAGTTTTACCAATGCTTCTGGATTACCAAAATGGCATTCTAAACCGTCTGTATCCTGTTTGTTTATCATTCCTTTCTCATAACATTCCATTACAAACGCAATTGTGTTTCCAGTGGAAATTGTATCTAACCCATAATTATCGCATAGCATGTTTGCATAGGCTATGACTTCATAACTCTCTATAGCACAGTTGGTACCCATCAATGCGAGAGTCTCATATTCCACGCCCTCAACTATTGCTCCAGCATAAGCACCACTTTTTATTATTCCCAGTTTTCCACAGTTTACTGGGCAACTGTGGCAGGCTTTATGTTTTACCCAAAACTTCTTTTCTAGAGTTTCAGCTGAAAGCGAATCGGCATTTTCGAAGGTTGCTTCTTGAAAGTTTCTTGTTGGAATTAGGTCTTGGTCACTTGCGAAGATTACGGTACGAGCGGTGCCCCAACGTTTTCTCGCTCGAATAGTTTCGTTACGAAGTAATGCGCTTCTTGTCTCAGCGGCTATCTTAATAAATGACTCAGCATTGTGCAAACGTATTTGTCCGGAACCCTTTACAGCTATTGCCTTGAGGTTCTTCGACCCCATAACTGCACCTGTTCCACCTCTTCCTGCCTGGCGGTAGCGATCAACACATATACAAGCGAACCTAACGCGATTTTCACCAGCTTGTCCAATGCTAGCAACTCGAAGACCTGTATCATCGTTCCAACTTCGAATTTTCGCCTCAGTTTCGAAAACGCTCGAACCCCACAAATCACTAGCATCCCGAATCTCTACTTCTTCCTTAATCAAAAGATAAACTGGATTTTCACTTCTTCCATAAATTATGATAGCATCATAACCAGCATACTTCATCTCCGCACCGAAATGTCCACCAACATGAGAATCACAGAAAGTTCCAGTCAAAGGTGACTTCGTAATTATGCACATACGACTTCCAGGACAAAGCGTTCCAGTCAAAGGCCCTGTAAGAAACATCAAAGGATTTTCCGGAGCAAAAGGATCTGTTCCTGGCTCTAAATATTTCCACAATAATAAAGCGCCTAGGCCTTTTCCACCAACAAACTTTTTCACGTCAAAGAAATTTTCGGATGAAGTTTTTCGAATTTTTCGCGTAGCTAAATCAACTTCCAAAATCGTCCCAGCATATCCACCTCTAAACATACTTACGCTTCCTCCGTTAGAATATGCTTTCTTAGCTCCTCAGCCGTTCTCTCCGGTGACTTCGCAAAAATCCTTGTGTCAAAAGGCACTATATAGAGGCTAAGCGCATTCGCTGGACAAGCTTCTACGCAGGGAGCCTCACCCATACAAAGTTGGCATTTGAATGCCACCTTACGAGTTGGATGAATCACTATAGCTTTAGCCGGGCAAGCCTCTACGCAGAGCCCACAACCGGTACAAAGCTTTTCATCTATAATTACGATGCCTAATTCCTCGTCTTTCATGATGGCATTTTGTGGGCAAGCATCCACGCAGGCAGCCTTCAAACATTGAACACAAACCGTTGGAATATCCAGTCCAGGTGGATAGCAATAAACCCTAATCCTCGAAAGGGATGGAGCAATTACTCCCTCATTTTTTAGGCTACAAATCATTTCACATGTTCTGCATCCGGTACAAGCCTTATATTCAACCATTACCGATCGCGGCAACTCTTCCTCGCCTCTTTAATAACAGAAGTATCTCAATTAGAAACCCTAATATAAAGAGAAATATGACACAGCACTCCTAAATAATCCACTATAATCATCGAAGAAACCTATTATCTTGAGGAATAAAAATTGAAGAAATTCACCGTGATAGGACTTGAAGACTTTCCTCTAGTGAAACCAGGAGATAACGTCGCCAAGCTTATCGTAGAAACCGCCGCTCGAAACGGCGTCACCATTGAAGAGGGAGATATTATAGTAATCGCACAGAAAATCTTCTCGAAGGCCGAAGGAAGAATAAAAAGCCTAAACGATGTGATTCCGTCTGATAAAGCTAAAAGCATAGCGCATAGAACAGGTAAAGACCCCAGGTTTGTGGAGCTAGTTCTACGAGAGTCCAAGCGTATCGTAAAAGCTTCTCTAGAAACATTAATTGTCGAAGACAAACGTGGGTTAGTCTGCATTAACGCTGGAATCGATAGGTCAAACGTAGAAGGAGAGGGAAACTTTACACTTCTACCTGAAAAACCAGATGAATCCGCAAGAAAATGCCGCCTACAACTATTACATTTAACAGGAAAAAACGTAGCAGTAATAATCTGTGATACCTATAGCCGACCATTCAGACGTGGACAAGTTAATTTTGCAATAGGCATAGCTGGAATAAACCCATTCAAGGACTACCGCGGACTTCCAGACCTCTTCAATTACATAATAAAGGTAAAACGTGTAGCCATAGTTGATGAAATTGCATGCACCGCTGAACTACTTATGGGACAGGCAAGAGAGGCAATCCCCGTTGTAATCATAAGAGGCTTAAAACCCTTCATTGAATTCTC
>DAZI01000013.1:0-10119 GCA_002507245.1 Candidatus Bathyarchaeota archaeon UBA233
ATTATGAAGAAGTCACCTGGATCTGTTTGAAACATCCAACCCTTCACCTCACGACCATCCTTGTCAAACACCGTGGTTATCGCTACGAGCTTGTCAACCGCAATTTGAAAATCACTTGGAGATATCGTCTCCCAATCAGGCCATATTCGGCCATACCTGTTATAAACAATAGGTTCCTGAATCCAATATTCGCTTCCTCCTGTGAAATAGGTCATGTTTGAGAAGGCTCCTACAAACTCAATTACATATTTGTCAGGCGCCACCTGATACCAAGTACAGTCATTTATAGACAGATTGTAGAACTGCGTAGTGGGATCAGAAGTATTAAGCGAATACAAGACCAAACGCTCATAATCCCTATGAAGATCAGGATCATAAGACCAGTAAGAATATCCTTGTTTAACACTAAAGCTGTGAGTAGAATGGTCATAAATTAGGTATATCTTCTCTTGAACCTGTTCCGTAATAGTTTCAATTCGTTCTTTGCCAGTTTCAGGATCCCAGAACTGCCGGGTAACGTTAATCTCTCGGCCATGTTCAAAATGCATCCAACGTTCCTCAAGGTGTGGACCGTACACCTGCTTAACTCGAGTTACTGGAACAGTACTATTCCAATAATACGTACCCGAAGTTTCATTATACACCCATCCACCATATTCGGTTACAGTCTTCTCATACCACCCGGTTACATTTACATAGGTTTTTATATCCCAAGGAAGTTCAAACCCTATAGTGATGTTGACCAGTTCAGAGGAGGTAACGGTTATTCTCATTTTCCACGGTGTTCCTCTGGATACGGAGTATAACGGGTTGTTTTCCATATCGAGTTTCTCGAATGCCCATGTGTCTCGAAAGCCACCGTAAATTAGGCCTGGCTTGCCTACTGCGATCATCCGATTAGGCGATATCTTTCCTTCCCAAGCCACATAGCCGAAGTCGATCCAGCTGTCTCTGGAATCTGTGACTTCTAGGTCAACCCAGAAAGGTCCGACGGGGGTCGTGATGGGATCAAAATAGCCAACTATTTCAATTGTCCATCTTTCATCTGTTTCTGTTACAGTACTTCGCTCTTTATCGAAATGATAGAAACTGATGTGTTCCCCCTCTTCTATTGGTGGCGGTGGCTCTCCAGGGGGCGCTAAATTTTTTGTATTGTTGAAAATGGAGCTTTCAATATGCCACGTGTCGGATTCGTTCCAATAATGGGTGTTTATTTCGTTGACGTAAACCATTCTGCAATTTGCAAAGCCTATCTCTGTTCCATTTTCTGAACGGATGTCAATTCGCCAGTTAAGGCCAGCCCGTCCAAGAGTAGTATTTCCACTAAAAATTGTTTTCTTAACATCTATTACAACCTTGAAAACTTCTCCTAACGGAATATAATTAGAGTCATTAATCTCTGTTCCATTTTCAAGGTATATCTTGAAAGTAGGATAGGGTCCAAACTCCCATGCTTGGCTTAACCAACTCCAAGAATCTTGGAATATTTCTCGCTGTTTATCCCAATAAACGAAAGTACCGTTAAACTGTTCTTTTTTCCACCATGGTTCTTCTTTCGGAGGTCTTTCTGGCGGCTTTTCCTGAGCTGGAACTGGTATGATCAAGGTTGCTGAAAATAGAATCAAAATTAACATGGTGGATGTTATGCATGTTCGTTTTAATGTCATGGGGAGACTCCCGCCATTTATTTATGATTTATTACGATATCATATTCTATGCATATTAATATGTCTTATAGGCACATAAATATTTGTTCAGAATAAGAACTAGTCCTATCTTTCCCAAATATTTCAAACGTTTTACTGAAAATATACGAACACGTGAGTAACGTTAAAAACGTGTTATCAATGAATAGTTGGTTAAGGCTTCAAATCCGGTTAATCGCACTTAGTTAGAGATATGTTTTTAAGATTATACGGCAAACTAAAAATGTACTTGAGGTCAATAATGGAGAAAATTTGTTGTCATCCCTTAAATATTTTCAAGCTGGTAGGTACGCTGTTCTAAAGAAGCTTGGTGAAGGCGGTAAGGGGGTTGTTTACAAAGTTAGAGACACCATTTTGAATCGTGTTGTCGCAATTAAAATGTTGAAAGGTGCTGTTCTAAGTAGCGAAGCATATTCCCGTTTTATTCGTGAGGCACAGGCAGTAGCGAAACTTAACCATCCTAACATTGTTTCGATTTACGACATCGGCAAAGAAGATGGAAAACAGTTTTTCGTTCTTGAATTTGTTGACGGAATGAGTTTACGTGAGCTTATGGGAACCTATCCTGAAGGTAGATGTGACATACAAACAGTTTTAAGAATCGGCATAGATATCTGCAATGCTCTCAAATATGCGCATTCTCAAGGTGTTTTACATAGGGACATCAAACCGGAGAATATTCTGATAACTCAAGAGGACGTTGCGAAACTGATGGATTTCGGTTTAGCCAAAATGCTGGAGCAACCCAGTATAACACAGGATGGAATAATCGTGGGTACAGTTGCCTATGTAGCTCCAGAAATAGCATTAGGAAAAGGTGCTGATGTTAGGTCTGATTTGTATTCTTTTGGTGTAGTTCTTTATGAAATGGTGACTGGTAAGCCGCCTTTTCCAGGAGAGGATCCGGTTAAGATAATCTTTAGTCATATTCATGACTATCCAGTTTCTCCGATTAAGCTGAATGAGAAAATTCCGCCAGCATTATCTGAGTGTATTATGCGGCTTTTGGAAAAAGAACCTGAAAAGAGATATCAAACAGCAGCAGATTTGCTTAAAGTGTTGAGGGAAATTGCCGAGGGTTTCCTGAGAGAAGTTCTTGTATCGTCTTCTCATAAGCCAAGCGTTGTTGTTCCTAGTTACCGCCCTTATGTTGTAAGGGAAGTTCATCTCATAAATAGAGTTGAAGAAATGCAAGTCCTTAGAGAGGCTGTTGATCGGGCACTTCGCGGTGAAGGTGGGGTTGTTTTTCTGTATGGAGAGGCTGGAATCGGCAAGACCAGATTGGCTAGAGAGTTAGGGACTTATGCACGCTTACGGGGCATGCAAGTTTTGTATGGAAGATGCCCTGCCTTGTTTAGAATGGACGGTGTACCTCCATACATTCTTTGGAAAGAGGTTATTAAGGACTATTTGGAAAATTGTGACCCTAAGCAGCTATATAGAATTATTGGTTTTTATCCAAGCGAAGTTTCTAAGCTGGTTCCTGAACTTAAGCAAAAGCTCGGAACCATCCCTATGTCCTTGCCTATTAGTCCTGCTCAAGAGCGTGACAGACTTTTTGAGGCGGTTTCACAGTTTGTAACTAACATTTCTAAAGAAGCTCCGTTACTAGTTGTTCTTGACGATCTACAGTGGGCTGACCAGTCTTCCCTTTTATTAACACATTATTTAGCTCGTGGCATCTATAAGGAACAATTGCTTGTTCTTGGCGCTTATCGGGATACTTATGTTGATGAAAGCCATCCTTTGTATGCTGTTCTAACCGAACTTAATAGGGAACGTTTGCTTCAATCCATTCCATTGAAGCGTTTATCCTTTGCTGACGTCATAGAGATGATTAAACAAATTTTGGAACAAGATGATGTTTCAAGAGATTTTTGCAAACTTATCTACGAAAAGACTAGGGGCAACCCCTTCTTCATTGAAGAGGTGATAAAGTCTCTAAAAGAAGAAAAGATCATCTATCGTGAGGATGATAAATGGAATGTTGAAAAGGTTTCGAAGATTGAGTTTCCGAAAACTGTTAAGAATGTCATAAAAAAGAGGTTAAGTAGGTTAGATGATAAGTGTCAACAATTGTTAACAATGGCATCTTTTGTTGGAAAAGATTTTTCTTTCGAGGCAATACTTGGAATTACAGGTTTAGAAGAAGATGAATTGCTTGAATTAATGGAGAAGATTCTTAAAACTGGACTAGTTAAGGAAAAGGTTGTTCGAGGAGAAGACGTTTACTCCTTTGCTGACATCATAGTAAGAGATGTTATTCATGAAGAAGTCAGCCACTTGAGGCACAAAAAACTTCACAATAGTGTCGGAGAAGCGTTAGAGAAGGTTTACTCTGAAAACATCGATGAACATTTTGGAGAACTTGCCTATCATTTTCTAGAAGGAGGAAACTATGATAAGGCGCTTGAATATTTTTTAAAGGCTGGAGAAAAAGCGCATGGTACATATGCTTATGATGAGGCCTTCTCCTATCTTCAACACGCCCTCATGATTCTCGAAGAAAAAGAGGCTGCTCCTAAACAAAAGGTCCATGTAATAGAGAAACTTGGCGACCTTAAGGGAATCATGGGTGACCATAAGGCATGTATGGGATACTGGGACAAAGCATTAGCCTTGTGGAATCAGATGAAAGATAAAAAGAACATTGCAAGGCTTCATGCTAAAATGGCTTTGGCCCTATGGGGTGTGGCTGGTGACAGAGAAAAGGCGTCTCAACACCATCGCATAGCCTTAGAAATACTCGAGAAAGAGCCTGAAAGTGTAGAACTAGCCGATCTATACGAAGATATTTCTCATATGCTTTGGCGAACCGGGGCGTCTAGAGAAGAAGCGTGGTCATGGGCACAAAAAGCGTTTAAACTCGCCAAGAAACTTGATGCTAATGAGATTCTTGCTAACTGTTACAACGACTTAGGAACATTGAGTATCAAATCCGGAGAGGTTGAAAAAGCTGTGGAATATTATAAGCGGGGGTTAAAAATAGCTATTGAAAACAAAGATGTAGGTGCAGCAACTCAACTGTACAATAACCTTTGCGAAGTTTATCTAAACACAGGGCAATTTCAAGAAGGCTTTACAATTGCTCAAGAAGGATTAAAGTTTGATGAAAAAACAGGCAATCTCTACGGAATCGCTTGGATCAAGCTTATGCTAGCATACTATGCTTTCAATATGGGTGACCCTCCGAAAGCCATTTCTCTAGTTCACGAAGTCATAACGTTAGATAAGAAAATCGGATATACTTCGCATTTGCCTTATGCAATGTTGGCTCTTGGATTTGCCTATCACTGGCTAGGAGAATGGGATAAAAGTCTTCAACTTTTGACGGATGCATTTGAACTTGCGAAAAAAGTTGGGGAATATCAGTTTGCTGGAAGCGCCGCTTTGGGGCTTGGAGAATTGTACATGGATATGGGAAAATATGCGAAAGCCGAACAATTCCTAAAAGAAGGCAACAATATAGTAGAAAAGGCAGGGGATAAAGCCGCCCAAATCCGTGACTCATTTCCTGCTCTCGTAAAACTTTACTTACAAATAGGTAAAATTGAAGAAGCAGAAAATCTAATTGCAAAAATATATGAACATGCAACAAGAGCTAGAGCTAAATTGATTCAGGCTCATGTGGAAATGTTGAAAGGGATGCTTTTCAGAGAGCAGAAGGTCTGGAAACAGTCGGTACAACATTTTGAAAAAAGCCTTAAAATATATGAAAATCTAAATGCACAAAAATGGTACCTTCCCAGGCTCGCAGAGCTCCTATATGAATACGGATTAATGTACCTGAAAAGAAACAAGAAAGGTGACAAAGAGAAAGCCTATTCACTTCTGAACAAGGCGCTGGAAATATATCAAAAAATAGGTGCGAAAAAGAAGATAGAGGAAATAATAGGGAAAAAGAGGCTGCTTACGGCCTAAGACCTCACAGAACTACTAATCATTCGTTTTTAGCCTTTGACAACCCCAATGGTTGTCACATGTACTCCCCTATTCTCAAGTTTTCGGATAAACGGGTTTATTCCTACGGAGTCACTTGCAATGTGACCTGTAACAATCAAGTTTTTTCCTTCAATTATCTCTGTTTTTAGCTTCTCCAGGTCCCAAGGATTTATATGGATATATATTAGCGTTCCAACACCATACTTGAAGTATGTTTTTGCAACTTCATAACCGCCATTAGTTCCCGCTCCATGCGATACCACAATTTTTCCAGCTAAATTTTCAGGTTTTCCAATTGCAATTTTTATGTCAGTTAATGCATTCTGAAATTCAGGCAGTTCCTTCAAAGCAGAGATTATCTCTCTAACTCTAAAGTCATCTTTAACCTCTTTTCGGATCTGCATATCCATCCGTTTCCTTCCAATTTCATCTAATGGCGTATGAATATTCAAGTAAGGGATTCCCAGCAATCTTGCAACATCAGTTGCATGCGTATAGTTTCTTGTACATGCCTCTACCCTTAATGTCTCAAATTTTCTGCGAATAGCTTTTCTAGCTTCTTCTATAGGAACTCCAGCTGAAACCATTTGTTGAATATGCCTCTTGAAAACCTGAGGAAAATTTACCAACGCTCTACCGCCTGGAGGATGATGAGCAATAACTGCATCATAACCTAACTGTTTTGCCAGCATTAGCTCAGAAACCCCAGCATCTATGCCAAATAAAGCCTTTCGGATATTATCCCCGCTAACGTATATTGCACTGTCCTCTGGAACTTCTTCCAGATCAGCGAGTTTGAGCGCCACATCCATAATTTCCTCCGTATTCAAGTATATTCCCCCATTCTTATCTTTACTTAGTTTGTTTAATCAAATAAAATGCACAGTTAACTATGGGGTTGTGATTAGTTGGAAATTCATGTTTTGATAAGGCTTAAATCCCCTCTCATGAGTAACTCCTAGGAAAGGATGTGAACTTATGTTTTCAGAGTTAGGAAGATTAGCGTTGGAAGAAGCGATGAAACAGGGAGCTAGTTATGCCGATATAAGAATTGGTGAAATAGAGAACGAAATCTTAACCGTGAAAAACGGCGCTCCAGAAGAAGTAAAGTTTCTGCAAACTAAGGGGTTTGGAGTAAGAGCTATAGTAAATGGTGCTTGGGGGTTCGCTGCTTCAATAGATGTAAATGAAAAAGAAATGGGGCATGTGGTTGAAAAAGCTATTAGCATAGCCAAAGCTAGTTCCATGCTGAAAAAGAAAAATGTACAGCTAAGCCAGGAGGAAATTAGGCAAGATAAATATGAAACTCCTATTAAGAAGGACCCGTTTGAAGTTTCCTTGGAAGAAAAGCTTAATATCCTATTTGAGGCTGAACGACTGTTAGCTGAACAGTCTCCTTCTATTAAGGCTTCATACAGTTACTACCAAGGTTTTCGAGAAAAGAAGTTTTTCATGAATAGCGAAGGAGCTGAAATTTCGCAAGTAATAACTTGGTGTGGAGGCGGTCTAATGGCAATAGCGGTCAAAAGTGGAGAGATGCAAGTGAGGTCCTATCCAGCTTCTTTCAGAGGAGATTTCTCAACAGCTGGTTATGAGTTCTTCGAGTCATTGGCTCTGGTTGAAAACGCAAAGAAGGTTGGACAAGAATTAATAAAACTGTTTGATGCGGAAAAATGTCCTTCCATGACAACAGACTTAATCCTAACTGGCAATCAACTGGCTCTTCAGATACATGAAAGTTGTGGGCATCCAACAGAGCTTGACCGAGCTCTAGGAACGGAAGCTGATTATGCTGGGACAAGCTTTCTAACTCCGGAAAAACTTGGAAAATTTAGGTACGGCTCAAAACATGTAAACATAGTTGCGGACGCAACTGTTCCGAGAGGACTTGGCACCTTTGGCTATGATGATGAGGGGACTCCTGCCAAAAAGGTCTACTTAATTAAGGAAGGCTTATTTGTAGGCTATCAAAGTTCACGGGAAACAGCGGCAGAGCTAAACTTAGGTGGAAGCAGCAGTGGAATGAGAGCTGACTCACCTTTATCTTTGCCCCTTATACGTATGACAAATATCAACTTGTTACCTGGAGATTGGAAGGCTGAAGAGATAGTTGAAGATACTAAAGATGGGGTTCTTATGATGACTAATCGTTCATGGAGCATTGATGATAAGCGAATAAATTTCCAGTTTGGAACAGAAATAGGCTGGAGAATAAAAAATGGCAGCTTAGAAAACATGATTAAAAACCCAACTTATATTGGAGTCACGCCCCAGTTTTGGGGATCTTGCGATGCCTTAAGTAAGGACGATTGGAAAATGTGGGGTATTCCAAACTGTGGAAAAGGAGTGCCGGGTCAAGTGATGTACGTTGGTCATGGCTGCGGAACTGCCAGATTCAAAAATGTTCGGGTAGGCCTGATTTAGAGGTGAAAAGGTATGGTTATTGAAAGACTTACTGAAATAGTCGAAAAAGCTGTAAGTGCAACGACTAACTTAGGTGCAAATCAAGCTCAAGCAAGTGCGTTTCTGCTTGAAAATGCTCTAACGAGGTATGCAAATTCGCAGATACATCAAAATGTAGTTTCAAAAAATGGTGGTATAGTAATTAAAGCCTTTTTGCCTGACAAAAGAATGGGAACATTACGGGCTAATACGCTTGAAGAGTCAGAAATTGAAAGACTAGCTGAGAAAGCTGTAAAAATAGCTAAATCCGCTCGACCAGATGAAGGCTTTAAAGGCTTGCCCGAGCCAGAACCATGGGCTCCAGTGGAAGGCGCTTTCGTTAAGGAAACAGCTTCTTGCACACCTGAATATAGAGCTGCAAGGGTAAAAGAAGCAATTGAAACCGCACATAATAAATCGTCAATTGTGAAAGCTGTAGCTGGCTACTTCTCTTCAAATACCATGTACTTCGCAGTAGCTAACTCTCTAGGTGTTTTTGCCCATGCCAGACTTACAACAGCAAGTATGAAAACCACAGTTATCTCTGAAAGCGAGGGATCAGAAGGGTTTGGAACAGCTGAAAAATACACAAGAAACATAAAGGAAATAGATCCTATTCTTCTTGCTGAGGATGCAGCAGATAAATCCGTTAGAAGCGTTAAGCCTACTAAAATTCAGCTAGGCAACTACGAGGTTGTTCTCTCCCCCTTAGCAGTTGGAACAATTCTTTCATATCTAGGCTACATAGGGTTTTCAGCAATCCCCTATCAGAACGGAAGCTCCTTCGTTAAATACTTCCTTAACAAGCAAGTGTTTGATGAGAAATTAACCGTTAAGGATGATGCAAGAGACCCTAGAACGTTTTATATGACGCCGATAGATGGAGAGGGGGTCCCGAAAAAGTTGAAGTTTCTCATAAAGAATGGAATAGTTTCTGAGGAAAGCATCTGCTATGACTCTTTGAGAGCTGGAAAGGAGAATAAGAAGAGTACCGGCCATTCAGTGCCGCCTATAACAAGGTGGTTTTATGACATGCCCGTGCCATTCAACATGATTATGGAGCCCGGGGACTCTAGAATTGAAGAAATGATAGAGGAAACAAAGCACGGAATATTCGTAACCTACTTCCACTATGTAAACCCAGTTGAACCAACAAAAGCAATACTAACCGGATTGACAAGAGACGGCACCTTCCTAATAGAAAACGGCGAGATTACAAAGCCAATAGTTAACATGCGCTTCACAGACAGCATGCTATCAGCCTTAAAAAACATACCCCTCCTTGGAAAAAACCAAGAAATGGTTAAAGGAACAACCGTCACGCCAATAAAACTTAACAAACTCAGATTCGTCGGCATATCCAGCTACTAGCAATTCTTTCTTGATTTATTTTTCATTCTTTCGTTTTGAAACAATGTTTCTTAGCATCGTTATGATTTTTTCATGTCTTTCTTCGTCTTCAACTATCCATTTCAAAATGTCTTTTAAATCTCCTAAATCTACTTCAAGCTCATCTGCGATTAATGAGCTGACCTTTAAATGTAATGTTGTTAAGTACTCCTCTCCAACAAAACTTTCAAAGCTGGCCATCTTATTTGCAAGTGAGATAAGTTCTTCATTTTCTACTTTTTCTTCTTTTATTATCTCTTCCATAGCAAGCATAGTGAGTTTTCTCCAAACCTCTCCCAGGATGTTTTCACAATCTTCAACTTTCACTCCCAAATTTTCAACGAGTTCCTCGCCAATAGCCCTTAAAATTATAGAGTGTTTTAAGCTGTCGGTTGAAATATAAAGTAACAACGATCTAACCAGCGAGTCATCTACTCGCTCAGCTAAGCTTCTGTACGCATACGCCACTTTTTCCTCTAAAACACTTGAACAGTAAAGAAACTTCGCGATAGTTCCAATACCTTCGGCCAATCATAAACCCTCATTGAACATAGCTGACTATCAGCTGTGAAGACATATTTTAAACTTCCTTAAAACCATCGCAAAGATTCATTGCTGAATGTAACATAAATTGGTTGTA
>DAZI01000013.1:10485-43682 GCA_002507245.1 Candidatus Bathyarchaeota archaeon UBA233
ACTAACTAACTATTCAATGTAAGCTTAGAGACATTCGACTAAAATGATCGTTGTTTTCAGAAATGCCGACAAATATTGCTTTATTTCGGAAATAAGCTTGATGGGCCGGGAGAGATTTGAACTCTCGACCTTTCGGTTATCAGCCGAACGCTCCAACCAGGCTGAGCTACCGGCCCCTGCTTTTCAGAATATTTTTGGTTGTCGTGTTTATTATAAGTGTTTCTAGAGACGCAGAGTTTTCAATAAAAGAGCTTTTTGCAAAATGAGTTTTCTGTGGAGGTTTTCTAGACATAACGCTTTAATCAATTGTTTGCCCTTTAAGATTAGAGCGAAATGGGGCCCGTAGCCTAGTTTGGATAAGGCGCCGGCCTTCGGAGCCGGAGACCGGGGGTTCAAATCCCCTCGGGCCCGCCATTTGTTTTGTTATCAATTCAGTTTATTTTTGAGTTATGACTTGTCTTGTGATTTGTAAAATGTTTAGGTTGTGGATGTTTTGCTTGCAGACCGCAGTTTAGGTAGGGCTGTAAAAGACGTTAAACCCATAACTTTCACTCCAGATGAGGTTAGGTTCGCCGAGAAGCTTTATTACGGCGGCCTCGTGGGCTTCGAGGTCCTGCTGTTCTATACGCCTACTGTATAAACAAACTGTATAAACAATTTGTATAAACAAGGGGGGAGGGGGGATCCCCCAGCTCACGCTCACGAAAAGGTGAAGGAAAACATGCGTGAAGTCGTGAAAAACGCGTTTTGGACCCTGTACTGGGACGAAAAAACCAAAACCTACACTCTGCGAAGCAAAGAAAATCTTGGCGTGACCATTACTGGGACTGTACGAGAATTTCGATTTGGTAATATGCCTTGTCAAGAATATCCTTTAAACTTATGCTTTTCACCGATGAGTTTGAGGAGAAAAGGGTATGCGACCGAGAATTGTCGGTATGCTTTCATTGATTCTGCTAGTGGGATTTGCCATAGGTGTTCCTGCTGGTCTATCCTGCAGTTCACCAGGGGATTTAGACAAGAATGGCGTCGTAGACTTCAAAGATTTGCTGATACTTCTGCAAGCTTTCGGCTCTTATCCAGGACATCCAAGGTGGAATCCCCGCGCTGACTTAAACGATGACCAGATAGTCAACATACTTGATGTTGTCATACTAATACGTAACTTAAGCTGAAGCGCAAAACCTGCTAGCATGACATGATTTCGCACCCTGATAGTGAACACTCTATTTCTAAGACTAAACTTTTCTATTGCAATTTCAGATATTATAAGAAGGCAGGAGAGGTGGTCGGGTTTGGAATTTAAAGTTGTGGATATCCATATTCCCGAAGGCTGCAATGTGATTTTAGGTATGGCACATTTTATCAAAACGGTTGAGGATTTGTATGAAGCGTTGGTGAACTCTGTTCCAAATATTAAGTTTGGTATAGGCTTCTGTGAGAGTTCCGGGCCTTGTCTTGTTCGGCATGAAGGAAATGATGAAGAGCTAAGACGTTTAGCTGCTGAAACCGCGTTTAAACTGGCATGTGGACATTGCTTTGTTGTGCTTTTGCGAAACGCTTATCCAATTAACGTATTGGAGAGAATTAAGCATGTGCCAGAAGTATGCACTATTTATGCTGCCACAGCTAATCCGTTACAGGTTATAATAGTGGAAACCGATCAAGGACGGGGAATAGTAGCTGTGGTGGATGGTTCGCGAAGTTTAGGAATTGAGAAGAGTGAAGATGTAAAAGCAAGGAAAGAGTTTTTGAGAAAGATAGGTTATAAACTTTAACAAAATGGAGTATTTAATCGCGAAAGGAATTTTGTATGTTCATTCAGGATTTGGAATTGTAAAGTTTTTGTGAGAGTTTTCTTTGGATTAGAAGCCAGTTTGCGTTTCCCAGCTGATCCTTAGTCAGTTCGAGGTTTTCCGTGATGCTTCCATGAAGAGAATAAAAAATGTAGCATAGGTAAGTGCAACTTGCACATTTCGCATAAGTTTTTCGTAGCTCTTTGAATTTCTCGCTGTTCCATTTTTGGGGCAGTTCGAAAATGGAGCATATAGGATCGAAGAGGTGGCATCCGGAAACTTTTCCTCGATGGTCTATTACGAAGAAATTACGTAGCGCAGCACATTTCCAGGAACGTTTTCCGCTTGAGAAGTATTCTCTTAAGGCTTTCAAAGTTCTCGTGGTTATAAGTATTCCTTTTCTATGTTTTCGCATTTCTAACAACGTGTCACACAGTTTCACTAAATCGGTTTTATCTTTGATTTGGAATTCGTCTTTTTTCCGTCCTATGCTGAATAAGGAGTGTTCTATATCCCTGCTATCATAGGAGTAAAGACAGTACCATACAGGTATTCCCCGTTCTGTGAAGTATGCAGTGATTTTTGGAATTTCATGGATGTTAAGCTGAGATATGGTTGGGCTGACAGCGACGTTTACCCCATTAGTGTGAAGTGTTTCAATTGATTTCATGGCTTGTCTCCATGCGCCTTTCACCCCTTTGATGTAATCGTGCACCTTTGGGTCTAGACTATCGAGGGAAATAGCCACGAAATCAGCATTGCGTAAGATGTCCACTTTCTTATAAGCGGTGCTTCCATTGTCGTAAACCGTGGTTATGAAAAAACGTGAGGTATAATCCAAAATCTCGTCTATGTCCTCTCTTAAAAGCGGATTTCCACCGGAGAGAACAATTTCTATTACCCCTAGGCTCCTTAAAATGTCAAGTCCACGTATTATTTCCTTGGCGGACAACTCATTTTCCTGCTGGTCAAGCCAAACGTTGCATCCTTTGCAGCGGTAATTGCACTTCCTGGTCATTAGCCACTGGACATGATGGGGCTTCTTAAACACGAAGGCATTAGATAGAACGCTTAATGCCTTTTGGGAAGTTACTCTCATCACTAGCCTCTCAACTATCTTGACGTTTTAAGGTAAACCCAACGGTCATACTTATAATATTTTCCAAAAACTGGAAAACCTTTTTAATTCTAACATAGGTGAAAATCTAATGTCAGCGGGAGAAAAACGATTTTGAAAAAACGATCCATAGACGTGGTGGTGCTTACTAAAAACAGTCAGAGAACCCTAGAGGAAAGCTTAGAGTCCATATACCGGAACGTCCCAGTAAACCGTTTAATAATCGTGGACGGCTATTCTACGGATAATACCCTAAAAATCGTAGAAAAATTTCGAGATAAATACGGAAAAGTGATTATTCTGAAGGATAATGGAACCCGTGGAAGCGCTAGGTTAAAGGGAATACGATATGTAGAAACTGAGTGGTTTATGTTTGTTGATAGCGATGTAGTGCTTTGTGATGGATGGTTTGCTAAAGCTAAAAATTTCATGTGCAAGGACGTGGGGGCGGTTTGGGGAATAGAACTTTGGGCTGGAATGAAACATCCTAAAACTCTTAAGGCGTTTCTCTGGATTACCAGAAAAATCTTCGATATACGTGGAGGAACGCACGATCTTCTTGTACGCTATGAAGCAGTTAAAGATATAACCATACCCACAGATTTGCATGTTTTCGAAGATGCTTATATAAAACAATGGATAGAAAAGAAAGGCTACAAGGTTGTGGCTTGCTATGATCCCTACTGCATTCATTACCGCCCAGAAAACGTTTGGACCTTTAAGGGAAGTATAGAAATAGCTGCCGATGCTTTTAGATTCGGCTCGTTGCGAAAAATTCCCGAAATGGTTCTAGCTTACGGGTTTTATGTTGCCTATTTTCTATATAGAAGCTTAGCAAAAAAACTTAAAACATAAACGGTTTAACATGTTACCTTAGGAATTGGAAGAATCTACTGCTTCTTCAACGCAAGCCATAAATGGTCAGACACTGGTCTCCCAAGATTTGTTTCTAAGCCTTCTTTTCGAATCAGAACTCGTTCCCTGGGATTGTTAAGTATTTCGCCTGCCAATGAGGCATTTATTCCTCTTTCCTCTAACCTGTCAAGGATTTTTGAAACACAGTCTTCCTTTACTGCAATTAAAAGGGTTCCTGAACTAATGAGCTGAAGTGGATCTATCTGGAAGATTCTACAAATTTCCCTGGTTTCTTTGGCTATGGGAATACGGTCCTCAAAGATTTTAAATCCTACATTAGAGGCATCGGCAAGTTCATGGATTCCCCCTGCTATTCCCCCCTCCGTGGGGTCATGCATGGCCGTTACACCTCCTGTTTCAAAAGCCAACGTAGCTTCTTCCACCACGCTTATTTTACTAAAGAAGTTTTTGGCCTTTTCCAGCAGTTGGTGGTCAAGGTTGCCTCGAAGCAGACTTTCCCGGTCATTAGCTAGAATCGCTGTTCCTTCGATTCCCACGGTCTTCGTGATTATGAGCTTGTTTCCGGGTTCTGCACCTTTTGGTGTCACGTAACATCCTTTCCGTGTTATCCCAAAGGTGCACCCAACTACAATTGGGTGGGTTAAGCCTGGAGTTACTTCGCAATGGCCACCTATAATAGCTATTCCAAGCTTTTTTGCTGCTTCGTCCATTTGTTTGCAAATGATTTCAACGGTTTTTTCCTCAGCGTTCTCCGGAAGAAGTATGCACGAGGAGAGAAACTGAGGGTGAACGCCGAAAGTTGCAACATCATTGGCGTTCACGTTCACAGCGAGCCAACCTATCCTTTCCAACGCACCAGTGATCGGGTCAGTTGAAACGATTATGGAGGCATTGGCAACATCAATTACGGCACAATCCACACCAAGGGAGGGACCAACAACTAGTTCCTTTCTATTGGTGCCTAGATGTCTAAAAACTATTTTTTCAAGGATTTTAGCTGGAACTTTTCCTGGATTAAAGCTCAACCTTGTAAACCCCACTTAATGTTATCTTTGCTTCAAATATGGAAGTGCTCGCCAAACAACTTTAACGAGCGGTAGTGCTACAGTTGCGCCTATTACCATTTGCCCGATATTAACAGGGATTTCAGCAATAGCAACAACTTCGATATTAAATAACGGGCCTAAGAAGAACTGTTGATAAAGGAAATAGCCAAAGACCATTACGAAACCGCCAGTAATTACCGTGAACACAGTCCAACCGAACTCTGGATCAGCCAGAAAACCAACCGCAGTTATGGAAACAGCTACTATAATGCCGAGGTAAATCCAGAATTCGGCTGGAACGTAGAGCATGAAAGAGCCCAAACCTAAGGTAAGCTCTACCTCGCCGCTGTAATAGGAGGAGCCAACCCAGCCCAACAAGAAACCAGCTAGAACACCAAGAAGAAAGGTAGAAATCTTCCATAGAAAGCCAGAATTAATCTTAGGGTTTCTTCCTTTTAGTGCACCTACTACCGCTCCTTCACATGCCTTTATGGCTAATGTAGCCGGAGCGTAATGCGGATAGCCCAGTATCAAGTCAGCTACCATTGAACCAACTCCTCCGGCAAAAGCTCCAATGTAAGGTCCAAAAAGTAGTGCCGAGAGGAAAACCATAGATTCGCCTATGTTAAAGAACCCTTCAGTCGCTGGAACATATATGGAGAAGACTATGGTTGCGACACAGACAAGGGCTGTGAATACTGCTGTAACCGCTACTGAGAACGCTGATAGATTTTTTTCATTTATCATTTTCATCGGTTTAGTATAGTTACAACTATACTAATATCCTTTACGCTACCACATTTTACAAAAGAACCTTCAACTCTTCAATAGCACGTAGAACCCTATTGCCTCTTCGGGTTAATCGGAAAAACTTCTTTCCATTCTTTTCATAGGCAACTATCAAGCCTTTTCGACTTAACTCGTTGAGGTGCTGATAAACTGCACCGCGAGTCATTGTTTTTCCAAGTTTTTCCCAAAGAGCATAACCATAGGTTTCCTTACGGCTTATTATTCGAAGTATTTTTTCCTTAGTGCTTAATTCCAAGCCTACTATAGCTGTTTTCCTTTTTTTGGTTAGTGTTTGAAGTACATCAGTCGCCTTAAGCCCACTTCCAGTGATCAGGCATACAACAGTGTCTTCCTTTTGAATAATATTTCTGTTTACGAGCTTTTTTAAGGCTGCTATGGTAGCAGCGCTGGACGGTTCAGCGAAAATCCCTTCAAGTCGCGCTATTTCTTGTTCTGCGGCAAAAATTTCCTTATCTGAAACCGCTACAGCTTTTCCATTTGACTCATTTATGGCTTCTAAGGCAAGCTCCTTGTATAGCGGTTTCTCTACGAGTATAGCTAAAGCATGTGTAGAAGGTCTTTGATCCAGTTTCCCCTTTTTTTTACCTTTACTGTAAGCGTTTATTATTGGAGCACAGCCTCTTGATTGAACTCCTATCATTCTCGGAAGCTTCTGTACTTCTCCTATTTTTTGGAACTCTTTGAACCCCTTCCATATAGAATACATTGTTCCACCGCTCCCCATAGAAACTATATACCAATCAGGAACCCCAAACTGTTCTACGGTTTCATAGGCTATGGTTTTTTGGGCCTCCGTCACTAGCGGATTTAGTTCAGGTGTGGCTTGATACCATCCCGTTTCCTTTGCTAAGTTTTCAGCGTAAGTTATGGCTTCGTCAATTATCTCACCGTATTCTTCGATTACGGCATCGTAAATTAGCATTTGAGCCAGTTTACCCATGTCAACTAATTTCGGAACGATCACATGACATGTTAACCCTGACTTGGCGCTATAAGCGGCCAAGGAAGCACCCATATTACCTTGGGTTGCGCATATCAGAACATCGTAACCTTGATCTATAGCGTTCGAAACCATAAGCGCGGCGCTTCTATCCCTAAAAGAATTAGTCGGATTTCTAGTTTCATCTTTTAAGAAAAGGTTTTGAATCCCTATTTTTTTAGCTAGTCTCCCTGCCTTATGTAGCGGTGTGCCCCCCTCCCCAAAGGAAACGGTTTTTTCAACTTTTGGCATTAAAGGTTTATATCTCCAGAAAGTAAACTTCCCCTCGAAGCGTAAGTTTCGGATTTTTTTAAAGTCATAAGCATATTGGAGCATGCCACCACATTTTAGACACCTGTAGGTAATAGGATAAACCGGATATGTTGCTGAACACTCAATGCATTCAAGTTTTGTCAACGAAAGCGCACTCCATTTGAAATCTGTCCATATTATGCTTATAGCTTTTTCAAGATGCTATAATCCATATACTGACTTTTCTGAAGCATAGGCAAATATTCTAGAATAACCCAGCCTTGAAACTGTTTCTTTCGAAGTATATGGATAATTTCCGAAAAGTCGAGCACGCCCTTTGAATGAAAAATAGGTATGTGAAGCTGTTTATGGCTCTCACTATGGTTCGAAGCATGCATCACGTCAATTATGTGCATGTGTTCCTCTATTTCTCGTAAAACTTCTTTGTGTCCCCTCATATGAGCAGTGTCGTAACACATTCCGAATACTTCTGAAAACCTCATGACAAATTGAACGATTTCACTTGCACCAACGAGGAAACGTTTCTCGCCCAAAAAAGTTTCCCAACAAAGCTTGACATCATAGAAATGAGCAAGAGCGGCAACATCCTCTTCTAGGAAAGATTTAACTATCGCAAGTGGTGAGCGAGAAGGATGCACAACTAGTAATGGGCAATCAAGAGTAAGAGACATTTCAAAAGCTTTCTTTAAAATCTCAAGGCTTAGAGTATGATTATGTAAGTGGAAGCTGGGCAAATGTATTACTACAACTTTAACCCATCGTGCATCCATGATTTGACGGCAAACCCACTTATGGTTAAGTTTCAAGAAATGTCTAGGATTATGGAACGCTAGTTCTATATCTCCTAAATCTTTCAGGTGTATTTCATGGAAACGTCGTGGATCATCTTCTGGAAAGGCGTATCGTTGAGCAACCTTTATGCCCATTAAAAGTCCTTCTCTGATGTTTTTTCGACTAACTCTTTAGTGTTTAATGTAGTTAATGCATGGATGCCTAACACTTGTTGAGCTAGGAAACCGATGAAAAATCTAACCCAAACAGTTAAAACGCGTATAAGAATTGTAGCTGTGATACAAAGTTTCAAGTTATATCCGCTTAAAAGATAAAAAAGGGTTGACATAGTGATTTCAGGCAACCCTACTTCAAAAGGTACGCCCAATGGGATTGCTTTTATAGCTACCAAAAGTGCTGAAGTCACCATAATAATGCTCCAAGAAATTTGATATCCTAAGGAGAGAAAGACAAAATAAAATACAATAAGGTTAAAAAACCACGCCAAAAGGGAAGTTATTACTGGTGGCAAAAGTGATTTCGGATTCGCCCCGTACGCTTTTATGGCCTGATGAAACATTCTTGTAGCTTCTAACGCTTTTGATTTCAGTTCTTGAAACTTCCACCTTCCTCGTGTAATATAATCTGCGAATCTTACTACAGCATTAACCATCCGTAGCGTCCATGTTTCCTTTATGCAGAAAAGTATCAAAACAACCAGCGAAACTGCTGTTCCAACAGTCACGAGAATCACGAGATTCAGAAGAAAGCCAACTAACAATTGGTTTAGAAATAACGTTAGGGCTCCCAAAACTAATGTTAGAGTGGTTATTAGCATACCCAAAATTCTCTGCGCCACTAGAGAGGCAACAACCTTTCCGGTTTCTTCTTTGTGATTCTTTGCCATTAGATACGTTTTAGATATTTCTCCACTGACAGCCTCAGCTGGGATAAGTAAGTCAACAAAGAGACCTATCCAAACGAAAAGAAAAGTTTTCCTAAATCTGGTTTTTATCGAAAGCGGAAGAAGCAAAAAATGCCAGCTTAAAGCAAAAAAAAGAACTTCTAAAATTGACGCTGTTAGAGCTACTATGTAAAAATGTAAGTTTGTTCGTTGTATTTCTCCTAAGATTTTAGGAATGTCAACATTGAATACGTAAATGTAAGTTAGGAAAGCAACTATTCCAATTAGGAGCAGTCCAACGGTTCTCAGTGAACGCCAAATCTTGGAACTCATTTTAGGACGTCCGTAAATTTTCAAAATTCCGGTGCTGGTTTTCCAAGTTTCCTGTCTAGACAGGCTTTAACAAATCCATAATATTCCGGGTCGGGTTTTCCCGGGCGACTCTTGAATTCTCCATGGAACTGTGATGCAAAGAAGAAATAATGGTTAGGAAATTCTAAGATTTCCATTCTGCGACCATCAGGGCTTGTGCCAGAGAAAACTAACCCTTGACTTTCCATTGTTTGGAGGTAGTCCACGTTTACCTCGAAACGATGCCGATGTCTCTCGTAGATTTCTTCAGCCTTGTAAAGCTTATGAGCCAAGGTTCCTGGTTTTATAATCACTTTGTGAGCGCCAAGCCTCATAGTTGCGCCTTTATACTCAATATGCTTTTGTTCAGGCATCAAATCGATTACAGGATGAGGAGTTTCGGGATCTATTTCCGTACTGTTAGCATTTTTTAAATTGCATATATTTCTGGCAAATTCGACAACAGCAAGTTGAAAACCAAAGCAAATGCCTAGAAATGGTATGTTATTTTGGCGGGCGAATTGAATCGCCATTATTTTCCCTTCAGTCCCTCTCTTGCCAAACCCATAGGGAACGAATACACCATCGAAATTTTTGAGTAGGCTCAATTCCTTCGAGTTTTGTTCGAACCGTTCAGCTTCGATGTATTCAATTATTATGCGAGTTTGGCATAGAGCCCCCCCATGCCGTAAGGCTTCACTCATACTTACATAACTGTCAGCTAAGCCAGCATATTTGCCGACCAATGCAATTTTTATTTCATGTCTTGGATTTAGAACGGCATCAACAAATCGTTTCCATTCATCCATATTAGGCGGGGTCTTTGAAAGTTTTAATCTTTCGCATATGTAATCACCCATTCTTTGCTCGTCAAGAATTAGTGGTACTTGATAAATTGTCTGAACAGTGTAGGAGCAGAATACAGCCTCTCGAGGGATGGTTCCAAACAACGATATTTTTCGAAGAGCTTCGGAGTCAATCATCTTTTCACATCTTGCCACGATTATGTCGGGTTGAATTCCTATCCTTCGTAGCTCGTTTACGCTGTGTTGAAGGGGTTTGGTTTTCATTTCTCCTGTGACATCTAAAATTGGTACAAGAGCAACATGTACGTATAATGTGTTTTCATAGCCTTCTTCCAACCGCATTTGCCGAATTGCCTCGAGAAAAGGCAGTCCTTCAATGTCGCCAACAGTTCCGCCACATTCGGTTAAAACTACATCTACGTTCGATTGTTTTGCTACCTTTCGAATACGGCTTTTAATTTCATTTGTGACATGAGGGACTATTTGGACGCATCTACCAAGAAAACTTCCTCTCCGTTCCTTTTCAATTATAGCCTGATAAACTTGTCCTGTGGTTATGTTGTTTTCTTTGGAAAGATTGATGTTCAGAAACCGTTCATACCAACCCAGATCAAGGTCAGTCTCGCCTCCATCGTCAGTGACGTAAACCTCTCCATGCATATAGGGGTTCATCGTCCCTGCATCGACATTCACGTATGGATCTATCTTTATGGCTGTAACTCGAAATCCTCTTGCTTGAAGCATTTTTCCGATGGAAGATGTTATTATACCCTTACCAACAGAACTTAAGACTCCACCAGTAACGAAAACGAACTTAACCACGCTTGCTTTCTCCTCCGCAACAAAACACTAAACTGTAAAGAAACTCTTTTAAATCCTTCCTAATTAAAAACGTAAAACCCCATTGTTCTGCTCATCTCTTCTATTTCGAAAACGTTCCAAAAGTTGCGAACAGCCTATAAACCTTTAGGGGGATTGTTAAACGCATTATTGCTCTTCTCATGGAATTATGGCAATTTTTATCTCTCTTTTTGAAGTTGTCAGAAGTTCGAATGCTTCTTGGAGTTGCTCTAAACGCATTTTTCGAGTAATTAAAGGTTTAACATCAACAGTTCTTGAGGCTATTAGCTGTAAAGCCTTCCTGAAATGTATAGGCGTGGTATGAAAAGTACCTAGGACCGTTACTTCGCCGTAGTGAAGTAAATCAGTGCTGATTCTTATCTCACTTCCCGGCGGGCATCCCCCAAATTCTAGGACGGTTCCGCCTTTTCTAACTATTCTTAGAGCTTGCTCCCAAGTGGAAGGTAATCCTACTGCCTCGATTACAACATCTGCCCCATAACCATTAGTTAGCTCCTTAACCCGTTTAACAGCATCTTCATTTCTGCCATTTATGGTTTCATCAGCTCCAAGTTCTTGGGCAAATTCAAGACGTTCCTCAACGAGGTCAATCATTAGAACTCTCTCAACACCTAACCGTTTAACCGTCAACAAATGTAAAAGCCCTATTGGCCCTGCACCTATTATAGCTACAGTATCGCCGAGCTTTACATTGGCTTCCTCTACGCCATGTAGCACACAAGCAAGAGGCTCAGTTAAGGCGGCTTCCTCGTAGGAAACATGTGCAGGGATCCGTTGAAGATTTACCCTGACCATCCTCGCTGGAACTTTTATGTATTCCGCATAGGCCCCCCATAGCCAAATCATGTTTTCACAGAGGTTAAACTTGCCTTTTTCGCACATTCTACAACGTAAACATGGTGCACTGTTTCCCGCGCGAATGCGCATCCCCTTTTCCAGCCAGTTTATGTTTGGATCGAGATCTACTATCTCACCTGCCCATTCATGTCCAAAAATCGTTGGAAGTTTTATCACCTGGCTAACATATCCTCGCTGGAAAATCTTTAGGTCAGTTCCACAAGTAGTAGCAGCACGTATCTTAACTAAGACCTCGTTTTGTTCTAAGCGTGGTATTGGCACTTTTTCTATCTTAAGGTTTTTCACTCCATAGAGCATAACTGCTTTCATGCTTGTTTCATGCAAAAGGCTTTCACCTAGAAGGATTTACATCTTGAATTTAGACGTCGTAGGGCTTCTTTTTCGTTTTCCCAGTAAAGCCTTTTTAAGGCTCGAGTTTTAGGCATCCAAATTGATTCCGCTATTTCGGTTTTCTGAAGCTTAATAGGTTGACTCGAGTCGGCTTTCACTAAGAAGCTAGAAACTATATGTTTAACTCCGCGAAACGTGAATTCATAATCATAAATTTTTTTGAGGATACTCACGTTTGTAAGTCCTGTCTCTTCGAAAATTTCTCTTTTAAGAGCTTCAACTTCGCTTTCGTTTCCTTCAATTCCGCCTTTTAAAAGTCTCCAATAGAAACGACGGTTTCGTCTATCTCTCTTCTTAACAAGCAAGACTATATCCTCCCCATCTATGACATCAAAGATAACCCCTTGAACTTCCCGTCTAACCCTCATCCGTATAACTCCCCTTAAATGCGCTACTCTATTTCACTGGTTGAGTATAACTATTTTTAGGCACCTTTTACTCTCAGTTGCAAGTCTGAAAGCCTCACTTATCTGATTCAATGGAAAACGGTGAGTTATCAATGCCTCAACATCTATTTTTTTATTCACAATTAATTGAAGAGCTTTTCTCGTTTCGATGTGGGATGTGGAATACGACGGAATTAATTTTATCTCCGAGAAAAACAATCTTTTCGGACTTATTTTCAAGCTTTCATCGGGTCTTGTAGCTGCGAACACGCAAAGGGTTCCACCTCTTCTAAGAATCTTCATGGCTTCAGAATAAGCCTCGATACTAGGCGCCGTAACCACAGCAAAATCTACACCAAGCCTATTTGTGCTCGCCATCACAATTTCCGCAAAATCTTCCTCACCAACATTCACAACCACATCAGCACCAAGCTTCTTTGCCACACGTAGCCTATAATCAACCAAATCCGCTACAAAAATCATGGAAACGCCGAAAAATTTTGAGAGCATAACATGGATTATCCCAGCCGATCCAGCGCCGATAACCGCTAGTGTATCCCCTGTTCTAATGTTGCATTTAGACAACGCGCGCAAGCAACAGGCAACGGGCTCTATAAGTGTAGCTTCGTCGAAAGAGAGGTTTTTCGGGATTTTTAATGTATCAAGTTTAAGGTTAGATGATGGAACCTTAAAGTATTCAGCGAAACCTCCAGGTTCAATGTTGGTTTTTGTGAACTGTTCACAAAGGGTGTAGTCTTGATGCGTACAATAATGACACTTTAAACATGCTACATGATGATGAACAAAAACATGTTCACCTACATGGAACTCCTCAACATCCTTCCCAGCTTCCACAATTATTCCAGCTGGCTCATGTCCAAGAACTACTGGAGCCTTACGCTTTTGATACCAATCCATCAGGTCAGAACCGCAAATTCCACAAGCCTTCATCTCCACTAAGACTTCATCTGACCCTATTTTTGGAACTGGAATTTTTTCAATTCTAATGTCTCTTTTATCGTAGTAAACAGCGGCTTTCATTTTAACTCAACCTTTTTTATTGAAGTCACTTATTTTTAAACAATGTCTACTGGGGCACAAATTAATGGAGCGAAAAAGAGGATGTATGTCGCGAGGATGAAGGATGTGGAAGAGATTGAGCTGGCGCATGAAGGCGCTAAAGGAGTGAAGGTTAAATATCTACTACATAAAGGAATTGGCGCTAAACATTTAGAACTTAGACTTTTCACAATCGAAGTTGGAGGATATACGCCGCTTGAAAGACATGAACATGAACACGAAGTCTTCATTTTACATGGAAAAGCTTTGGTTAAAGGTGGAGAAGTAGAAATGGTGGTCAACGCCGGAGATGCAATTTTTATTCCATCAAATGAGGAACATCAATTCCGAAACATAGGCGAGGAAAAAGTCGAATTTTTGTGCACTAAACAAACTTTGCATCTTTGACTTCTCCATTGATTATTTATATAACTTTGGCGGAAATAAAAAAGGTAGGCGATGCAGATGAGAATTGATAGGGATGAGTTGATAGGCATATTAATTCTAAGCCTAGGCATGGTTTTCCTCATATTGACATTCTACATGGCTTTCCTCTTCCTCATTCAAGAACTCAACATAATAACCCACTCCGATCTCGTCAAGTCCCTAGGCGAAATACTTGGACCTATAGCTGAAGCTATCATACGAATTATGTTCTTAGGCATAATGGGATGGATAGGTTCCCTAACAACCGTTCGTGGAATGCAATTTCTTCGGATAAAAAAATCTCCAGAAGTCAAGTCTGTTCCACAACCTCCATCAATACAAGCCCCGCCAGAATTAGAGACTCCACGCTCAAGAAAAGAAGAAGCAAGGAAAACCTAGTGTCTTACGGACTAACTAGAAACGTAAGCTTGGAAGGGAAGTTTAGTGAAGTACGTAATTAGGGCTCTAGGCTGGCTTAGCAGGCTTATATGGATAGCGGTTATACTTTTACCAATAACTTTTGGGCTTTCCATGGAAAAGCTTTTTCAGCCTGACATAATAGGCTTCGGTGAAATCACAACAAGCTTCTCTAATGGAAAAGTTCGTATTTCTATGCCTTTCTATATCAACAACACTGGATATTATGATCTCTCAGACGTGAATCTAACAACTGTTCTAAAAGATTCAGAAGGTAGAATCATTGCACAAGGCGAAACTCTTCTTCCACTCATAGTGGCTGGAAATAGGATAGATGCGTTTCACGACGTTTACGTTAGTCTAGACAAGCTTACCGAGGACATGGAATACCTTCTTCTCAACGATACAATGCTAGATTTAAATGCTTCCTTCTCACTGCGATTTGCCTACATTCTAAAAGTAAGCCTACACACAAACTTAACAATCCCATGGGGCGCGCCTCTCCACAATCTAACAATTTCTAAATTAACATATGACCTAATCAAAGGAGAGTTAACTCTATATGCTTCCTTCGAAAACCATTCACCCCTCACGCTTGAAGGAAACCTCCAAGTCATAATCTATAACAACAGGAGCGAAACCATTGGCGACCAATCCATATCTGTGAAAGCAAGTTCGGGAGAACTCTTCCTAAGCGAAATAAAAATACCTGTAGAGTTTTCAAAAATAACTCAAAATGGGTATGTTCTCCTCTATTTCGGAGCAGAGGAATTCACAACTGGACCAGTAAAAAAGGAGTGGCGCCTTAGTGGGTGAAGTCGAAATAACGGAGTGTAAAAATGTTATAAAGAAACTGATTCCAAGAGTTCTGAAGGCTGTCTTTTGGTGCCTCTTGATAGGGGTAGGCCTTTTGCTACTTAAACAGTTTTTATCTCTTTTCTTTTTCAACTTTTATCCTGAATCTCAAAAATTATTCGAAATTTTCGCTTGGACAATCGTATTCTTCGCTTTTCTAATCAAACTCTCCGAAGGAACAATCTTTAAGTATGCCTTTATGATTGGGAGAAGCTTCTTTTTAATTCTATACTTTATTTACGCAACTAATGGCGGAGTATTAACCGTTGAGGCATCAGAATTTTTCCAAGCTACAGGTATGCATATTCAATTGGAGTTCACCCCACTTGTTGTTCTGCTGGTGCTTAGTTCCCTCTTAACAATGGTTAAAGACGTAGTGGCAGCAGTAAACTTCTTAAACGAAACCTCAGCTTAGCGAAATGCTTCATAAAAGCTCAGGTTTTTCTAAATAATACTTGATTTTTTGCAGAAACTGTGCTGCTGGTGCACCGTCTATTATTCTGTGGTCAAAGGACAAGCTTAGAATCATAACAGGTTTAACCTCAATCTTTCCTTCAGTAATTGTTGGTTTACTGGATATTTTTCCAACTCCTAAAATTGCGGCTTCAGGTGGATTGATTATAGGTGTAAAGCAGAGCACCTCATACATCCCCAAGTTAGTTATGGTAAAGGTTCCGCCTGTTATGTCCTCCTTATCCAGCTTTCCCGTTCTTGCCTTTTCTAGAAGGGTCTTTAATGTGGAAGAAATTTCTGTTAGAGATTTTTTGTCTGCGTTACGAATTACCGGCACTACTAAGCCTTGTTCAGTTGCTACCGCCACACCCACATTCACATCTTCAAAAATTTTTATCTTATTTTCCTCGAATGTGGAGTTCAGCATTGGGTGTTCCCGTAATGCCTTAGCAACAGCGCTGACAAGAATTTCGGTATAAGATAAGCCAGACTTCTCCTTGAATTCGACAGTTTTGGTCATGTCAACTTCCATCATTAACGTGGAATGCGGTGCCACTTTAAAGCTTTGAGCCACTCGTTCTGCGCTTGTCTTTCTCACTCCAGTAAGCAGAACAGTTTCTCTAACCTTAGGTAATAATCCTGAAACTTGTTCAATGAACCGTTGAACATCGGCTTCAACAATCCGTCCTTCTGGGCCTGTTCCAACAACTTGCAATAGGTCTATACCATATTCTCTTGCTAATCGCTTGGCTGCTGGTGAGGCACGGACGCGTTTTTCTACCTTTTCCGGTTTTTCCATCCTAACAGCTTGTTCACTGGCAGGTAATGGAGTAATTTCAGTTAAAAGTTCTCCCTCGGAAAACTCTTCTTCTGGGGCAGTTATTATTGCTAGAACTGCGTTTACTGGAGCATCCATTCCATCTGGCACAAGTATTTTTCGTATGATCCCTGAGGCTGGTGCTTCAACATCATAAGTGACTTTTTCAGATAGTACCTCGACAATGGGTTCACCTTTTGTCACCGTCTCTCCCTCACGCTTATACCATTGAATAACCGTTCCTTCCTTCATTGTTAAGCTGAGTCTAGGCATGAAAACTTTGGTTACCATACTAAACTATCTCCTTTACCGCTCTTATTATTCGATTCTCATCTGGGATCACGAAATTTTCCAACGGTGGGCTAAAAGGTATGGGTGTGTCCATAGCTGCTACACGTTTTATAGGCGCATCCAAATAGTCTATGGCTTCTTCAGCTATTATCGCGGATATTTCAGCTGTTACCCCAGCAGTTTTACAATCCTCTGAAACCACAACTACCCGTCCAGTCTTCTTAACAGATTCAATTATCGTCTTCTTATCTAAGGGGACTAAGGTTCGAGGGTCAACTACTTCGACGTTTATTCCCTCCTCTTTTTCAAGAGTTTTTGCAGCGTTTAATGCCTTATGAACCATGTATAAGGTGGCAACAATCGTAATATCTGTTCCCTCACGTCTGATGGTTGCCGTTCCAAAAGGTATCATGTAATCTTCCTCTGGAACTTCACCTTCTACGGGATAAAGCAGTTTGTGTTCACAGAAAACCACGGGATTTTCAGATCTTATGGCAGTTTTTAGCAATCCTTTTGCATCATAAGGCGTGGAAGGCGCAGCTACATGTAAGCCGGGAACGTGCATGAACCATGCTTCTAGACTTTGTGAATGGTGAGCAGCTATATTAACGCCTCCGCCAAAGGGTGTTCTTATCACGAGTGGAACGCTTATTTGTCCACCAAACATATAGCGTAGTTTTGCGGCTTGATTCGCTATTTGATCCATTGCAAGGGCTGTTAAATCGCCAAACATGATTTCAGCTACGGGGCGCATTCCAGTTATGGCTGCGCCTATGGCTACCCCTATAATAGCTGATTCTGAAATAGGTGTATCCCGAACTCGTTCTTCGCCAAATTCTTCAGCTAATCCCTTAGTGACCTTGAAGGCTCCCCCCCAGTATCTGCCAATATCTTCGCCTAAAAGGAATACTCGCTCGTCTCGAAGCATTTCCTCCCGCAGTGCTTCACGTAATGCATCCCGATAACTTATTCGCCGCATGATTTAACTTCCATCCTACGCGTAAACATCCTCTAAGGCTTCTTCAGGTGAGGGATAAGGACTTTCTAATGCGAACTTTACAGCTTCCTCAACTTCAGCTATAACGGCCCGTTCGATTTCACCTTTTTCATCTTCGGTTAGAACATTCATTTCAAAAAGCCTATCTTGGAAACGCTTGATAGGATCTTTCTTCAACCATTCCTCAACTTCTTCTTTCGGTCGATATTTGGCAGGATCCATTCGTGAATGTCCCTTATGTCTATAAGTTTTACATTCTATAAGCGTTGGACCTTCGCCTTTTCTTGCTCGTTCAACAGCCTCTCTCGCTGTTTGGTAGACGGCTAAAACATCGTTTCCATCTATAGTTGTTCCCACCATGCCATAGGCAGCGGCTCTATCAGCTATGTTTTCGATGAGCATTACGCGGGACTGGCTTGTTCCCATCGCGTATAGGTTGTTTTCGCATACGAACAAGATTGGAAGTTTCCAGATGGCCGCCATATTTAATGATTCATGAAAAGTTCCTTGATTTGAAGCTCCATCACCGAAGAAACACGCAACCACTTGACTGGTTTTCTGCAGTTTTACAGATAACGCAGCTCCTGTGGCTATTGGAAGTCCAGCACCTACAACAGCTGTGGCGCCCAGCATACCTATGCTGAAGTCGGCTATGTGCATGGAGCCACCCTTACCTTTACAATATCCAGTTTTTCTACCCAAAATTTCCGCCATAACTCGTTTTAAATCAGCGCCCTTTGCTATGCAATGTCCATGTCCTCGATGTGTACTTGTTATATAATCTTCCTTTCTTAGCGCCGAGCATACGCCCACCGCCACCGCCTCTTGTCCAGCGTAAAGATGAATAGTTCCCGGAACCAAGTTTTGTCCATAAAGCTCGAAAACTTTCTCTTCGAAATATCGTATTTCCAACATTTTCCGGTACATTTCCACTAATTTCTCACGTGATACATCAATCATCGTACTACCCCATTTAGAATAGGTCATGTCTGTTCTTCTGAAGAGGCATATTGATATAGAAAAGTTGCTATGGATTTCTCGTTTTCTCTCAATCCCTCTACTGTGATGTATTCATTTGGTGAGTGAGCTCTACTTCCATGTCCCAATCCACCTATGACAAAAGGAAGATTTAATGGCGGCTGATTAAATATGTAAAATGGAGCAGAACCGCCAATCCGCGGCCAAATTTCAGGTTCATAGCCATGTAACCTGTATGTTTTAATCATTGCTTGGACCACGCTTTCTTCTACTGAAACCTGTGCCCACGGATAGCAATCATGGATTTCTATTTTTATATCGGAAAATCCTTGGTTTTCTAAGTGTGTTTTGAGCTTCTTAATGATTTCATCTGTTTGCATATTTGGAACCAGTCGAATATCCACTTTTGCTTTCGCTTCATGAGGAAGCACTGTTTTTGTCCCAAGTCCTGTGTATCCAGCGGTTATTCCGTCTATGTTTATAGTAGGCGAACATAAGTACTGCCTAACGAGTTCAGCTCCATGAAGGTTTCTGTAAAAGCGTAAGACCTCAATTTCCTGCTTTATCGTTTCTTCGTCAAAAGTTTCGGCAAGTTTAACAATCAATGCTTCTTCTTCAGCGGTTGGTGAACTAACATTCTCATAAAAGCCTTCAATGCAAATTTTTCCGTCCAAGGTTCTCATACTGTTCAACGCCCACAAAAGCCGCCAAACCGGGCTTTCTACCCAGGCAGCATTTGAGGAATGTATTGCCCGTTTTGTCGGCCCTCCCCACTCTCCTCCTCGGCAAGTTAGTTCCAAGTATATTATACCCTTGACTCCAAGGAACATGACTACTTTCCCTTTTGGGTCTTGTGCAGGTAATGGGAAAAAAACAGCGTTTGCCCGGGAAAGCTCCTTCACGTGCTTCTCCACAAATTCCGGTAAGTGAATACTTCCAAGCTCTTCTTCACCCTCAATAACAAATACTAGGTTCACCGGAAGCTTGCCTTCTACCTCTAAGATTGTTTTACAAGAATTAAAGAACGCCCTTAATGGCGCCTTAGTGTTTATAGCTCCTCGGCTTACTAAGCATTTGCCAAAAGGCTGCATGTCTACAATTTCGCCACTAAACGGCGGAACAATCCACATATCTTTCTCTTCTTCAACTGGCTGAACATCATACATCCCGTAAATAATTAGCGTTTTAGGCATGTCAAAAAAAAGCTCGCCATATACCACTGGCCATCCACGTGTAGAAACTATTTGGGCTTTTCCGCCAAGCTCTTCGATGAAACTTCGAGTTTTTTCGGCTGTTTCCTTCATTCCAGTTCCATCTGCGGAAATGCTAGGCTGTCGAATATATTCTTGAATCAGCTGTAGATGCTGGTCAAAGTCTTCATCTATTTTTCTGTGAATCCTTCGTACTTTTTCAGTAAGTTGCATTTTAACACCTTTTTAGTAAGTTAGCTGTATAGCTGTTAAAGATTTTGATGTTGTAAAACGGTTTATTATTGGAAATTCATAAATTAAATGATGTGGTTCTACATGATGACTTCCCAGTGATGATATCATGCTGTTCAAGAAGAAAGCTTTGACATCATTTTTTCTTATTTTGCTGTTAGTTTCATTTTTTCCATTAAGATGCGATGGGCGCTTAAATATTGGCGAAACAACAGAATTTCTTAAATATGAAGTTCGTGGCGCCTTTATCGCAAACATAACCCATAACATACAGTTGTACAACACCGGAAAACGTGGCGTAACCCGAGGAGAATTATATGTTCCTCTCATCCGCAATGTAACTGCCCGCCATCTAGCACTTATCACAGATATTTCCTCATCCTTTGGAGATCCGAAAATCCTAGAAGACTCTTATGGAAACCTTTACGCTTGGTGGAACGATATAGTTATCAAACCTGGTGAAACTTTCACTGTTGAGATTCAGTATTGTACACTTTCATTTAGCGTTCGGTTCCAAATAGATTCTAGCCTAGTTAAGCCTTATGATACCGAATCAATGGTATATAGGCTTTATACTCGGCCAGAAGAATACGTAGAATCTAACCATCCAGTCATTGTTTCAACTGCCAAAACTGTGATTGATGGTTTAGACAAAACGGACTATCATAGCATGGTAAAAGAAATCTACAATTTCGTAGTCAACCACTTAAATTATCAACTTCAACCAGAAGAAAAAGGCGCATTGTGGGCACTTGAAAATAAGCAAGGCGATTGTTCTGAATATTCATATCTCTTTGTTGCTCTTTGCAGAGCCATCGGCATTCCAGCACGAATTCAAGCTGGCTTCGCGTTTTCCAATTACGAAGAAGAAACAGAGAATGGACACATGTGGGCAGAATATTATCTCGAAGGCTACGGCTGGATTCCCGTGGATGGAAGTTGGCATTTTTTCGACGAAATTGACGCTAAGCACTTCAGTTCCCTTCAGACCATACCAGAATACATGTCTTACGCTAACTATAAATTGAATTATACGGGTAATCCACCTAAAGATGAACATTTAGTAAGCATTTCCAGAACATCAATAACGACCATGGAAAATTTCAGTTTGGCTAAAACCCTTTTTCAAGCGATTTTAGAAATAGAAGAGGCGGAAATTGCTCTTTTGTTATCAAAAATTATCGGAGCCTGGCTTCTGTTCCCTTACGAATATCGCCGAGTTGAAGAGAACTTTGTGGACGGGGAGCTTCTCTTACAAAACGCTATAGATTCTTGGAGTGAGTCCTTAACCACACAGGCCTGGAAGAAAATAAGAGGAGTTGTGGAAGCTGCTAACAATCTAATTTTTAATGTCATGGCTGTTTATGTAGGCGGCTTCTTGCTTCTAATGATAGTCATCATCGTGGTGATATTAAAACGGGGAAGAAGATTCTCCGAAGAAAGAATTATTGAGAACACGGGTTTAAGTTGAAGGCGTGAATTATTTTCTCTGCAAGTAAGGTTGCCGCCATTTTTTGAGCTTCAACTGTTTGAGCGCCAATATGGGGAGTGCATATAACGTTCGGAAGCCTAAGCAAATCATAATTCGTAGGCGGCTCCGTTTCAAAAACATCTAAAGCGGCGCCTCTCAATTTTCCCCTTTTCAATGCTTGGTATAAAGCTTCTTCGTCTACTATCTGCCCTCTTGAGGTGTTTATTATGAACGTCCCGTCCTTCATAAGTGATATTTCCCTTTCACTTATCATATGACGCGTTTGTGGAGTCAATGGTATGTGTATAGTTATTATGTCGCTTCTTCGAAGAAGCTCTTCCAATGAGATGAATTCAGCATCTAACTCTTTCAAAAGTTCCGGAGGCGGCGGAGTGCGTTTGGTTATCAAGATTTTCATTCCAAAAGCTTTAGCTAACCTTGCAACCTTTTCACCTATGTTTCCCAATCCAAGAACCCCCAAGGTTTTTCCATGAAGTTGCCATCCGACAAGTTTCTTCTTGAGCCATTTTCCTTCTTTCATAGTTTTGTCAGCAAATGGTATTCGCCGTGCCAAAGAGAGAATCAACCCTAATGTCAATTCGGCCACAGCATAGGCTGGAGCCTCCGGAGTATTTAAAACCCTTATTCCTCTTTCTTTCGCAGCGTCCAAGTCAATGTTGTCAAGTCCAACTCCAGCTCTACCTATAATCCTCAGCCTTTCACCTTTTTCAATAATTTTCCGAGTAACTTTAGTTCGGCTTCGAACTACTAAAACTTCATAATTAGATACAGCTTCTTCTAGTTCTTCAGCCGAAATTCCAGTTTTCATATCCACCTCAAATCCAGCTTCGCGAAGCTTTCTAATTCCATCTTCATGAACAGGGTCGCATACTAGAACACGTGGTTTTAAACTCATTTTTTATAACTCTCTCCAAAGGGAGTTTCGAGGGTATACTTGTTTAACTTTGTTCCTTCTTAAAGCTTACTTGTTTAACTATCCTTTTGCATAACTGGATAAACCTTTTATTTGATTGCCAAAAATAAAGGTTCAAGTATCTGCCAGAAGGAACATGAACATGTTGGGGGCTTTCATTAAAGTCTTGTTATATACGGATTTAGCCACTGGTGGATGGTGGGAAAGGATACCATCCGAATTCCGAATACTCTTTACGCTTATTAATTTCCTTTTCAACTTAGCGATAATGAGTGGCTTCCTTTACATTGCTGGACGTCTTGTAGTAGGTAAGAAAAGAGCGACTTATACTGATGCCTTCGTAATCGCCTTATTAGGCACCATATTTGAATCCGCATGTTTTCTCTTTATTCCCTGGCGAATAATTGCGCTGCTACTGTCCATCATAATTTGGCTTGCTTTAATAAAGAACTTCTATGAAACCGGATGGCTTGGGTCAATGGCAGTGGCTATACTGGCTGTGCTACTATTCCTAATAATCAGCCTCATACTAGCTATAGCATTCGCAATCGTCGAAGTAATCCTTGAACGCTGGCTGTTTTTATTGATGTTTCAGAGCTAAAACTCCAAGAAATCCACATAGAAGTTTCATCCATAAAATTTTTTATATACAATTTCATAATAATGAAGTAACAAATAATTGGCGAGAAAGGGCTTTTTGGAATCCCTCCTTTATTTTTGGGATAAAAAGAGCCGTCTTGTCAATGTTTAAAATTTCAAACCATAGGTGAAAGGTCACGGGAATTAAAACAACTAAAATAATCACGACAATGTTGATGGTATTCAGCATTGTAGCAACTTCCGTATGGACACCAAATTTAACTGTTAAAGCTAAAGCTTCTAATACAACCCCTAATTTCTTCAAGGACCTGGGGAACTCATCTAAGGATGTTTTGATTATTAACGATCTACATAAATATGCTTATTTTGGATGGTATAGAACATCCCAAATGTCCTCAACTGGGTGGGACTTGTTTAACGGAACCTTACTTTGGGCGATTAGTTACATGTTTCCGAATGAAACAAAAATTGCCCTCTTTACTTATGATGGGTCTCTTGATCCAATCAGCGATCCTGACGGGAAAGCTGTTTATGACAAATTAGTCGCATGGGGGTATGCAGAAACAAACATAACCGTACATCCCCAAAGCGACATCGCGACATTGACTAGTGCATACTACAGTTCTTTCGATCTTGTAATTTATGCTTGGAATGCTCCCTATGATTCCACTAACGTCGTTAACTCAAGCATTCCGTTCATAACCTTTGCTGCTGGGCAAACTGATGAGATGGGAATAGGCTCTGGCAACACAACCATGTATTCCTATAACGAGACCTTCTATGTTACCAACAACAACTATTATCCAACTGAGAATTACCCATTGGGACCGCTATCTTTTGAATCTAGTATAGAATTTGAAACCACAGAGGCTACAAGCGCCGGAAAAGTCCTTGTTAAAGCTGAGGTTACGTCAATTGGCCCTCAAGTCGAAATGTCATTAAACCAACACATCTTAGTTTTACCCGACGGCGGCGCTGAAATGGCGTTCGCGATCATTATTCCTGACTCTCCCTTAGCTGAAATGTACAGAGAAGCCTTTTTCGCTAATATTTCAACTCTTGAGCCAGGAGTGCAGTATACTATACCTGAAAACAAGACAGTGCAAAGCACAGTCGAGATAGAGGAGGATATTAAAGATACGTCCCTAGTGGGCGACATAAGTAGCGACGGGAAAACCGATATATTAGACATTGCGACGATTGCCATGGCGTTTGGTTCCTATCTAGGGTCCGAACGATGGAACGCGGAACTCGACATCAACTGGGATGGCAAAATCGATATAATCGATGTTGCAACAGCCGCAATAAACTTCGGTATGTCTCATGCAAACACTGGAACCCTACATGTAACAGGATACTATAACGGCACCGCAGTAAATTGTACAAACGTGTACTACCAAGGACCAAGGTCTTCAACTCCCATAAATATATCGGAAAGCGGATATACATGGCCATATATCCCCCCCGGAATCTACACTGTTTATGGAACATTCAATGAGACTCAAAGCAGCGTCACGGTTAACGTTACAAAGCAAAAAACAAGCTATGCACAACTAAATTTTGGAGGCGCACCGCCACCACCGCCACAAACAAATCAGGAACCTGTTAAAGAACTATTCCATCAGGGAATAATAATCGAACAACTAGCTCTCTTAGGCTTTGGAGTGGATATAACGGACTCTAGAATAACATTATGGGATCTAAATAACGAAACTAAAATCTCATTAACAGGGTTCTCCCCCCAACTCGCCCAACCTATTGATGTATCCTCATGGCGAATTAACATTGGACCTTGGGACGACAATGCAACGGATACAGCAGCTGACTTCACATTTACAAAGATTCAATTTATGCAACAAATGCTTCGGTCGTTTCTTGGTGACCAAGTTTTTCTGTTCAATTGGCAAATGGAAATTGAGTTACCTCCAGAAGCTAGTCTTCTAAACGAATACGAACTTATTGGATTAAATTGGACAATTGACTTCGGCGGAGGAACTATCATGCAAGCCAATGTAACATTAGATTTACAAAGAGTCATTGTAAACGAAAGACTGATAGTTACTGAACAGAACATTACCGCCCCTGAAGATTATCTAACGACGGCTTTCTCTCAATATAAAGTGTTCAAAATCGACTATTCCCTTCCCGGTCCCCTAAGCCAAATTGTTAGAGAAAAGATTCAAAAATCAGATGGCGATTGGTCAAGGACATGGACATGGACTATATCACCTGGCAGATATGTAAAAACGTGGTCTTATGGCTCATTAACCGCAACCGTAAGGGCGACCCCCACACTAACCACAAAATGGTACGTTGGGTGGAAATTCAAATGGTCCTGGTCCGGTTCCAGACTTGAATGGTTTAAAACATGGATGAAAATAACTCCATCCATAAAGGTTGAAGCCTCAGTAACTGCCACAGCTAGTTATAGTAAAACATGGTCGCATACCTTTTACACATGGTCTCGAAGGTTTTCCTTCTGGATAGGACCAGTATTTGTATGGACAAAGCTCAAACTGAAAGTTACAGGAAGTATCACTGTAAACGCATATGGGCAAGTATCAATCTCAACTTGGGCTAGGGCTTATGCATATTTCAAGGCAGGCGTCAAGTGGACAAGAAGCTCTGGGTGGAGTTTGATAAGAGAACACGGCTGGGGCGCCAATCGAGGTGGACCCACCATATCTGCTTCAGCATATCTCAAAGTAACCCCAAAAGCTAAACTGCGGATTTCCTTCCTATTCTATGATGTTGCTGGACCATTTGTTGAGGGCATACCTTACGCGCCTATAACGATAAACATTTACCCAACTAGGACATGGTCTATTAAGCTTAAGTTCAAAATCAAAGCAGGAGTCACATTTGCCGGATGGTTAAAAAACATAATAGGATTGCGTGATTATTCAAGAACACTTTATGACTGGACACTTAAGTCTTGGAACGGAAATTGGTAGTAGTCCATTCACAGTTTAACTTTCCTCTGAAAACTTACGGGCTCTAATTTAATAAATGAGGACAACTAATTCTCATAAGGTGAATCCTTTGAAACCCGCTGTTTTGATAATTGATATGCTTAACGATTTTGTAACCGGAGCTCTAAAATGTGAGCGCGCTATAAGGATAATCCCTAACATCAAACAGCTAATTGAAACCGCACGAAAACGGGAAGTTCCGGTTATTTACACAAACGATACTCACCTGCATAAAGTAGACAAGGAATTTCAAATATGGCCGCCACATGCTGTTTCTGGCACTTGGGGTGGTGAAGTGATCGACGAGCTTAAACCAGCTGAAACCGACTATGTTATACATAAACGACGATATAGCGCCTTTTTCGCAACTAGTTTAGATCTCCTCCTCAGAGAGCTAGAGGTAGATACCCTAATATTAACAGGCTTAGTAACGAATGTTTGCATCCAACACACAGCTGCCGACGCCTTTTTCCTAGGCTACAAAATACTCGCTCCTGAAGACTGCATAGCCGCTGTAAATGAGGAAATCCACAAAAATGCGCTAAATTATATGAAAACGTTTTATGGATGCAAAATCACAAACTTAAACGAAACTTTGGACCTACTAGGTCAAACTTAAACGGAGCCATGAACAGAATGCGAAAGTTCTATTCAGCTATAGATGAGGAAATAAAACAAGCCCAAACTACTGACATATACTTTGTAAGAACCAAGCAAATAATTGAAGCAAAGGGACTAAGTAAAATCCCAGTGATCGCAGAGGTCACACCTGGCAAACTCCCTAAAAACTGGGACTGGGGAATCCTCTGCGGAATAGAAGAAGAAGCTCAACTGCTAGAAGGCTTGCCTATAGATGTATATGCTATGCCAGAAGGAAGTGTCTTTTACCATACTGACTATCACGGTGTAAGGGAACCAGTAATGCGAATCGAAGGTCCTTACGGCGAGTTCTGCCTCTATGAAACGCCATTGCTAGGTCTGCTATGCCAATCTTCCGGTGTTGCTACCCGTGCTGCAAGAATAAGAAAAGCAGCTGGAAACAAAACCTTAGTCGCCTTTGGCATCCGCCGTATGCATCCAGCGTTGGCCCCCATGCTAGACAGAGCCGCCTACATAGGTGGCTTCGACGGGGTCTCAAGCCTAATAGGCGCAAAGGTCATAGACGCTGAACCAATGGGCACAATGCCCCACGCCTTAATAATAGTCTTCGGCAACCAAGTTGAAGCATGGAAAGCGTTCGATGAAGTCATGCCCAGTAAAGTGCCCAGAATAGCCTTGGTGGATACCTATTACGACGAAAAAATGGAAGCTTTGATGGCTGCTGAAGCCTTGAAAGAGCGGCTATCTGGCGTCCGCTTGGATACTCCTTCCTCCCGAAAAGGGGATTTCGCTGAAATAATCCGTGAAGTGAGATGGGAACTCGACATAAGAGGATATAAACATGTGAAAATCCTTGTTTCTGGCGGTCTAGACGAAGAGTCTGTTAAAGCCTTAGGTGAAGCTGGAGCTGACGCTTTCGGTGTAGGAACCTCCGTAAGTAACGCGCCAACAATTGACTTCGCTATGGACATCGTAGAGATAGAAGGCAAGCTCTGCGCCAAACGTGGAAAAATTGGTGGAAGAAAAGAAGTTTGGAGATGTACTCAATGTTTAACAGACACCGTTTTACCCTTCAACTCCAAGCAACCTTCATGTCCACGATGTGGTGGAAAAACAGAGTCCATGCTAAAACCGTTGATAAAAAATGGAAAAATCGTGACTAACCTTCCGAAACCAAAGGAAATCCGCCAATATGTCCTCGAGCAACTGGAAAAAATCGAGATATAAAAAGGGCAGATTTACTCTAAACCAAGCATTAAATAGACTTTCAATCATTATCTTCTCCATAACATATGGGTCCAGTCATGGTTCTCTCTTACGCCTTTAAAAGGGTAATTCGCTCATGGCAAATTTTTACAGCCTTGTTGATAGGAATAATTCTTGCCTCAGCGTTTTTCACAGGAGTTAACATAAAAGCAGACGTAACAGCGAAAAGAGCCTTAGATCAATCGTTAAGCAAGGTTCATGTGGACATAATAGCATCCATCAGAGGGGCATCTCCTACGTTAGCAATATCTACCCTTCAAAAGATCCTATCTATCGAAGGAGTTAAAAGTGCTGAAGTAATTTCCGCAGGTTTAATATGGCAAAGAAGAAGAGAGAATGGCGAGGTTACGCATGAAACAATACGGCTTGTTGGTATCCGTAACGACTCTCACTTGTATCAAGGATGGTTGAATAAGCCTCCATCTATGGGTGAAAACGAAACATACATCGTGAAAGGATCGCCCATCGCTAAAAAACTTGGCATAAACGATGTAATAACCTTAAACATATCAATTTCCTCTTTTGCAGATAGTTTCACTGTACAGTTAAACCTAAAAGTGAAGGGGATAGCTGAACTCGACGAGAAATCCTATGCCATCGCTTCAGGAAATTATCGAACATTTAACGGCTTTATAGGATTTCGTGATATAGTTTCTACGACTGAAAGAAATATTCTTTTGGTGGACTGGGATAAAACCTTAACCTCCATTTTGGAACTTGCATCCTCTTATCCTTATGGTAGTCCATTATCCACAGAGATTCTCATATACGTAGATAGAGAAACCCTAATTGACCACTGGGATATAGATGGCTCAATTCAGAGAATAAGTAATTTAAGGATGGAAGTCGAGAACGAAATACCTACTTCCATCATTTATAACAACCTCGAATCTCCCTTGGTGTTATATAGATCTACAGCGTTGTTTATGCGGTTCGCGTTTATCGTGGTTTCTCTTCCGATTTTTTTCATGGCATGGTATGTAGGAACAACTGTTTCCGATGTTTCCTTTAACTTGAGGCGACGCGAGATAGGATTATTGCTTACGAAGGGATTCTCCCGAAAACAGCTTCTTTCTATATTTCTCACTGAAACCTTGCTAATTGGTGTATTAGGCGGGGCATTAGGAGGTCTTCTAGGTTTTCTACTAAATCCTCTTTTCACCGGGGAAAATCAATTTGCCATGTATTCATCAGCGCTTTTTAACATTTACACAATGGCTTTCGCGGTTATATTCGGAGTTATAATCGCTTTTCTCTCTACCTTCAACTCTGCAAGAAAAGCATCAAAACTGCCAACAGTAGATGCATTAAGAGAGTACTTATACGTAGAAGAACCGAAAACATACAGAAGCAGGTGGCCCGTTCTGGCCCTTATCCTTGGAACATACAAGATGATGATTTTTCTGTTGGGAATAAACGTAGTAAACGAACTTATGAAGTTAAGACCCGGCAACTTCATAGTTATGCTCCTCTTTTCGGGTTGGATTGTGCTGGATTGGATATTGAATTTAATTGGGCCGTTGCTTTTCTTCTGGGGTTTTACGAAAATCTTCATTCAGGGGTCATTGAAGTTTCAAGAATTTACCAGCCGAATTGCTCAAGCTTTCACTGAATTAAGTGTTTTAGCCACTAATAACATAAGGCGAAATCCAGCTCGAACCATGGCCATAGCTTTTCTTTTAGCCCTAATCATTGGTTATAGTGTCCAAGTTGTAGGACAACTTGCCAGTGAAGAGGATTTCATCACGCGTAAAATTTATGCAGAGGTTGGCGCTGACATAAGCGTTCATCTCTCAACGACAAGAAACGCCTCATTTGTTATGGAACAGATAATTGCCAATTTCTCTGAAAAAATCTCAAACAGCACGCTAGAACGCTCTTTCTCTATTAATTCCGCTGCTGGAACCATAACCTTGCGAGCAGTTGAGCCCTATTCCTGGCTTAAAACAGCCTATTACGAGAGAGAGTGGTTCAGCGGTAATGATGCTTCCAAAGCCTTCGAAGCTTTGGCCAAGGAAAACAACACAATAATCCTAGAACGTACGATAGCAAGAAATCTGAACCTAGAAGTAGGCGACCAAATATCCTTAAATATAGGAAATTCTTGGATAAAATTCAAAGTTGTAGGTTTCTTTGGTCCAGAAGTTTCTGAAGAAGCAATGTATTTTGGCGTAAATCGTTTTTGGTCTTTTATCTCTGAAAAAACATACGAGAAATATACATTTCTCGGAGTTTCTTCGAGGATATTGCTGAAGCTTAAGGATGGAGTAAACGGCACAGCTGTGGCTGAGCAGATTCGGGAAATGAAAGACTTAGGGGTTACGACCGTAGAATGTGTGGAAGAGCTACTTAAAGAAGCTTATTCTAATGCTCTTCGAAGTGGAATTTGGGATACTCAAAGGCTAGGTATAGTTTTTGCTGTTCTTGCAGCTTCTGTTGGAACTGCTCTCATAAGCATTGTAAGCATGAAAGAGCGAAACCGAGAGGCTGCTATAATGAGCGTTAGAGGGTTGTCTTACAAGCAAATGTTAATAGTTTTCCTAACCGAGAGTCTCGCAATTGTTATTTTCGCAGCAGCTTTAGGCTCAATTGTAGGCTTAATAACCGTTTATGGATATGTAAGTGCAACCCATACCCAATCCGTCGGACTCGTGATGCGTCGAATAGTCTTACCACTCCCGGCAGCAATCCTACTTTTTTCATGCATAGCCCTGATATTCATTTCCACAATTTTACCTATCACCTTGATGTGTAGACGTTATTTCACAAAACTCGAAAAGGTGATTCGTATACGATGAAAGGCCTGGCAATAATCGTGAAAGACCTCATAAAAATCTACCGTTTAGGTAAAGTGGAAGTTCAAGCTCTAAGAGGGTTATCCATGGAAGTCAAAGCGGGCGAAATGGTTGCCATAATCGGGCCGAGTGGAAGTGGAAAAACCACCCTGCTTAACATTATTGGTGGATTGGATAAGGCAACTGGTGGCCTTGTTACGGTTGGACGCACCCAGGTTACCTCTCTCTCATCTGACGAACTAGTCGAATATCGAAGGAGAACCGTTGGTCATATTTTCCAAACCTTAAACCTAATTCCAACTCTTACAGCGGCAGAGAATGTGGAGCTTCCTATGATCGCCTTAGGCGTTCATAAACATCAAAGGAGAAAACGTGTTGAAGAGCTTCTTAAAGTTGTTGGTTTATCCGAACGTGCCGATCATAAACCCGACGAGTTAAGCGGAGGAGAACAACAACGGGTGGCCATAGCCGCAGCCCTGGCTAACGACGCTCCAATACTGTTAGCAGATGAACCAACAGGCGAACTTGACACAGCCAATGCTAAAATAGTTGTAGAGTATCTCATGAAAATAAATCAGGAATTAGGCAAAACTATAGTAATGGTCACGCATGACCCAAGCGTAGCGAGGGCTGCGCATAGAATTCTACGCATAGAAGATGGAATAATAAAGTCTGTATTGACTCCGAGTGAAGCCATAGTCGCGGAAAGTGCCTTCTCTTATGTTGATCAGTTAAAGGCACGAATAGCCGAAGTAGAGCAGCAAATGGAGCGGTTAGATGAAGAATTTAAGGCTGGAAAGATAACTGGAGATGAGTATGTAGAGAAACGACAACGCCTTAAACAAACCTGGGAAAGTTTTCGAGAAGAACTCCATAGAATGGGCATAGTTACATGAACTAAATGTGTTCTAGACATGAAAAGAACGCTTTAACCCTCTAACGTAATCTAAGGCTTCTCTTAACTTCGGTTTTAAACCGCATCTCCGATAGAAAAACCTCACAATATTACGTATGTCTCGTTTCAAAAGATCCTCAGCGTTAGGATGTTCCCTAGTCACATACTGAGGCCAATCAATTATTAGGATATGCATGTCAGGTTTGAGCACAATATTGTATTCGCTAAGATCCGCATGGATTATCCCAGCTTTTAAATATGTTCTACGAACATTAAGTAGGATTTCACGAAAAACTTTCTCAGGTTTTGGAATTTCTAAGAACTCTACTAGTTCCGCTCCCTCTATCATACCCATAACTACGACATGGCGGTTTTGGTTTATAGGTTCAGGGACGGCAATTCCCCATGGATAAACCAGTTTGAGCGCTTCATATTCCTTTTCAGCTGCAAGCCGCGATTGGTAGAGCCAGCTTACATGACTTTGTTCGGCTAAATATCCCCTCTTCCGCTTTGTTTGTCGGAAGCTTATTCTTCCAAGCCTGTGAAACTTAACAGCTACCCTTCGGTTTCCAGGCGTTAAAGCGTCGTAAACATCCGACTCTTTTCCAACCCCTAACGGTTTCCCAAAGGCCTCAAGCACATTTGCCTTCACAAGAGCATTTATTGCCAAACAATCATAACCAGCGTAATTAAGCACGTAGCCAACATAAGCTCCGTGCCAGCCTCGGATAAGCCTAAACTTGCCTAAACGCTTAAGCCGAAACCGGGTTTCTTCCACATTTAGCCCTGCATAGCGAGGAATAACTTCTTCTGGAACAAACTCGTAACGGCTCATTGCAAGCTCTAAGGCTTGCAAAACACGAATATCCCTACTTTCCAACTCTCGAAACGCCTGAACTGCCACATCGGCATCTGACATAACGCTCAACAATAGCTATTAAAATAGTCCTAAAATAAGCCTATGGTACGCTGCATCCTACTTTCATATTTCCAAAATTTCAGTTTTTTCTAGAGTTTCTTCAATGATTCTCTGAAGATCTAACCTTTTTTCTACTTTCTCTATCTTTTCGAGTTCTGCCTTTATTGCTGATTTGGCTGGAACTGCGCTACACCCTTGTGCTTTTTCAATGGAAGCCTTGTAAACACCTACTTTCTTTGCAAGATCCCTGATTTCTTGTTTATTGAACCCTATTAAAGGGCGATGAACCGGATATTTAGCAACAGCTGAATCTAAAACCCGTAAGTTTTGTAAGGTTTGGTTAGCTCTTTCTCCTATACGCTCTCCGGTTACAATACCTTCAGCTTTTTCCCTTTCTGCTATTCGTTCCGCTATGCGATACATAGTTCTTTTGCACAAAATGCAGATTAGCGCTTTGGCGCTCTTTTTCTGAAACATTTTAAGGTTTTCACCATTAGGCACTACATAGATTTTCCTCGGAAACCCTATTGCCCATTCGAATAGAACTTTTGCCGTTTCTAAGACTTTTTTGGCAACCGTTTTGTCTGTGAAGGGATAATTATCAAAGTATACTGGTGTAACCGGGCATCCACGTTTCATTACTAGCCAGCAAGCTACTAACGAGTCTATTCCATCATTAAGGAGACCTACAAGTTTTGGCTGTGAACCTAAAGGAAAACCACCTACACCCGATAGGGTTTGAGAAAAAAGGAACGCCCGTTCACCCCGAACTTCCACATTGATGAC
>DAZI01000013.1:44082-49989 GCA_002507245.1 Candidatus Bathyarchaeota archaeon UBA233
AGTTTTCTGCACACATCCATGCTGGAATATTCATGTTTTCCCGTTCTACGACATCTTACCGCAAAACTCGTTTGGGTTGGAAAGTTTTCTCGAGCCATTTCAACTCCCCTTCGAAGAATTTTTTCCATACTAGCAGAGGTTTCAATGGCTGGAGAAACCGAAGAGATGCCAAAAACCTTCGTTAACTTTTGAGCGGTTTCATGAACCATGCCTGTTTTTATGTAAAATCTACCCCATTCGCGAATTATTTCTGCATAGATAATATTATGATACTTTAGCGTTTTTCTTATATTCTGTAGCAAGAGTCTTTCGTAGACACGTCTAGTCCATTCACCTTTTATCCCGATCTCTCCACCGAAACGTACGATAACCGAATCCAAACGCACCCTAATTCATCTCGAAAGGAAACTAGATTTCCAACCGAACAAGTGGAAACTCATCTTTCTCCGCTATAACTTTAAAACCATGCTTCAGATAAAACTCCAAAGGCCCGGAAGGGTTGTTTTCTGAATCTTTACGCGCGAAAGTTTCAATCGCCCCGAATCCACGTTGTCTTAAATTTTTAATTACACTCTCTAACATGAAAGTGCCTATCCCTCTCCTACGCATTTCCCTCCTGAAAACATAAAGACAAGCCAAGAAAACAGCATCATTATTTGGTGGACCTGAACTATAATCCACTATACGTGGAAAAGCCTCCGGAGAAGCACATTGGATAAAACCCACCGGGACATTGCTTAAATAGACGAGGAAACAACAATCACCAAAGTTTCTACGGGTATCAATATACCACACACGTTTCATCTCCTCGATCTTTTGCTTCGAAAGAGTTTCCATCATCTCCATGTAGCTACCAGTGGTTTGCCAGTAAAGACAAAAACGACAGGACTTGTCAATACCGTTAAAATTTTCCGGCTCTACCGGAGCAAGCTTGAGCATGTTATTCACCAAGCTTGTGTAATAGAAAACCAACTATATAACAAAAGTGTTTAGCGCAACTGGAAGACTCTATAATATGCTGAAGCATTATCAGAACCAAACTAATTTTAAAGTTTCAAATCAAATAATTAAGTGAAAAAAGGATGCCTCTGGAATCTAATAAAACTACAATTGCGAGAAAGGATAACTCTTGGATATTAGAGCTTCTTGACAAGTCTGAATTAGCGGATCTAAATTATAATCAAAGAACTCTTGTAACCAAAGCTTCCAAAAGTGGTTTATGTGTCGTTTGCAAAGGCTCAAAATTTCTATGCGGCAAAACCCGATGTCCCATAATTGTTCGAGTAAATCATTTCATGAAAACGGCTTCGCTAATTAAAAAAGAAGACATAAACGGAGCCTCACCTCCAAGCGTCTTCGTTGGTAGAATCGGCTACCCATACGTCTATGTCGGTCCAATGGTTCCACCTCTACATGCGGACACAAGCCTTTACGATACGCCCGAGCAATGGTTCGGAAAATCAATTGACGAAATAGTTGGGTTTCGCTCCCTACTCATACGAGGAAAACACCGTGTTCACGTAAGAAAATTCCAGAACGCCGGAAAAATAATAGATAAAACACGAGAACTTGCCTTAGCCATACGTCCCGTAGAGGTGGAACTTAACCTCAAAAAGAGACCGAGAGGCTTCATATTTCTTGATGACTATGTTCAACCATTCGGCCCATCGGCACCCATCCGTGATTTAAAGGTAGGCACAGCACGTTGGGATAATCACATCGAAAAAGCTTATGAAGATACTGATTTGAAAGCTGCACACGCTGTTCTAGAGTTATACCATAAAGGTGTACTCGTTACTCGCATCCAAAGAGCCTTCAGCGTAGGAGCCTTCGGGCTGAAAGAAAACCGCCGTTTTGTTCCTACTCGTTGGAGTATAACCGCTGTGGACAGCGTAATCTCTAGGGCTCTGATTCAGAAAATCAAAGAATTTCCAGAAATTGGCGAATACCGCGTATACGAGTCGCGGTATTTAGATAACCAATTTGAAGTCTTAATGATCCCATCTGCATGGAGCTACGAAGCCATGGAAGCATGGTACCCAGGTACAGTTTGGAACCCAACAGGTAAAAGCATAGTCATGTACTCAGATTGGGAAGGCTACAGTGGACGAACTACATATGCGGAAATAGGTGGATGTTACTATGCGGCACGACTAGCCGTATGTGAACATCTCATGAAGGAAAAGCGTCAAGCCACAGTTATAGTGCTAAGAGAAGCACATCCCGGATACATAATGCCTGTAGGCGTATGGCAAGTAAGAGAAAACGTAAGAAACGCCATAAAACAAAAACCATTGAAATTCAACACCCTCAAAGAAGCTCTCAACCGCATAGCTAACAAGTTCCAGATTCCACTCAAATACTGGATAGCTAGGAGTACACTTCTAAAAAACATGCTTTATCAAAGAAGAATTTCAGAATACTTCAAAATTAAAGCGTGAAGATATGAAACTTAGATGTGAACGGGCTTCTGAATAGCGCCAATAGGCATATATAGAAAGTTTTCGTAAATCCACGGAAACTCCAATGAATGAACTTAGAAAAGGTTAAAAATACATCGTAAAAGGTAGAAGCAACTATGGGAACGTGAAACAAATTGGTTGTTGAGCTACCTGAAATCTTTTTGCATTGGAATTATTTCCCAAGAAGAACATCGGCTCTAAACTTTCTAGAAGGGAAACACGGAGGAGATGCGGCTAAATTTTTCCTTGAGAGCACTAGGCACACCCCCGCGCTTTGCACAGCGTTCCAAAAACCAGATGGTACAATAAGTGTGAATGCAAAAATAGTAGGTGTAGGATACGTCCCTAAAAAAGAGTTCATAAACAAGGCTATTGAAGACTTTAAGCGTCACCTTCAAAAAGGCGATATCGACTTAAGCGAAGCAAAGGAGCGAAAAGAAAGAGAGATCGCTTTGGCGGAATACCGTAAAAACGCCATGCGTCTATTCTTAAAGCATCTCTACCTATCGCCTGAAGAAGCCAGAATTCGCATGGATTTCACTAAACTTTCAACTATTGAATTGGCTTTAAGTAAACCTAATTCTTCAAAGCACACATGGAGTATTCTTCAGGAAAACAAAACTGCATGCCTGTTGTTCTACCGTCCACCTCACATAAGCTTTGAAATACGTGGACAGATAGATATCTATGAGGAAGGTTTATACCACGATTTCGTACGCCTTGTACACGATGCTTTCCATTATGCTCCACCTGAAAAACGTCGCATCAGACGTCCGGTTTACATTTTCAATGTGGAAGAAATGTATGACAACAGTCCTACTCCAAAAGCATTTGGTGTCCGTATAGCCTAGATCTGCGATAATGTTATTTTCACCTGTCGGGTTAACGTATTGAAAGGAGAAATCGTTTATGCCTAAATTCACGTTCAGTCAACGTTTGGTGATAGCCTTCGGTGGCTTTCTCTTTTTCCTAGGCATAGTATTGTTAACAGTCGCTTTTATGCTTCTGTTAAACGTTGTGGAAATCGAAACAGTTCTACAATCTAACATAATCAAGGGAGCACTAATTCTCATTGGAATTCTGGATGCAGTAGCTGGTTTTCTGCTTTTAGTCCTAAAACCTCCATATTAAAGAAGAGTAGCAGCGGTAGGAATATATGCAATAACGACGTTATACACCGTGAAGTCCTATGCGTCCCCCATGCGAAATTATTGTTCGATACGTGCTTCCAGCCTTACGCTCCCTTATTGCTAGAGAACTTATTGAAAAACACGGCTTTTCCCAAGTGGTTGCTGCTAAAAAACTAGGAATCACCCAAGCTACAATAAGCCATTACTTATATTCCAAACGAGGGGAAAAATACCTCAAACAAATAGAACAAATGAACGACATAAAAACAATGGTTAACGACATAGCCGATGAAATAGCAAACGGAGACCTGTCCTCCCTTGATATAATATCTCGCTTTTGTGATTTTTGTTCACAACTGCGTACTGAGCATCTACTATGCAACATGCACAGAGACGTAACAGTGCTACCAGACGCCTGTAACCTATGCGGCAAACCATAATCTGTATAAAAGAACCTTATCTACTATTTTATCCAAAATATAACCTACAGGAGGCGACAGAAATAATTCCTTTCGATCCCAATGAGTACTACAAAAGACAGTATGTTCTTAGCGAATTGGGACGTGAAGGACAGGAAAAACTGAGAAATTCGAAAATAGCCATTATCGGATTGGGCGGTCTCGGAAGCGCGGCAGCTCTTTATTTAGCGCTTGCCGGAGTAGGCTATCTACGTTTAGTAGACCAAGATACCGTGGAACTACATAATCTACACAGACAAGTGCTCTACGACCTTAAAGACCTAAGATTTCCCAAAGTCGAAGCAGCTGCAAAAAGAATCAGCCGTATAAACCCTGAAATTAAGGTGGACCCCATCCCAGAAAATGTAAGAGAGAAAAACGTAGATGAAATTATTGAAGGCGTAGACTGCGTTGTTGACGGATTGGATAATATGCGCACACGCTACCTTCTAAACAAGACATGTATTAAACGAAAAATACCTTACATTTATGCAGCCGCCATCGGAATTGAAGGATATCTCTCAGTTTTTAACCCTCCTGAAACTCCATGTCTAGCCTGTGTTTTCCCAAACATTGATGATCGTTACCTTCTCACATGCGAAACTCGCGGAGTACTCGGCGCAACCACCGGAATAATTGGAACAATGGAGGCCATGGAAACTATAAAAATAATCGCTGGAATAGGAAAACCACTTAAAAACTCCCTTCTCATATGCGATTTCAACGACATGTACCTCATCAAAATTGACGTTTTCAAAAATCCAAAATGCCCCATTTGCGGAGAAGCTAAAGTAAAGGAAATAACCACAAAAGCTGAAAGACTTGTATGGCTATGCGGTCAAAACACAGTAAACGTAAATCCCAGAAAACCCTTTAAGCTAAACCTTAACGAGGCATACACTCGCCTGAACAAACATTTCAATATACTATTAAAATCATCATTCGTTGTTGTATTCAAACATAACAATGCAGAAGTGAGCCTATTCCCTGGAGGAAGAATGTTAATTAAAAACATTAAAAATGAGGAAGAAGCTCTAGAGGTATATGATAAAGTTATGAAATCCCTCGAATTAAAAGAATAATTAACCGTTCTCTATATTTGGCGTTTAAGCCATTGCCGAGTCCATTTCCGCAAACAATTTTCAGAACAAAACACGTAAAGCTTGTTAACACAACAAGTCTTCCTCGTAACAGGTTTGCCCCTAATGATTTTTCCACACACTTGGCATCGCATGTTTTACCACTTTTTAATTTTTCATTCGCCCTAATTAAATTTATTAAGCAGCGTTTCTCTCAATTTTGCTAAATGGGTGGACTCCGTAATGAACTACATAAGTATAGATGAAGCAACCATCACCCAAAAAATCATCGAGAAAGCGGCAAAAGACTGGGTGAAACTGTCAGAAACCGACGTAGTCATCGTAGGCGCTGGTCCAGCTGGCTTAACAGCTGCCATTTACCTTGCCAAAGCCGGATTGAAAACAGTAGTCTTCGAAAGAAAACTCTCCTTCGGCGGCGGAATAGGCGGCGGCGGAATGCTATTCCACAAACTTCTCGTTCAATCCCCAGCCGACCAAATCTTAAGAGAAATAGGCTGTCCCCTTGAACCAGTCGACGAAAAACTGTTCACAGCCGACACTTCAGCAATGATAGCGAAACTGGCAAATAGCGCCATAGACGCAGGCGCCAAAATAATCCTAGGCGTAACCGTGGACGACGTCATTTTCAGAAGATGTTATTTTGAAAATAAGGGACGTTATTTTCCGAAAATTGTAGGAGTCGTTATTCAATGGACCGCCGTAATCATGTCCGGAATTCACGTTGATCCTCTAGGGGTTAAGGCAAAGGCAGTAATTG
>DAZI01000060.1 GCA_002507245.1 Candidatus Bathyarchaeota archaeon UBA233
GAAAGAAGAGCAGCAACACTCGCTGCTGCTGCTTTAGCTTGAGATATACTGTCCGTTATATCTTTAGGGCTTTGACATGCTCCTGCAAGAAATATGCCTGCTGTATGAGTGTCTACTGGCCGAAGCTTCGGATGCGCCTCTAACAGAAAACCATCTGGGTCCCTTGGGATACGTAATGTTCTGCTAAGACTTTCCAAATCCTTTGGAGGAGACATTCCAACGGAAAGAATTAAGAGGTCAACTTCAACTTCTACAGGTTTACCTAAAGAAAGATCTTCAACGAACACTGTCAAATTTCCGGTTTCCGGATCCTCTAGAACCTTTGAAGCTCGTCCCCGAACAATAGAAACCCCATACTCACGTGTTTTTCTAAAGAAAGCCTCGAATCCTTTTCCAAAGGTTCTTGGTTCTGTGTGGAAGATGTATACTTCTGCTTCTGGGAGCTTCTCTTTGATCTGTCTGGCCTGTTTAATAGCACTCATACAGCAGAATCTTGAACAGTAAATATGTCCTATTCTTTCATCTCTTGAACCAACACATTGAATAAAACCTATGCGATGTGGCACCTTCATGTCGGATACTCGTATCAATTTTCCCTCAGTAGGACCGGCAGCGTTTATTAGTCTTTCAAATTCGATGTTTGTTATTACATTTTGGTAGGTTCCATAACCATATTCTTTCAATTGATATGGCTCATAAGGTTCAAAACCAATTGCAACTATTATTGCGCCGACATTTAATTCGGTTTCCTTCGGTTTTTGTCCAAAGTCTATTGCTTCACGTGCGCCACAAGCTTCAACGCATTTGTAGCATTGAAGGCAATAGTCGATGTTTATTCGATAAACTGAAGGTACAGCCTGCGGAAAGGGAACAGAGATCGCTTTCCTCACACCGAGATTTATGTCCCATTCGTTTGGGTATTCAATTGGACAAACCTCTTGGCATTCGCCGCAACCAGTGCATCTATCCGAAATAACATATCTTGGGTTTTCCCGAATTTTCACCTTAAAGTTTCCAACGTATCCTTCTACGCGTACAATGTCAGCGTGAGAAATTATCTTGATTTTTGGATGTCTAGCAACTTCTACCATTTTTGGGCCTAAAATACAGATGGAACAGTCCATTGATGGAAATGTCTTATCTAGTTGCGCCATGTGCCCTCCGATGCTTTCATTTTTTTCAACAAGGTATACTTTAAATCCCATTTCTGCTAGGTCAAGGGCTGCACTTATTCCAGAAACTCCTCCGCCAACAATAAGTACGCTTTTTAACACTTTAACTTCTTTTATTTCTAGGGGTTCTAGAAGTTGGGATCTGAGAATAGCCATCCTAACTAGATCCTTAGCTTTTTCTGTGGCTTTGTCAGGCTCGTCCATATGAACCCATGAACATTGTTCCCGAATGTTTACCATTTCAAGAAGATAGGGGTTTAACCCAGATTCTTCCAGGACTCTTCTGAATGTTGGTTCATGTAATCTTGGGGAGCATGCGACCACAACTATTCTGTCAAGCTGATAATCTCTAATGTCTTTCTTGATCATATCTTGACCTGGGTCGGAGCAAACATATCTGTAATCTTTAGCGACAATGACTCCAGCCATATTTCGCACATGTTCTGCGACATCCTCTACATTTACAACTCCTGCAATATTTTTTCCACAGTGGCAGACGTAAACACCTATTCTTGGTTTATCGATCATGAGTAAATCCTCTCTACTCTATCTTTTTTAATACACTTTCAGTTGAGATTCTATGTGTTTTAAGACCGAGTTTTTCAGGATCAATTCCCATGGCAAGACCCAAAAGTTCTGGATAATGAAAAACTGGAAGGTTGTATGTTTCATTAAATCTCCGCCTAACATCTAGTTGCCCCACATCCAGTTGAAGGAAACAAAAGGGACAGACTGTAACAATGCAGTCTGCCTTCGAGTTAGAGATGTTAAAAAGCTTATTTCTCGCAAGTTTAGATGCAAGATCATCAGAGATTCCTCTTAGAAGACCTCCACAACATTTCGTTTTGTGCATATACTGAACGCTTTTAGCTTCTGTCAATTCAATTAAATCGTCAAGTATATGCGGGTGCTCTGGGTTATCAAAATTTAAGACTGAACTGGGTCGCAGTACGTGACATCCATAAAAGGCGGCCACTCTCAATTTATTTAACGATTTTGAAATATTCTCCTTAATTCTTTCAGGAGTCACATCGTTGTGTAATACTTGAAGATAATCAACCACATCTACTGTTCCTTTATATTCTCTTCCAACTTCGGCGAGAATCTTATTTATATCTGTTCTAAGTGTTTCATTTTCTTTCAATGTCTTGTTGGCTTTAGATAGAACTTGAAAACATCCATTACATATGGTCATTATGTTGATATTTGCTTCTTCTGCCAAAGAAAGATTGTAAGCTGCAATTGCTAGACTTGTTTTAAAATCAAGCGATTCTATTGGGATAGGAGCACAACAAGTTGCTTTGTCCAAGTCGATCAGATCAACTCCAAGCTCTTTGAACACTGCTCTTAAAGATGCTTCGTAGCTTGGTTCTCTGGTGGGTATAACGCATCCGAAGAAGAGTGCATAATTCATTTTTTAGCTTCCTCCTTTAATTTTTCCATGAGTTGTTCAAAACCAGTGATCGCTGCGATTTTCTTCACAACGTCAGCAGGAGCTGGAGAGAGTTCCGGTAAGCCAAGTGATGTCCTTCGTCGTTGTGTCAAGCCGGTGATCTTGGGAATTCGACCGTTTTCTATAAGAGATGTAGCTTGTTCAACGAATGCTTTAGGTGCATGCCCCTCTTTTGCAGCTATATTTCTGATAGCTAACATCAAGTCTGCTATTTCGACTTCTTGGGGGCATCGTTCTTGGCAGGTATAACACGAGGCGCAAAGCCATATTGAATCGCTTGAAAGAACTTCGTTCTTAATGCCAAGTAAGGCCATTCTGATTATTTGACGAGGCTTGTACGAATTGGTGATTTTCCCAACAGGGCATCCGCCAGCGCAACTTCCACATTGATAGCATAGATATAGTTTTTCACCGCCTGGATGTTTTGTTATTTCTTCTGCGAAGTTGGGTTCGAGTTCAGAAGAACGTAATGTTTCCTTTATTTTAATGTCCGTATTTGCCATGTTTTAGCACCTTATGTCCTTTGGAGTTTGTTTCTTAAACTTGATAAAAATGATGCTTATATATTATTCTTTACAATTAGGACTAAGAAAACGTTTGCAAGAGGGATTTTTATTTTAAAAATCTTCTAGTAACTTTTCATTAATTTAGGTTGAGCCTTTTTTAAAGGACCCCCTTATAAGCTTTTACAGCTGGGCATCCAAGGCATTTTCCCTCTTTGTAATTGTAGCATTTTTCGCATACAAGGCCGCATGGAGCAACATCACTTTTTTCAGGATACACATTAATGCATATGTTTTCCGGGTAGATAGGTGGTTCTGAATAATGCACGTAATCAATTCTTTCTATGTAATGATCTCTTAGAGATTCAATGAATGATTCTAAAGTTGAGTCATTTTCACCGTAGCAATAAACCGTCATGTTGATTTCTTCAGAAGGCTGAAGAATTGTTAAAACTCTTGGACATTTGGTTAGTATATTTAGTGCTTCCCGTCTCTTTGCTATACCTTTTATCTCAAAGCCGATATATGCTGTTCGAAACCCTAATTTCCTTAGGTTAAGGCCTACATTGTAGGCTATTAGACCGTTCTTTTCAAGTTTTTTGAGTCTTTTAGAAACGGTTAATCGACTTACCTTTATCCTTTCAGCTAAATCCGTTACTGCTATACGTGGATCCTCGCTTAATAATCTTATAATTTTAAGGTCAAGAGTGTCAATTTTCTCTTTAAGCATAGCTGTCACATTCTGGGTAAATCTTTGTATAAATAATTGTAACATTTGACTTAAATAAGTATACTTCATGGATAGATGTGCTCCTTCTTTGTATTCAGTTTTTGCTTAAAACGAGTTTCATAGCTATCGTCCTGTTCACATAGACATTGTAGGAAGCTGCAATTGTGAATAACTGGTCTTATAAAGGGGAGGCCTTTCACATCTTGGGGAGTTAATTCCTCTCTGATGGCTCTTCCTAGAAGGTTCACCCAGTTGTCGAAGTATTGTCTCCCAAGGGAAGTTGCTCCTTTAAGTAATTCACGTTCGATTTTGTCCAGTGTACAGCTGATGTCACATGTTGAGAAGCAGCCGGATTCCAACATAACCCTTGCGATTCTAAGTTCTCTGATGATTTTTGGGGAGATATCTATGTTTTTGTGAGACAAGTCATAACTGAGAGATAATAGAACAGCCCATTTCATTCCGTATTTCTTTAGAGTTTCGAGCTCTAACTGTTTTTCTACAGCTTCTGTACTCATAAAGTTTCGCCAGCTAATAATATTAATATACATTTTGATTTTTTATCTTTTACGCTTTGTATCATTTTGTATATTAAATATTGTTTTTAGTTATCATATCGTAATGTTTATAAAGTTTCAATCGTCTTACCTCAAACGGAGACCTCTATGCCACGGGAACAACTTCGCATTGGCGTTTATATTTGCCACTGCGGTGGAAACATCAGTGATACAGTTGACGTTGAGAGGGTAAGGGAACACATTGCCAAACTAAAGAATGTGGAAATTGCGAAGACCTACGAGTATGTCTGCAGTAACCCAGGACAGGAAATGATTAGAAACGATATCAAAAAGCACAAACTTAACCGAATCATAATTGCTGCTTGTTCTCCTAGGATGCACCTCGATACTTTCAGACAAACCATCGAAACCGCTGGTTTAAATCCATATCTACTTGAAATAACGAACTTACGAGAACAATGCAGCTGGGTTCATGATGACAAAGAAAACGCAACAATAAAGGCAACAGCGTTAATTCACGGTGCGGTTGAACGTGCTCGCAATCTTGAACCGTTAAAGCCAGATTTTCTGCCCGTAAAGAAGGAAGTTTTGGTGATTGGCGGGGGCATAGCGGGAATTATGACCTCAATTGAGCTTGCGGACAAAGGATTTAATGTGTATCTTGTGGAAAAAGAGCCAACGATAGGCGGCCACATGGCCCAACTTAGTAAGACTTTTCCAACCCTCGACTGTTCCCAGTGTATTCTTACCCCCAAAATGGTGTATGTTTCACGACATCCAAACATAAAGATATTTGATATGGCAGAACCAATTAGTCTGGAAGGGTCTCCGGGCAATTATAAAGTTTTAATTAGAGTTAAGCCGAGATTTGTGGATAAAACTAGTTGTACTTCATGTGGAGAATGCGCAAAGATTTGTCCTGTAAAGAAGCCAAGCAAGTTTGAAGAAGGATTACTTCAAGAAAAGGCAATTTATCTGCCCTTTAAACAAGCAATCCCTAATGCATATGTAATAGACAAAGACCATTGCCTTTTCCTGAACAAAGGCGTATGCAGACTATGTGAAAGAGTTTGTAAGGGTAAGGCAATCGATTTTGAGCAGAAAGAGGATATAATAGAATTAAATGTTGGCGCAATAGTTGTTTGTACTGGTTATAAACAATTAAATGTGAGCCCATTTACGCAGTACAGTTATGGTTTACATCCAGATATCATAACGAATCTTCAGTTCGAACGTTTAATGTTGCAGGGTATTCATCGTCCATCCAACGGCAAACCGCCAAGGAAAGTTGCATTTGTGCTTTGTGTAGGTAGCCGTTCAAATTCGGATGGTTGTGCAGCGCATTGTTGTAAAATTGGTTGTATGAACGCGATTAAGCATTCACTCTTGCTTGAAAAAGCAATTCCTGATGCAGACCCATGGATTTTTTACACCGATGTACGAGCCCATGGTAAAGGATATGAAGAATTCTATTCAAAAGCTAGAGAACACAATGTAAAATTTATTCGGGGACGTGTTGCGGAAGTAATTCCAAACGGCGACAACATACTTGTCAGAGCTGAAGATACTCTGCTAGGTATGACAGTCGAAGAGGAATTTGATCTTGTTGTACTTAGTCCAGCACTTCTTCCAAACACCGATACGTCAAAACTAGCTCAAATGTTGGGTATTGATTTAGGTCCAAACGGATTTTTACTGGAAAGACATCACAAATTGAGACCCGTGGACAGCAAACGAGAGGGAATATTCATGGCTGGATGCGCGTTAGGACCAAAGGATATAAGAGAAACAACGATGGAAGCTATGTCCACAGCTTCTAAGGTTGCAACCTTCCTCGCAAAAGGTAAAGTCACGCTTTCCCCAGAAGTTGCCTATGTACTTCCAAAGAAGTGTGACGGTTGTGGAGTATGCGTTGAACACTGTCCAGCAAAAGCGATACAGATAGTTTCCAGTAAAGCTACAATTGACGCTATTTCCTGTCTTGGCTGCGGAGTATGCGTACCTAAATGTCCAAAAGAAGCCATAGATTTGAAAAACTGCACAAACGAGCAATTAATGGCACAAATTCGCGGAGTTTGTGAAGAAAATGGAGCAGCTCCCAAAATTATTGCGTTCTTAGAGAAAACAACAGCCTATGGGTCTGCAGATCTAGCTGGTCAAAGTAGACGTAGTTACATATCCAATGTGCGAATAGTAGGGGTACCAAGTACCGGACGAGTAGGGATTAAACACTTGCTATATGCGTTTGCAGCAGGTGCAGATGGCATCATACTAATTGAGGGAGACGACAGCCCCTTCACAGAAGAAAAACTAAGGGAACATATGATACAGCTAAAGAAGGAACTGGGAAAGTTTGGTGTTAAATCTCTCCGCTTAGTTTCAACTACAACAACCCTTCCACAATATGAAAAAGTTGTTAACCTTTTTGAAACGTTTACTGAGAGAATTTCAAAGATTGGGCCGATTCCAAAAGAAAAACGTGCCGAGATTATGAAAAAACTGAAACTTGAAGGAGGGTCGCAGAGTTGAAGCCTAAACAGTTTCAGAAGATTGTTTCAGAGGTAAGAGATCAATCGTTCACAGAAGAAGTTCAAAAACTTCGTGGAGGAGAAAACATTTTAGACTGCATTCAATGTGGTGTTTGCAGTGGTTCTTGCCCGGCAAGATTTGCAATGGACTTTAGTCCTATGCAAATAATCAAGATGATTCACTTAGGAATGCGCGACCAGGTTCTGTCAAGTTCCACTATATGGATTTGTGCTTCCTGCTATACATGTGCAACTCGATGTCCGAGAGGAATTGATATTCCCATGTTCATGTCAGCGTTGAAAAATATAGCTATCAAAAATGGGTTTGCTTCGGACGATGAGATTAAACCAAAATTTCACAAGAGTTTCACAGAAATAATTAGAAAATATGGGCGTATGCATGAACCGGAACTTAAAATGAAGCTTATGCGTAAAAGTGATTTAAGAGAACTTTACCAGAACGCTGTCCTGGCTTTTAGATTATGGAGAAAGGGTAAAGTAAAACTGCTAGCGCCTAGAATGGATCAGTTGAGCCACATCTCTGAAATTTTTGAAGACTTATTGGAAAAACAGGAGGAGGAAGCGTCAAAATGAAATACGCGTTTTTCCCTGGTTGTGCAGTTCATGCTTCGGCAAAAGAGTACGGAATGTCATGTAAGGCTATAAGCAAAGTTTTAGGAATAGAGCTAATAGAGATACCTGAATGGAACTGTTGCGGTTCAATAGACGCGATATATGCCCATAACCCTGTCCTTTCCATTTCCCTATCAGCAAGAAATCTTTCGTTAGCAGAGAAAATGGGAACCGATGTTATAACCTTATGTAGTGCATGCTTCTTCACACTTTCAAGAGCAAATAAGTTGATGCATGAAGACCCTAAACTTAAAGGACAAGTTGACAATGTGCTTGGCAACCTTAAACTCAACTACAATGGAGAAATTAAAGTTAGACATTTTCTAGACGTCTTACTAAATGATGTGGGACTGGAAAAAATTTCTGAAAATGTGAAAGTTCCATTGAAAGAACTGAGGGTCGCTCCATATTATGGTTGTTTATTGGTGCGTCCACCAGAGATAGCGAATTTTGATGAGCCTGAACATCCAACATCCATGGATAAGCTCATGGAAGTACTCGGCGCAACGAACGTGAATTATTTAGACAAAACCCGATGTTGTGGCGCCTCACTCATTGTAACGAAAGAAAGAATTGCACTGGAAATGACAAAAAATCTATTATTAACCGCGAAAAATGCTGAAGCGGATTGCATAGTTACAGCTTGCCCAATGTGCCACTTCAACTTAGATGCGATGCAAAAAGATGTTGAATCAACATTTGATGTGGATATTAACCTTCCAGTGTTATATATAACACAGGTAATTGGAATAGCCTTTGGCCTAAACGTGAAGGAGCTTGGATTAAATAGAAACTGTGTATCCCCAATGAAGCTACTTTCCAAATTAAAAATTTAGATTCTTCTATTCTTCCAAAACAAACTTGAAGGTAAGGGTTGTTACACTAATTATAACGAAAATGAATGCTATCAATAATTTTAGTTCTGGAGCTATATTGCCTATGCTAGCCCCATTGATTATATTTTCAGTCGCTAAAACTGCTGGTATTAGAACAGGCATGCAAACCGGGAAAAGAAGAAAAGATAAGAGCAGAGTTTTTCCCTCAGAGAACATTACGAGGCCGGAGATAAAGGATCCAGCAAAAGAGAGATCAACTACCCCAAGTAGGAAAATAATTAGGAAATCAGTAAATTTCTCGGTTAGAGTTAAGTTCAGGAACACCATAGAAAAAGCTAGAAGTATGAACAGAATGAATGAAAGTAGTATTATTGAGTAGATAATTTTTCCTAGGAGTATCGCTAATGGTGAACAAGGCAAAGTTTTTAAACCACTGAGTGTTCCTCTGTCAGCTTCTCTTGCGAACGACGTGGTGAAGGCAAGTACGCTTGCAAAGAAGAGAATCACCCAAAGTGCCGCAGCGGCAATTTCTGGACGCGTGACAACGCTTTCCCCCCAAGCAAAACTACAAACAAGAATGGAACTTACTGAAAAGGTAAGGATAGATAAAATTTCGTAAAATCTTCTAAATTCTGTTTTTAGGTCTTTTTCAGCTATTCTTAGGGCAGTAGAGATGAATCCCATGATATCACCTAAAATGGCTTATCCTTAACTATTTCTCCTCGATTAAGAAAGACTCCTCTCATGCAGAGCTTTTTAGCCCATTCAGTGGAATGTGAAGAAATTATTATTGTTTTTTCCTGTTGGCTTTTAAAATAATCTACTAGAATATTGCAGGTTTCCGCATCCAGTCCGGCGAAAAGTTCATCGAGTAGTATTAATTCAGGGTTATGAATTAATGCTCGAACGATGTCTGCTCTCTTCCTCAAACCATGAGACAGTTGTTTCACTTGAACATTATACCAGCGTTTCAAATTTAGAAAATCAATGATATCAAGAAAATCTTCATTGTTTACTGAAAATACCTTTGCGTAGAAAAATAGGTTTTCTTTAATTGTCAATTCGTCATAGAGGAAGCTTTCATGACCTACAAAACCGATTCGTTTTCTTACTTTTTCCCCATTTTTAAACGGGTTTTCTCCGAAGATCTTCATAGTGCCTGAAGAAGGAACAATGTGAGTGGCTATTACTTTCATTAATGTGGTTTTACCTGCTCCGTTAGGTCCCATAAGGGCTACTGATTCACCCTTGTTAATTTTTAACGTAACATTTTTTAGGGCATACAAATAGCCGTATCTTTTTGAAAGATCAATTGTTTCAACAGTCACTGTCAATGTTCCACTTTCCTAGAGAGATATTGAATTACTCCTTCTTTAGAATTACGAACATAAGGTAGTAGATTAATGCTGCACTTCCTAACAATATAGCTATCAAGAAAATTGGATTATTAAAGATCGAGTACTGGGCTTCTTCGCCTTGTCCTTCCTCATATTTAGAGGGACACTGAATCAGCATCTCTGACGCATCTATATATCCTTGGTAAAGTTTTCCAATGATTACTACTTTTTGTCCTTCGTTGAAGTTTTGTGGTCTTGTTCCGGTGTAAACTACTTTGATATCATAGTGCCCATCGGTGATGTTGAAAAGCAAAGAGCCATCTTCACCCCAGCCAACAGATCCGTTAACAATAGTGCCCAAAACTTGAACTTCTTTTTCCCTGTATTTTGAGTTATCTTCAACAACTTGGGAAACTGTTAGATAGGGGTTCATGTAAGAGAAAAGGGCATCATAAGCAAGAACTGCACTTAAAATCAATAAAACGCCAAGAATTAGATAGATTGGTTTAATCCTCATTTTTCCCCTCTCTTTCCAAATTTGCCAATTTCTCTTCAAGAGAGGAAAGACGGCGATTAAGCCATATCAGAATTGTTAGAACGAATAGCCAATAGATAATTGAAACAAGAAACACTTCAATTTCCACGATAAAACTCCTCCTTTTCATAAATCATGGTATTTAAACGCTCCCTCATAGATTGCATGGTAAGCGCCATTCTTAAAAGGTATATATAAAGTAGAGAAGCTGCCATTAGGTTTAGAATCAAGGTTTCAATCATAGTTGTCGACAAGGAAATTTTTGAGGGAGTTATCACTTGAGGGTGAAGAGAACGCAGTCTTATGGATAAGTAGCTAAGAGGTACGGTAGAGAACGCTAAAATGTTATACACAGCGCCTATTACTGCTCTTTTTTCAATGTTTTCGATGGAAAACTTTAGGGAAATATATCCCATGTATGCAATCCAAAGTATGATAGTGGCTGTTTCTCTTGGATCCCAGTTCCAGTAAGTCCCCCAAGCTGCATTTGCCCATATGGATCCGGTTATTAGGGTTATTGCCCCATATATTAACCCCAAGATAGCTGAAGACTCAGCTATTCTATCATAAACATTGTTTCTTTTGGCTAGGAACAGTATGCTTGCCACTAAGGAGATGCCAAATGCAAGGTAACAAACCCAAGCTGCAGGAGTGTGTATGTAGAAAATTCTGTAGAGGTCACCCATTCTTGCTTCTGGTGGAGCTGCGATGTAGGCTGCGTAAGCTGCTAAAATGTTTATTGCTACTGTTATTGATAGATAGACTTCGTCTCGGAACTTCATAGCTGCTCCTCTTCAGGTAACTGATAACATGTGAACTTTTTCTATTAATAGTTTCGATATGATTAAAATCATAAGAACCTTTAAAAAGATGTTTCTAGAAAAGTAATCAAAACTTTGGGATGGAATGAGATGGAAACAGAAGAGGTTTTCTTAGTTTTTGCCTGTTTGATGCTGTTTTTTGATTTGATTCAACTATTAAAGATCAAGGCCCGTGAAAAAAATAAGCTTGAATATGGATTTTATGCGATAACATTAGCTTGCGGATTGATAATTGCAGCGTATGTCATGTTTGTTCAGGCGTTTTTAACAGATAATTTTTCATTTAGGGAAGTTTATTCCTACAGCTCCTCAGGTTTACCATTACTTTACAAGTTTTACGCTACATGGGGCGGGGCAGGCGGCTCGATGATCTTTCTAACCTCCCTCACATGTCTTATATATTTCTTTTACAGGTTTAGAACTAACGAAAAAGGCAAACTATTTGATATCACTGCTTATAGGATAATCGACCTTATTTTAATTTTCTTTATAATTGTTACTCTTATGGATAGTCCATTTGAGAGAATATCGATAACTCCCATGGATGGTAGAGGGCTTAATCCATTATTGCAAACATTCTGGATGTTGGTACATCCGCCGATTGTCTTTCTTGGCTATGTACTCATACTTTTTGCATTCGTTTTTGCTTTAGCAAGTATGAGTACAGAGAGCAAAAAACCAGAAACTTTCAAACTTTTCGTTCAAGCTGCATGGTTAATCATGAGCCTTGGAATCGCGATTGGAGGTTTATGGGCTTACGAAGTGTTGGGTTGGGGGGGATATTGGGCGTGGGATCCCGTAGAAACTGCTTCGTTGCTACCGTGGTTGGCGCTTACAGCTTATTTCCATTTAGGAAAATCATCAAGTGAAAATTTGACAGGGGAGTTTATGATCCTAATGTCGTTTATAACTGTTGTTTTTGCAACAGCCCTGACTAGAGGAGGCTTGCTGGTGTCAGTTCATGCTTTTGGTGCATCGCCTGTCGGTCCAATGCTGTTCTTACTGGCTTTAATCATGGTCGTTTACTTCTTTTACTTGAAAAGCAAGAGTAATAAACCGCTTTATACTGCTCATGTTGAAAAATCTTCGCTTCTCTCCATTTCTCTTTTTATCGCTTTTTGGTCATTGGTTTTTCTTTTGCTTGTTTGTTTCTTCGGAGTTGCATTTCCCATGGTTTTAGGGTTTTTCCGTGAGAACCCTCAGAGTTTAAGTGTAGAGTTTTACAATAATTGGTGTTACCCATTTACATTGGCTTTTATTGCTGGACTAATTGGTTGCCATATACCAAACAAGTTTGGATTGAAGAAGTTTCTAATTCTTGTGTTGAGCATGCTTGCTCTTGGGGCCTTACTCGTAATAATTAAATATCCTACCCCAAACTTCCTAGCGAATTTTGGCTTTCCATTGTTGTTTTTAGCATTAGGGGTTATTGGCTATAGGTTCGCTAGTTATTTGTTAAAGATAAGAAAATCAGCTAAATTATTCGGGAGAGCCTTTCTCCATCTTGCAATAATAATCCTACTGATTGGAGTTTTTGCAAGTTCCACAACAAAACTTGCAAGCGGAAATATCCTAGCAAAACCTAATAGTACTGTTGAAACGTTAGGCTTAAAGATTCACCTAGGAAACTTTACCATTTATAATGGCACTGGCAGAATTCACCTATATGAGGGAAGAATAGCTGAGGGCACATGTTACCCTGAATACTCTGCTATAAAGCTGGACATTACGATCGAATACGAAGGCAATGTTTATGAAGAATCTTTATGGATAAAACGCTACACTGCCTATGGTATTGCATGCATGCCAACGATAATTTCTACATGGAAGGGAGACCTATACATCCATATGCATCATACTGACTCAATAAATAATGCGTTACTTCACGCCCTCTTCGGACAGGCAGTACAACCTACAGACTTGATAATCGCCGTGGAAATAATTCCAATGATATATCTTGTATGGGCTGGAATAGCAATGCTGACGGCCGGAATGAGCATAGTATTTGTCAATGAGCTAATAAAGCAAACGTTGAAAAAAGTTGCCAAAAAATAATAATTTTACTAGCAAAAAACGTTACAAAACTTGGAAATTATCATAGGTAAGATTTATATGAATCGTAATAGAAAAATACATTCTTCTCTAAGTGGAAGGGGAATATATGGTTAGAAAATCTTCAATGCTACTTTTGTTAATCATTGTTATAGCAGGAGTTTCTATCTCTTCTTCATCGCTTCGTGCTCAACAAACTACGGCAAATTATGTGGGACCCCAAGCATGTTCAACATGCCACGGATCAATAGTCACATCATGGAACAATTCCATACATTCGGAGATGATTAAAAAACTTACACCTGAACTTCTAGCTGAGTACAATCTTACTGAAGCCGACCTACAGGCGCATGGTATATGGCCTCTTCAAAACTTCCCATACACCATTGGGGGAACATGGAAACTACGTTTCTTAAATGCCACTGCTGACCCCTCTAACTACACCAAATGGACAGTCGCAGTGTGGCAGTATATAATCGCCACTGGAGAGTGGGCGCCATACCATCCAGAAGCCCCTAAAGATTGGGGAGCAAAATGTGCACAATGCCACGTTACTGGCTTTGATTCCTCAAATGAAACATTTTGGGGAACACCCGACCAGCTTACAGTAAGCGTTGAGTGTGAGTCATGTCACGGTCCAGGCAGCTTACATATAACAAACCCGATGGGAAACAAAATGATTATTGATGTAAGTGCACAGGTGTGTGGGCAGTGTCACGTCCGCGGGTCATTTCCAGAATATGAGTTGGGTGATCCTAGCTCATTTAACTACACGCATGGTGAAAAACCACATAAACACCATCAACAATTTTATGACTGGAACATGAGTGCTCACAGCCGCTCTATGGAAACTCCGAAGCCAGCGGATTTCTGTCTTGCGTGCCACAGCGCTGATAACATCTTTAACACAGAACTTATTACATACCTAGATATAATGTATACCATTCAAAACGCTACCAACCCTGTTACCTGTGTTAACTGCCATAACCCACATGCCCTCGACCTGCGTATTTCTCACGGAAGCAATGCTGGAGCAAAGGCCGACGAAATAACTGTTTGCACCCAATGCCACACAGGAGGAGGAAAACCAGAAGAAATGGTCAAGGATGAATGGCATCACACCCAAGCCGAAACGTTTAATGGAAGTATACATTATGCTTCAGGAGTAACATGTGTAAGCTGTCACATGCCCCTTGATACAAAATCAGCAGTCGCCTACGACCTACGTAACCATACAATGATAGTAAATTCTTATCAAACATACGAATATTCATGTGGCCAAGCTACTGGTTGTCACAAAGAACAACTAGAAACATGGCCAAACTGGGCTGAACAACGCATAGAGGAAATACAAACAACAACAAATGATACCATTACAATGGTTGAGGACGCTATAACCCAAGCAGAAGCAGCTATAACAATAGCGAATCAAACAGGCGCAGACCCAACCTTAATAGAAGAGGCTGAAAATCTGCTGTTAAAAGCGAAAAGTTACTTAAGTTTCGTCGAAGCAGATGGAAGTTTGGGTTTCCATAACCCGTTATACAGTCTTTCCCTGCTTAATGAGGCGTTGTACTATGCTAATGAAGCCCGTGCACGAGTATCTGTTGTGATACCAGAGTTTACGTCAACTGCTCTTCTATTAACATTCATGATAATTCTACTAGCGGCAGTAGCTTACAAAACAAAAACAAAACGCGAAAACTAACTCTCCCCACTTTTTCTAACAACTCTAATTCTAACCATCAAAAGATTTTTATGAAATCTATGTACTAAAAGATAAGAAAGGTGTGAATAAAACTTGAGAAAAAGTCTAATACCATTAGCAATACTGGCATTGAGTCTACTTGTCACCGCAAGCGCTTTTGCCTATTCTGGAGGCATTTCAGGACTTTCACAAAATGGGTGTGGGGGATGCCATTCTAACGCTGGAACCGCACAAGTTACGCTTGATGGATTACCAGCTCAATATGAGCCTGGTAAAACCTATACGTTAACAGTTACTGTGAGCAGTCAAGATGTGCCAGGAGAAGGCGGGGGCTTTGACCTATCCGTAACAGCTGGAACACTAACCCCCATTGATGCAACAACCAAAATTGATGGTAATGATTTGACACATACTGGAGCTCAGCGGAGAAGTTGGTCTTTCAACTGGACAGCGCCAACACAAGGAGACGTGACCTTTTATGTTGCTGGACTAGCGGCGAATGGCGATGGTGGTATAAACGGCGATGCATGGACAACTTACAGTTCTTCTGTGCCAGTTATTCCAGAATTTCCAGGTCTAACAATTCTTATAGTACTTGCAGCAGTCGCTCTCATAATCCTACTTGCGAAGAAGTACTACTAAAATCACTGCCCAACCCGGCTTCGCTTTAAATCCTTTCCTCTCTTTTTCTAGAAAAGTTGGGGTTAGGTTTTTGAGAGGAATTTAGTTGCCAAGAGAAGAATTACCACAACGATTGCTGTGATGAAAATTGCGGGATACATCATTTCTTTTCCAATGAACCAAGGAGTTTCCGGAGAAATTCCGACGAACTCATATATGGGGTCAAGCACACTTCCTTTGCCGGCCATGTGACCGCCCATGCTACCAGTTAGTATTGTGAAGAAGAATCCGGCCAGCCCAGTTAACGTATAGGTAGCAGCTAACCCGTTATGTTTCCATAGATTTTCTCCATATTTTCCCCTTATTGCAAGGAAGATTATCCAAAGTTCTGTGGCAAAAATGGCAAACATAATCTTGTTTAACGCTAGTGGACGATCGAGTAGTGCCTCTACTGGCCAGACGTAATATCCTATTATCGATGAAGCAATCAAACCTACAACCCCTCCTATAGCAGCTACAAAAGCTGTTGGCTCAGCATAACGAGTTACCCATTCAAAGAAACCGTCCAAAATCCAGAAAATGCCATAAGATTGGCTTTTCTTCCTTAAGCTCCAATGAATTTTTGCCGCTATTAGTCCAATGATGCATATTGCGGCTAATGCTAATGTTCCTCCATGAAGTTCTATCAACATGGAATGGAGTGCATCTAGATTAAACATTTATTTCCCTCCAAACTTTCGGGTTACCACTTTAATTACGAAGGTTGAGATAACACCAATTAATATGACGCCTAATGTTACTTGGACTATCCATGCAAGATTAATGCCCTTCTCCTCTGATGGAACGGTTATTTTAACGGCTATATCTTTGTAAGTAGCTTCTCTGCTCAGTGATGAACCGGTTCCGTTTAGTCCCGAACCGGTTGCAATAAATATTCTCAGGGTGTACGTTCCAGTTGTGGATGGAGAGGTAACGGTTGTTGTTAAGGTTAAGTTTCCTGTAGTTCCAGAAACCATATTATTATCTAAAGTGAACAAACCGTTATCCTCTACATTGGATGGAATTTTTATGACAGTTCCTTGAGTGGTTCCTCCACCGCCTTTTATAGCTAATTGAAAAGTTTCTTCCGGAGAAACCTCTATTGAAGTCTTATCAACTGTAAGCCAAAGGGACGTAGCAGGGTATCCATGGCATGTTTTGCAATCATCCTCTTTATTATTAAATGCGTTAATGTTGAGATTACCCCCTATGAACAGTGATACTACGAAAATTGCAAAGATTATTACGATAAAGACTTTACTTTTTCTCATTCCTCTCCCTCACTCTTGAGTTAAGCTTTGCTTTTCGGCTGCGAATGTATTCCCAACTTAAAACGAAACCAGTGAAAAGGAGGATTGTTCCAATGGTTTCTAGAATATAAAAGAATGTGGGATCTGCAAATCTTGTTTTTAGGCCTCCAATGAATGGGAACAAACCACCCAATGCAATAAGTAGATTATATTTTCTTGTTTTGTCAAGCCAATAGCTATAGAACGCCCCGCCAATTATGGCAATTCCACCAGGTATTGTGAAAAATGGGGAAAAAATTCTAACGTAGCTAGGCATCGCCTTACCGCCTATTTCAGTTCCTCCAGCGTTAACAACTTCTTGCTTAAGATCATCGCCTACGGGAGCAGTAAGCCCCAATATAAAAAGCGGGATAGTTAAGATAATAGTGTAGTATAGGAAGTATCTACCGGCAGGTTTATGAGTTAACAGGTATAAGCAGCCAGCCCCCATCAAAGCAACCATGGGTGGGGTAAGTACATAATATAATTTATACATTAGTTCGTTCCATCCAATGCTAGAAGGATAAGTTACATAAATAAATTCAGCTAAGAATTCCAACAAAGTAGTAATGAAGAACATAATCAATGAAACAGTCCATATGATCTGATGTTTCTTTTTTCTTTGATGATATTGAATTGCCAGAAGAATAACGAATATGGCGGAAATTATACTTGATATTAGGGGAAAGTAATTCATTCCGCAACCTCGATGTAAATGGGAAAAACCGTTATTATATTTAAATTTTTTCTATTTGAATGATAATAATGACCCATTCTCTCAAAGAAAAATGAAAAATAGTTAATTTTGAACATTTAAAACACTAATTACTCTATTTTAGATGCCAATAGTAGTCAGCGGGTTCATCTTTGAAAAGCAACAGTAACTTGAGCGAGGATTTGTTTGTTGGTGTAGT
>DAZI01000063.1:0-11809 GCA_002507245.1 Candidatus Bathyarchaeota archaeon UBA233
TTTGTTCAGCTTGTAGAGTTTAAAAAGAATGGTGGAAGGGCTTAATTGATAAATATTCCTAATCCGAGAGTCTGAGATAAGCTTGTTAAGTTCTGAAACCGTGACCCAAACGTCGAAGCTTGACATTCCAGCTTTCAATAGGAATTCCCATTAGCATGATTGCTGGAAATGGTTATAAACTCTCCCTAAACCATGAAATTTCGATTATGCAATGCATATAAACTCATTTATGGAGTTCGTAAGCGGAAAATTTATTAGTTGGGGTTTATAGTTAACGTCTTTAGCTTCCAATTGGAGACCCGGTTTTTCGGGTCGGATGACCCGACCCGTTGGAGGAACTCCGCGGTTGAAGAATATCATGTATAGCATTACGTATTTCCCGCGTTGTTTAATCGAAAATGGGTTAAATCATGGAGGTTAAATATAAGTGAGCGAATTCTCAGACCAAGATCTTCTCTATCTTTTGAGAGCCTTCTTTAAAGAGAAAGGCCTTGTTAGGCAACACCTTGATTCATACAACGAATTCATTGATCACGGACTTCAAGAAATTATAGATGAAGTTGGAGAGATTTCCATAGATATACCTGAATGTCCATACACCATTAAATTGGGGCAAATATGGATAATAGATCCTCAATCTAGGGTTACTGGGCCATATGTTACAGAGGTTGACGGTACTAAGCATGAAATTTATCCCATGGAAGCTAGATTCCGAAACCTAAGTTACGCCGCGCCTCTAGCCTTAGAAATGACTCCAATTATAGATGGTAGGGAGCAAGACACGGAGCTCATTTTGATAGGCGATTTGCCCGTTATGCTTAAATCGAAACTTTGTTTCTTATCTCAGCTCTCAAGGGATGAATTGATTGCTTGTGGAGAGGATCCCGATGATCCGGGTGGTTATTTTATTGTTAATGGTTCAGAACGGGTTATAGTCGCTTTGGAGGACCTTGCGCCTAACCGTATAATAGTAGATATTGATGAGAGAGGAGCCTCACCAGTTTATCAAGCTAAAATTTTCTCCACTACTGTTGGTTTTCGCGCTAGGATAGAGCTTAGGCTAAAGTCAGATGGCGCCCTTTATGTTTCCATGCCTGGGGTTCCAACAGAAATTCCCCTTGTGATTTTGATGAGAGCTTTGGGACTAGAGTCGGACAAAGAAATAGCTGAAACGGTTTCGCTTGAGAAGGATATACAGAATGAGTTGGAAGCTTCCTTTGAAAAAGCCGTTGGCGTGGATACTATTAGAGATGCTATCTTATTTATAGGAAACAGAGTGGCTCACGGGCAAGTTGAACAGTACCGGATGCAAAAGGCTGAAAGCGTTATCGACAAAAACTTCTTACCTCATCTCGGGAGAACTAAAGACAAGCGTCGAGAGAAATCCCTCTTTTTGGGCGAAATGGCTTGCCGCGTAATAGAATTAAAACTTGGGAAAAGGAAACCCGATGATAAGGATCACTTTAAAAATAAACGCTTAAAACTGGCTGGTCCGCTTCTGGCGGACTTGTTCCGTGTTGCTTTTCGTAACCTGTGTCGGGATATAAAATATCAACTAGAACGCATCGGCATTAAAGGGCAAATGATAACCATATCCGTGGCTGTTCGCCCGGGAATAATAACCGACCGTTTGCAGCACGCCATTGCCACTGGAAACTGGGGAAGAGGAAGGGTTGGGATAACCCAGCTCTTGGATAGAACCAACCGAATTTCCACCCTAAGTCACCTTCGGAGACTTCAGTCCCCCTTAAGCCGTAGCCAACCTAACTTTGAAGCTAGAGACTTACATCCAACCCACTGGGGTCGCTTATGTCCAAACGAAACTCCAGAAGGCTCTAACTGCGGCCTCGTCAAGAACCTAGCGTTGTCCGCGTGCATTTCCGTGGGTGTAAATCCAGAGAGAATTAAACAGACACTTTATCAAATGGGAGTTGTTCCGGCAGCTGAAGCCATCTCTGCTCTCAAACTTTCCGGCGCTAAAGTATTCGTAGATGGATGCCTAATAGGCTATTGCACAGAGCCAAAAGAACTGGTAAATGAATTCAGAAGAAAACGTAGAAACGGCCAAATTTCCACCGAAGTCAACATAGCCTACTTTTCCAAGATTCATGGTGAAAGAGAAGAAATCTATGTTAACTGTGATGAAGGAAGGGTGCGTAGACCCTTAGTAATAGTTGAAGACGGTGTTCCCAAACTTCAGAGAGAACACATTGAGCGAATTCGTTCGGGCGAATGGGCTTGGGAAGACTTGGTGAGAAATGGAATAGTTGAATATTTAGATGCTGAAGAGGAAGAAAACGCTTACATCGCCATAAACATGGATGAAATTACTCCTGAACACACTCATGTCGAAATAGCGTCCTATACCATTCTAGGGATATGTGCTTCCATTATTCCCTACGCTGAACATAATCAGTCACCACGCAATTCTTACGAGGCTGCAATGGCAAAACAGGCTTTAGGCATATATGCAACTAACTTTATGCTTCGTGTAGATTCAAGGGCGCATATGCTTCATTATCCGCAAATTCCGCTCGTAGAAACTAAGCCCATGGAAATAATCGGGTATGACCTTCGACCTTCTGGACAAAACTGCATTGTGGCGGTTCTGTCTTATGAAGGCTACAACATGGAAGACGCTTTGATCTTCAATAAGGCATCCATAGAACGTGGTTTAGGGCGATCCACCTTCTATCGTATATACGAAGGCGAATGCCGTCAATATCTCGGAGGACTACGTGACAAGTTTGTTGTACCTGAACCTGGAATCCGCGGGTATCGAGGTGAACAGTATTACCGACTTTTAGAGCCTGACGGGATAATAAGTCTCGAGTCCCGGGTAAGTGGAGGCGACGTCTTAATCGGCAGAACAAGCCCGCCTAGATTCTTAGAGGAATATAAGGAATTCGAGGTTAGAGGTCCATCTATGCGGGACACGTCCATCGATATGCGTCCCTCCGAATCAGGAGTTGTAGACGTAATTTTCCTGACTGAAAACGGTGAGGGAAGTAAACTCGTTAAAGTTAGGGTTAGAGATCAAAGAATTCCTGAGCTTGGCGACAAGTTTGCCTCTCGACATGGGCAAAAAGGCGTAATAGGCTTGATCGTTCCGCAAGAGGATATGCCCTTCACTGAAGACGGCATAGTTCCCGACATAATAATTAATCCTCACGCTATTCCCTCACGAATGACCATTGGCCAGTTCTTAGAATCCATCGCTGGAAAAGTAGGCGCCGCTAGGGGAAGAATTGTTGACGGAACCCCCTTTGCTAATGAAAGACCTGAAGAGCTTCGAAAAGCCCTGATAGAACTTGGATTTAGCCATACTGGACGAGAAGTATTCTACAACGGCATAACAGGTGAAAAATTCGTTGCCGACATTTTCGTAGGTATAGCCTACTACCAAAAGCTCCACCACATGGTTACGGATAAAATCCACGCCCGAGCCAGGGGACAAGTTCAGATGCTTACCCGTCAACCAACTGAGGGAAGAGCAAGGGGCGGAGGGTTAAGATTCGGCGAGATGGAACGTGACTGCCTTATTGGACATGGCGCTGCAATGTTACTCCGTGACAGGCTCCTAGAAGAATCGGACAAATACTTACTATACATATGTGAAAACTGCGGGTACATTGCCTACTATGACATGCGACAAAGAAAATATGTTTGCAGAATATGTGAAGACAAGGCGAAGATATCCCCTGTTGTAGTATCCTACGCCTTCAAACTTTTGCTACAAGAACTTATGAGCCTTTGTATTGCACCTAAACTGAAGCTTAAGGAGAGGGCTTAGAATGGTAATGATAGAAGAAACTCATAAGATCATAGGCGAGGTTCATTTTGGAATTCTCTCTCCCCAAGAAATCCGTCGACTTTCCGTTGCTGAAATCCAAGCAGCAGACACTTATGATGAAGACGGAGCACCAATTCTAGGCGGTTTAATGGATGGACGGTTAGGCACATTAGAACCTAGACAGAGATGCAAAACTTGCGGAAACACCGCACTCCGATGTCCAGGCCATTTTGGTCACATAGAACTCGCTGTACCGATAATTCACATAGAATTCACCAAAATAATCCATAACTTGTTAAACGCTACTTGCCGAAACTGCGGCCGCATTCTTATACAACCTAACCGCATTCAAAAGATCAGAGCAAAACTTAAACGATTCAAGGAAATGTTTGGAGATGTTCCCAAAGGCTTTTACAAAAACGTTTTAAATGAGGCAAAGGTGAAGGAATGTCCTCATTGTGGCGCATCTCAATATAAAATAACATTTGAAAAACCAACCAAGTTCAGCGAGCAGATTCCGGAAAGCGGTGTTCAACCGCTGACCCCGAGCATGGTCAGGGAACGTTTAGAAAGAATCTCTGATGAAGACTTGGAGTTGTTAGGCTTTAACCCGAAAACCGCGCGTCCCGAATGGATGGTCCTGCAAGTTCTCCCGGTTCCACCAGTTTACGTGCGGCCTTCTATAACATTAGAAACAGGAATACGCTCCGAGGACGATTTAACCCATAAGCTCGTGGACATAATTCGTATAAATCAAAGATTGAAAGAAAACATGGAAGCTGGAGCGCCAACCCTCATAATTCAAGACCTATCTGAACTTCTGCAATATCACGTAACTACCTACTTTAACAACGAAGCCTCAGGAATTCCGCCGGCCCGACATCGTTCAGGAAGAGCGTTAAAAACTCTCTCACAAAGGCTTAAAGGCAAGGAAGGGAGGTTCCGAAGTAACCTTTCCGGGAAAAGAGTTGACTTTTCCGCTAGAACCGTTATATCGCCTGATCCAAACTTGGACATAAACGAGGTAGGCGTACCACTAAGTGTAGCCATGAGATTATCTATCCCTGAGAAAGTAACGGAATGGAACATTGAAAAACTCAGACAACTCGTAGTTAACGGTCCAGAAAAATATCCCGGTGCCCTCTACGTAGTTAGACCCGATGGTAAACGCATACGACTCGAATTCGTGGTTGACCGAAAAAAGGTTGCTGAGGCATTACAGCCCGGATTTACTGTTGAAAGGCATTTAATGAACGGAGACATAGCCATATTCAACCGTCAACCATCGCTTCACCGCATGTCCATAATGGCGCATTACGTTCGAGTATTACCCTATAAAACCTTCCGTCTTCATCTATGTGTTTGTCCACCCTACAATGCTGACTTTGACGGCGACGAAATGAACCTTCACATCCCACAAAGCGAAGAAGCCCAGACAGAAGCACGTTTGCTTATGCAAGTCCAAGATCAGATTCTCTCACCAAGATTCGGCGGCCCCATTATTGGAGCCATACGTGACTTCATAACCGCCGCTTTTCTCTTCACACGAAAATCTACCTACCTAACCAAAGAAGAGGTTTGTAGGCTCCTTTTGGAAGCTGGCTATGAAGGCGAGCTTCCAGAACCCGCAATAAAAGAACCTCAACCCTTATGGTCTGGAAAACAAATTTTCAGCCTCTTTCTACCAAAAGATTTGAACTATGTTTTAAAAGCCAATATTTGCCGTGGCTGCACCAAATGTCTAGAAGAAGACTGCCAGTATGATGCTTACGTTGTGGTTAAGAACGGAGTTCTAAAAACTGGAGTGATAGACAGACGGGCAATAGGCGCCGAGCAATCCGAAAGTTTACTTCACCGAATAATAAAGGATTACGGAACTGAATCTGGAAGAGAGTTCCTAAACAAAATTTGCCGTCTCCTAAAACTTTTCATAACAATGCGCGGGTTCACCTACTCCTACGATGAACTTGTCCTGTCTCCGGAAGCTGAAAAGAAAATCCGTAAATCCATGGAAAAAATAGAGAAGCGAATAGCCAAACTTATCGAAGAATATAAGAAGGGAACCCTACAGCGGCTTCCAGGTCAAACTTTAAGGGATTCCTTTGAAATTTACATAATGAACGAACTTGCCACTGCCAGGGATCAAGCTGGAAAAATAGCTGACGAAGATTTCACGCTTGAAAACGCTGGCGTTATCATGACCCGTAGCGGGGCCAGAGGCTCCAGCCTAAACATTGGACAAATGGCCGCCATTGTTGGACAACAGTCCGTACGTGGCAAACGGATAATGCGGGGCTACCTCGGAAGAGCGCTACCGCATTTCCAACCAGGAGACCCGAAACCAAAAGCCCGAGGCTTCGTCTACTCATCCTACCGTAAGGGATTAGATCCCATCGAATTTTTCTTCCACGCCATGGGTGGACGAGAAGGCTTAGTGGACACAGCTGTCCGCACTCAGCAAAGCGGATACATGCAGAGGCGCCTCATAAACGCACTGGAACATCTACGACTGGAATACGACGGAACTGTTAGAAACTCTATTGGCGACATAATCCAATTCAAGTATGGCGAAGATGGTGTAGACCCTGCCAAAAGCGATCATGGAAAGGCGGTAAACGTCCGTCGACTAGTAGAACAGATACGAATAGCAATGGAGAAAGGTAAACCGGCGCCAACCGAATACATAAAAGAACAACTAAAGGAAGTTGAAAGTCAACTTACCCCTCTCCTAATTCAAGAGTTAAACATCAACCTAAAAAGGGCAAAACTAACTAAGAAAGGCGTGGACAAAGCGATTCAACTAACTGTGGAACACTACAAACGAGCTTTGATGGAGCCAGGCGAAGCTGTAGGCATAGTAGCTGCTCAATCGATAGGTGAACCTGGAACGCAGATGACCCTTCGAACCTTCCACTATGCTGGTGTGCGAGAACAAAACGTAACTCTAGGGTTACCTAGGCTCATAGAAATCGTTGACGCTAGAAGAACGCCCTCAACTCCTATAATGACCATTTATTTAATTCCAAAATACAGAAAAAGCAAGGAGCAAGCTGCAAAAGTTGCGAGAAACATAATTTCAACAAAGCTTGAAGATCTAATTCAAACAATCTACGAAAGTCCGGATCGAACAGAAATAATAATTGAGCTTAATTCAACCATGATGGAGGACAGGGGATTAACCGTTGAGGAACTGGTGAATCGGATTAATCTGCCAGGCTGCCAGATAAGTCCTGTTGAAAACGGCTTAATTATCACGCCGAAAAAGCCGGAAGAAATAAGGAAATTCATTAACAAGATTCCTAACGTTCAAGTTAAAGGGGTATCTGGAATACGAAGAGTGCTTGTGACTGAGGAAGAAGGTGAATGGGTAATACGGACTGACGGGTCAAATCTCTCAAAAGTCCTTGAAGTTTACGGGGTAGATCCAACCCGAACGGTAACCAACCATGTTCATGAAATCGCTAAAACCCTCGGAATCGAGGCTGCTAGAAATGCTTTAATAAACGAAGCCATGGGAGTTCTAGAAGAGCAGGGCTTAGACGTGGACATCCGCCACGTTATGCTTGTAGCCGACATAATGACTTCCACAGGTGAAGTTCGGCAAATAGGACGTCACGGGATAAGCGGGCAAAAATCCAGCGTTCTAGCCAGAGCAGCCTTCGAAATAACTGTGCCAAATATTGTTGAAGCCGCTGTTAAAGGCGAAAGCGACCCATTAAGAGGCGTAACCGAAAACGTTATAGTTGGCCAATCCATACCCATTGGCACAGGACTAGTAGACCTTTACATGTCAACGATAAAAACATCTGAAGAGAGTGAATCTGAATGATAGACATTGACAAAGCCATCGCAACAGCGGTTAAAACCGGGAAAGTCTGGTTTGGAGCTAATCAAGCTATAAGAAGCGCTAGAACTGGAAAGGCTAAACTTATAGTGCTGGCTGCCAATTGTCCCCCTCAGATAAAAAATGACATTGAATACTACTGCAAACTCTCTAACGTTCCAATAACGATTTATAAGGGAACTAGTATTGATTTGGGAATAGTATGCGGAAAGCCCTTTGCTATTTCCGCGTTAACTATTAGGGAGCCTGGTGACTCAGACATACTCAAAACATTGAAAGCCTCTGAAATCGCCGAGTTAATGGAGGAAGCGGAGTAAACCTATGAAATCCGGAATAAAATTCACAGCAACAGAAATGCGTTATATCGCCCTATTTGAAAGCATAACCGGGGCCACTGTAAAGGACTGCATACTTGACGAAGATAAAAACCGCGTAATCTTTGTTGTCAAAGAAGGCGAAATAGGAATGGCAATAGGCAAAGGTGGAAAAAACATAAGGCTTCTAGAGAGAATGACTGGGAAAAAACATGAAGTAATTGAGTACGCTGAAAATCCCGCCCAATTCATTCGAAACGCGTTAAAGCCCGCCCGGGTTCAAGAAGTGCGGATAACCGAGCGACCCGACGGGAAAAAGATGGCTGTGGTTGTGGTTAATCCCCGCGATAAAGGTGTAGCTATAGGAAAGAACGGTAGAAACGCTGAACGCTTAAGGTTCCTAGCCAAACGATACTTCCATATCCAAAACGTGAGCATAACCTAACTTTTTAGAATCTTTTCTAAAATTATTGCGTCATGTCCAAAGCCAAACCTGTTACGCATAAAACCACTTATTCGAAACTTAAACCCGTAGTAGAATGGAACAGCTGCAGAGTTCTTGTAGTGAACTTCAACCATCGCCACTTCAGCGCCTTTAGCTTTTAAAGCGTTTAGTTCCTTCTTCATAAGCATTGATCCTATTCCCCTTCCCTGATGAGTTCTTGCCACAGCAATGTCCTCAATAATCCCTATTTTTCCTATGACCTCGCCAGCAACATAGCCGACTACCTTTTCATCTTCTTCTGCTATGAAAGCCAATTCAGAAAAATTTTCTAGCCAGTAACGAATGTTTTTCATGTATTCCTCGGTAACCCTATCCGGTCTATTTTCATCTCTAGCATGGGGATTAGCTAAAACAGCTAATTTCGCAATTTTTTCCAAATCAGACTCTTTCATGGAACGAATTGAAATCATCTTCAAAAGATAAAAAGGGGTTAGCCTTTATTTTGTTGTTGCTTTTTTCTTGCGAACATTTTCTCAATGAACTGTCGAAGTTTTTCGTTTTCAGCTTTAATTTTCTCCTTGCCCAAAGTATGCATTTGCTCTGTTAATTCTTTAACAAGCCCAGCGAACTTTACTCCCTCAGCCGCTGAAACATAGTCCACTCTTAAACGCTCGGGGCTCATTCCCATCTTCGTTAACATTTTATGCAAAGCTTCCATACGGGCTTTCATCTTCCAGTTTCCACTAATATAATGGCAGTCGTATGGTAGGTGGCAAGCTGCTACCAAAACCATTCCAGCCCCCAGCCGGAAAGCTTCAAGAACAAAGTCCCTATCCACTCGTCCACTACACATTACGCGTATAGGTCGAATGGTGGATGGATATTCAAAACGACTTGTTCCCGCCAAGTCGGCGCCAGCATAGCTACACCAGTTACAGAGGAAAGCTAAAATCTTTTCCTCCGGATTTTCCTCCAACGCAGCCCTTATCTGCGAAAGTATTTGCGCGTCAGTAAAGTGCATCTGCGTGATTGCATCAGATGGGCACTCAGCGACACAGGTACCGCATCCATGGCACATGGCTGTTATCACTTGGGCCGCCTGTTTCTCCGGGGCTTTTATTGCTCCATATGGACATCTCTGAGCGCATATTCCACATTTGACATTAACGTTTCGACATTTAGTTGGGTTAACCACTGCTATTATAGGCTCGATCTTCCATGTCTTTTTTGACAAGATAGTTGCAGCTCTAGCGGCCGCTCCACTTCCCTGCGAAACACTGTAGGGTATGTCTTTCGGTCCTTGGCAGGCTCCAGCTAGAAGTATACCGTCCACAGCTGTGTCTATAGGTTTCAGTTTGGGGTGGCTTTCCATGAAGAAGCCGTCTGTTCCACGGGAGATGTTTAGGATTCTGGCGACTTCCTCGGAACCCTTTTTTGGTATTGCCGCTGTGGATAAGACAACCAGTTCAGCTTCCAACTCGAGGGGTTGTCCCAAAGCCATGTCTTCTGTTCGAACGATCAAGTTTTTAGTCTTCGAATCCTCCAGTATCTGGCTTACTCTCCCTCGGATGAAGGTTATCCCCAAGTTCCTTGCACGTCGATAGAACTCCTCGTATCCTTTGAAGGGTGTTCTCATATCCATGTAGATTATGTAAATTTCCACGTCGTCCTTGTATTTCTCCTTTAGAAGAATGGCGTTTTTTAAAGTGTACATGCAGCAGAAGCCTGAGCAGTATTCGTACTTATTTACATCTCTTGAACCTACACATTGAACGAAGGCTACCGTGTGCGGTTTTTTCCCGTCCGCCGGGCGTACAACCTTTCCTCCAGTGGGGCCAGCAGCGAGAATTAGCCTCTCGAATTCTAAGGTTGTTATCACGTTGTCGTATTTTCCATATCCATAAATGCTGTTGTCATAGGGCAAGTAAATGTCAAACCCTGTGGCTACTATTATTGCGCCTACCTCAAGTTCAATTTCTTCGGGTTCCATTTCAAAGTTTATGGCTTGTCTAGCGCCGCAAGCATCTATACACTTATAACATTCAATACAATAGTCCTTGTTGATGGTGTACACTAGCGGAACAGCTTGATCAAAGGGGATCGAAATGGCTTTTCTTACTCCCAGATTCATGTCCCACTCGTTTGGATACTCTATTGGGCAAACATCTTTACATTCACCGCATCCAGTGCAGTTCTCAGCAATAACATAGCGTGGGTTCTTCCTTATCTTCACCTTAAAGTTACCCACGTAGCCATGAACGCTAACTAAGTCTGCGTAAGAAATGATTTCAATATTGGGATGACGTGAAACGTCCACCATTTTTGGGCCTTCGATGCATATTGAGCAGTCTAATGTTGGGAAAGTTTTATCTAGTTGTGCCATGTGTCCTCCAATGCTTTCAGTTTTCTCGAGCAGGTAAACTTTGAAGCCCATCTCTGCCAAATCTAGCGCTGCGTTTATTCCAGCTATGCCTCCGCCGATTACCATGGCTTTGTTGGTTACCGGAACCTCTATCACTTCAAGGGGTTGAAGTAGTCTTGCCTTTGCCACAGCCATTTTGATTATTTCTTTGGCTTTTTCTGTCGCTTCTTTAGGCGTGCTAGCATGGCACCATGAGGAGAATTCTCGGATGTTCGCCATTTCGAAAAGAAATGGATTTAATCCAGCTTCAGAAACAGTTTTTCTGAAGGTGGGCTCATGTAAACGTGGGGAGCATGCCGCTACCACGACACGGTTTAAATTGTATTCTTTGATGGCTTTTCGAATCTCATCTTGTCCAGGGTCAGCACATGTGTAACGGTTTTCCTTCACAAAAACAACATCAGGCAGAGTCTTGGAATATTCAACCAACTCTTTTATGTCAATTACTCCGGCAATGTTGAGTCCACAGTGGCATACGAAAACTCCTATTCGAGGAGGTTCTAGACTTATCGTTTTTTGCGTATTGCTCATTCAGACTTCCCTCGACCCATTCTCCTTTCAACGGATTCCAAGGCTTTAACGGCCCCTCGAGCTTTCAACTCTTTCGTTACGATTAGAGGCGAAGTAAGTCTTTCTAGAGCCTTATTCCAAGCTCCAGAGCGGACAACCGTATGATAAATCCGTGTACGTTCCAGTTCTAAAGCTCCCTCAACCGGGCAAACAATTTTGCATGCACCGCAGTACACGCAGAATCGGGGATCAACATAAACTTTGCCATCACTTTCAGAAACGTACAAGGCTCCTGTTATGGGGCAAATGTCTACACAGTCTCGGCAACCCTCAGGACATTTTTCCCGGTTAATCTTTAAAGCTCCAGTGAAAATTTTGCGTATGCTGATTGCACCTTCTGGACATTTAATTTCGCATAAGCGACAGCAAGGACAGAACTCTTTCCTAATTTCTACGTCCACTTTAAGCTTTTCCTTTTCAG
>DAZI01000063.1:12203-39454 GCA_002507245.1 Candidatus Bathyarchaeota archaeon UBA233
TATTTTGATCAAATCTAACGGGCAAGCCTCTTCGCAGTCAACGCATCCAACCTTACACTTAGAAGCATTAACTTCGATATCCCTTATTAGCAATGGGAAGGACTCTTTTTCCACAACGGAAATTAAGTTTTCATCGTTTAATGTCACTTTTATGGCTCCAAAGGGGCAAACAACGTCGCAGATTCCACAGTAATGGCATTTTTGGAGGTCAACATCCACCAGTGGTTTTACAGCTGCTTCTCCTTGTTTTTTCTCAACTCTACTTACGGTGATTGCTTCTTTTGGGCAAGCTAAACTACATATTTCGCATCCAACACACAAATTTCTGTCCAATGTGAGCTTGTAGTTTTTCAGCAAAATCCGCCGTTCTAAGGTTAAGAAATCTTCGTTTTCGGTTTTCAGCTCTTTCATGGGCATTTTAAACCATCCCTTTTTAATCTTCTGCAGCGGATGAATCTGTCTTTGGAAGGATTTAACCTATAGATTTCTCTTATTTATAGATAACGAGCATAAAAATTATACTCTAAACAATACGAAATAGGGTTTGCCCGTTTTTAACCTAGTTTAAGTCCCTCCTTGAACGCGTTTAAATTTGCTTCTCTAACCTTTTCTGGTACGCTTTCTCTAATCGCTTTCTCCATAGCTTCCAAACTTGTTATCCTTGTTTCTTTTATGAGCGCTCCCAACATGACCACATTGGCATAAAGCTTGTTTCCTAAGGTTTTTTCCGCTGTTTTTGTTGCTGGAACTTTGAAGAGTTTGGCTTCTGTTTCAGGAATCTTCTTAATCAAGGTGTCAACGAGTAGGATTCCGTTTCCCTTCAGGTCACTGATGTATTTATCCAACGCTTGTTGACTCATCGCCACAAGAATGTCACATTTTCTCACCATGGGAAAAGCAATTTTATTATCAGAGATTATCACTTCACTCTTAGCCGCGCTTCCACGGGCTTCAGCTCCATAACTCTGGGTTTGGACAACGCTTTTTCCATCATAAACCGCGGCTCTTCCAAGAATTTGTCCAGCAAGAACCACTCCTTGCCCTCCAAGCCCAGCTATCCTCACCTCTATCCGTTTAGCCATGAGTTTTCCTCCATATATTTTGGCGAACGTTATCACCTAACGTAGGCTCTTGCCTACAGACAAATTCACCTATCACAATTTTTCCTTCCAATTCCTTCCAATTCATCTTTTCTGCTTTCTCTTTCAATATTGAGTTTTGTTTGAACCATTGAAGCATTTCCGCTACGTTTTTGAATCCAGCTCTTCTCCCAAAGGCTGTAGGACATTGGCTTACCATTTCAATAAAGCTAAACCCTCGGATTTTCAGCGCCTTCTTTACAGCTTCTTTAAATTGTTCTGGATGAACGGTTGTCCATCTAGCCGCGTAGTTCGCCCCAGCTGCAGCTATTAACCGCGTAACATCCAATGGGCGTTCAAAACTTTTGTAGGGGGTGGTTGTGGTAACCGTCCCGAAAGGGGTTGTTGGAGCAACCTGTCCACCTGTCATCCCATAAACCATATTGTTCACCATTATCACCTTAATATCCACATTTCTACGAGCCGCATGTATAAGATGATTTAAACCTATTCCCGCCAAGTCTCCATCTCCACCAAAAACTACAACTTCCAGTTCTGGACGGAACAACTTCACGCCCGTAGCTACCGGAATACTTCTTCCGTGAGGCGTATGTATTGAATCAGCCAAAAAATAAGGTGAAGGAATCCAAGCGGCACATCCTATTCCACTGCAGAAAACAAATCCACTTAGATCTTGATGCCCCAGTTCGTGCACAGCTTTGAGAAAGCTATTCACTACAATAAAATTACCGCATCCCGGACAAAAAGGAAAAACTAAACCGCGTAAATATCTTTGAATAGAAAATTTTGAGCTCATGAAAGAATTTCCTCCAGTATTTCTTCTGGTGTTATAATCTGGCCACCCCCAATTTTATTAACCGCCGTAACCTCTGCCATTCCATAAGCAGCTCTTTCCACTTCGTAAAAAAGCTGCCTCAGATTCATCTCTGGCACTACGATTTTTTCTACCCGCTGTGCTAATCTTCGAATAGTTTCGGCTGGAAAGGGCCATAACGTTTTAAGCCTCACATATCCAACATTTACGCCCTTTCGCCTGGCTTCTTCAACAGCTTCATAGACGGCTCTAGAAGTGCAACCAAAGCATATTATGGCTGTTGAGCAGTCATCCGTGTTCCAAGCTTCTAGCTCAACGATATCATTTCTATGCTTCTCTATCTTATCTACAAGGTTGCTGATTAACCGTCGATGGACTTCCGGGTCAGCTGTGAACCTAACGCCATATTCGTCGTGAGTTGAACCTGTAACGCTTACGTTGAAGCCTTCACCCAATGTTGGCATAGGCGCAACTTCTGCCCAGGCGAAAAAACTTCTGTCACCTTTCTTCGGCTTCTTTCGATTAACTATACAAATTTCTTTGATTGGCGGAACCTCAATTTTTTCCCGCATATGTCCAACTATCTCATCTACAAGCAATATCACTGGCGTTCTATATTTTTCAGCTAAGTTAAAAGCACGAACGGTTAGCTGAAACATTTCCTGAACGGAGTTCGGCGACAAGACTATGGGGACATAATCCCCATGCGTACCCCATCTGGCTTGCATCACGTCGCCTTGAGCCGCTTTAGTTGCCTGTCCGGTGCTGGGACCAACCCGTTGCACATTAACGATTACGCATGGGGTTTCAGTCATAAACGCATAACCAATGCTTTCCTGCATTAAACTGAAACCCGGCCCCGATGTAGCTGTCATAGCCTTAGCTCCAGCCCAGCTGGCGCCTATTACAGCGTTTATAGACGCTAACTCGTCCTCCATCTGAATGAAAATTCCATCAACCAGCGGAAGAAGCCTCGCCAAACGCTCAGCGATTTCACTGGAAGGCGTTATAGGATACGCAGCAAAAAACCGGCAGCCCGCAGCTATGGCTCCATAAGCACAAGCCTCATTTCCCTGCCAGAAATAGACTCCAGACCCCAATAGACTCGCCATAAAGTTTTCTCTCCACCCCTTGTAAGAATTGTTTAAGAAATGTACATAAACACATAAATCTTATGCGGAAGATGCTAAATTCTAACTTGGAATAGAAACATAAACCGCGGCCGTAGTCTAGCCTGGTAGGACTTCGGCCTCCCGAGCCGACGACCCGGGTTCAAATCCCGGCGGCCGCACCAAACAACCTTTCGACGGTTTAAACTAGAAAAGGAATCAAATTCAAGATAATGAAGAAATTCTCAAGTTTTCTTCATTCTTCTACTTTTGCAGCGTAAACAATCTTCTTAATTATCTTCTCACTTTGATAATTGTTAATGAAGCGAAGAAGCCTGGAAACGCCAAAATGTTTATTCCATTAGAGGAGTTTTTGCTTCGTTAGTTAATATCTGTAGTTTGTAAACGTTTATTCTTGAATTGTTGGTTTATCATATATGTACATGTTCTGAACTATTTGTTACGTTTATTTTATACAATTTTTCCTTGTTTTTTTGAAAATAGTAAGATAACTCCCTTTAAGTCAATAATCCACAATAACGAATGGGGGAGGTGAGAATTTAATGAAGGGAAAAACTCTTGTCTGGTTGTTGTGCTTGACGGTTCTTCTTTGCAGTTTCTATAGTCTAGTTACAACCGTAACTGCGATAGAGGTTCCCACGTTCTCTTATGATAGCGTTAACTCTTCGACAGCAGTTATTCCCACCGCTGGTAGGATTCAACCTACAGGCGATGAAGGTGGTACTGCAAAGCCAGGTTGAAAATTCAAAAATATAACTTAACTACCTCATTAATAAGGGACTGATCCTGATGACCAATGCTATGTTGCAACGATGCTATGAATATTTAAAGTTTCTAGATGAAACAAATGCGAAAATACTGAAAGGAATTACCTATTATGGTCCTCGAAATCTCACCAGATTAGCCAAAGCAATAAATCTGCCTATTACCACCGTCGGATTTAGGTTAAAGAAACTCATAAAGGCGGGGCTTCTATGTGTCACGGTCAATCCAAACCTATTAAGGCTTGGATTGACTAAAGCCTTTTTTATTGCAGAAGCAAAACTTGGACACCATGAGGCTTTGAAAGAACTCATAACAAACATAGATTATTGGACTTATATAATCAGGTGTTATGGAAAAATGGACGGTTATTGTGCGTATATTGCTTTTCCAACTAATTACAAGAAGGAACTAGAAAAGTATTTTCACGAAGCCAGTAAAACCCAAATATTCTCTCGGTACAATTTTTATTGGATAACGAATTCCCATTTTGTTCCCCCTGATTTTTCTTGGTACGATTTTAAGAAGAAGGAGTGGCAATTTAATTGGCGCAAATGGCTTGATGAAATTTTGAATGCGCCTGTTGATTTACCTGAAGTATTAAAGGAAGAGAATTCCCGCATTATGGTTGATAAAAAGGATCTGATTTTAATTAAGGAACTGGAAAAAAATGCTATGATTAATTTTAAAAAGCTAGCGGAAACATTGAAGATTACTCCTCAAAGCGTTGGTGCGCGTTATCAAAACCACATAATACAACGAAAGTTGGTTATAGAGTATATTGTTGATATTTATCCATTCCCTGCTCAATTTTCTGACCTTTACAATTTTATTATTGATTTTAAAAGTGAAAAGGCGTTAGCTAAATTTGTGAACGCGTCTGATGGAAAACCGTTCATTGTAAGTTATGCAAAAATAATGGGAAGGAACTCATTAATTGTTAATATTTACATTTTAAAAGAAGAGTTTCCTAACCTGATCAAGTCGTTGAATCAGCTTTATAGAGCTGGTTTGATTAATAGCCTTTTTTACGTAACCCTAGATCCAACATCTTACAGAAGACAAACGATTTCCTACGAATTTTTTAATGATGGAAAATGGAGCTATGATGCTGAGGCAAAGATGAAAAAATTGAAGGAAATTAGCGAATTGCATTGAGTTTTAGGTCAAACTGTTTGGTGCCTTCCACAAAGTTTATTTTCAAACTTACAACAAATTATAGATTATTTGCAAAAAGGAAGGAAGAGTAATATGAACATCCATGCTAAGGAAATACGTGAACGCATCTTTAGAAACTTCATGGATCTAATCATATTAAAGGAGCTCAAAAACGGTTTGCCCATGAGCGGTTACGACATTATCGCTCTTTTCCATAAGAAATTTCATATACTTCCTTCCGCTGGCTCTGTATATTCAGTGTTATATTCAATGGAACGAAAAGGACTCGTTAAAGGAATCAAAGTAAATGGAAAGAGAGTATATAAACTAACTAACAACGGGGAAAAGAAGCTCCGGGACATTTTACGAGATGTTGACAGTATATATCTTCTCATAAAATCTATATTTTTAAACAATGGATCTTAAAATTTCTAATATTAACATTTAAAGCTCCATTTTATCTAATTCCTTTAGTAGATCTGCTAGCCTCTCGATTGTGAGTTTCCATGCTTCTTCTCCTTTTTCCTTTGAAGCTTTTGTCGGATCCCCCACAACTCCAGTAGAGCTTATTTCCTTTATTCGGAAAGCCCATGAAACTTTTGGTCCCCGCTCTTTGAGCCCCATTTTAGTGTACTTACATGGTGGAAACCTAATTTGTGGTTTAGCTATTCTTTCTTTTACAACGTGTTCTTCCCGATTTGCAAGGGTGGTGGAAGTTTCAAACTCTCCTGAGTGGGCGTCATAAACGGTTTCGATTTCTTTTTCGATGTAGTCGGGGATCAGGTTTACGCTGTCAACAGCTACAAAAACTTTAGGGTTTTCTGCCTTTATCCGTTGGGCAGCTGCAAGCAAAGCTGGAGTGTTGCCGCCATGGGCATTTTCAAAAACTATTTTTTTAAAGCCATGCTTGATAAGGCTAATCGCTATTTCGTAGGCTAGCTGCTCTAAGGTTGGGGGACTAAGTGAAACTGTTCCAGGAAAATCCATATGGTGCATAGAAACTCCATAGTTTATAGGCGGTGCAACCAAGACGCATTCTGCTCTTTCAGCTGCCTTTTTTGAAAGCCAAAAAGCATCAAAGGCATCCGTATCAATGGGCAAGTGTGGACCGTGCTGCTCGCAACTTCCAACTGGAATTACGATGACATCATGTTGAGTTAGGAAGGCTTCAACGTCTGGCCAGGCGAGTTCGCCTAAATAATAACTTCTCATTTTCATATACTCTCACCTTTCAGAATTTTTCGTAATGGATTATAGTTTCCATGCTTCTCCGAGCTCTAGCTGAGGGGGTTTCCGCTGGATATCCGACTGGAATGATGGCTACAGGCCTTATGTGGGATGGGAGTTTTAATGCCTCGCTGGCTTTGTCCTCTCGAAAGGCGCCCACCCAGCAGGTGCCTAATCCTAAAGCATAGGCAGCCAACATAAGGTTCTGGGTAGCTGCTGCAGTGTCCTGCAGACAATACAGCGTCGCACCACGGCTTCCATAAGCTCGGGATGAACGGGCTTCATCTGCACAAACAACAATTACAACCGGGGCTTCTTCAATAAATGTTTGATTTAAAGCAGCCACAGCCAATCTATGCTTTATTTCTGGATTCCGAACAATTATGAACTCCCATGGTTGGACATTTCCCGCTGAAGGCGCCCACCTGGCTGCGTCAATAAGCCTCTTAACAATTTCTTCCGAAACTTCCTGGTGGGTGTAAGCACGAACACTTCGTCTGCCCTTTATAGCTTCAAATACGTCCAATACGCCGCACCCTCGCTGCACGCTAATGCTAACACTCTAGTTTAACGTAAATAATAATTATGTTTTCCTCAATAGGCTTTACAGGCTAAGCGGTGAGTTTATGTCTAACATTGAAGACTTGAAGCCTACATGCCTGCTTTACTATGAGGATGCGTATATTAGAGAGTTTGAAGCAAGAATTTCAAATTATAGAAAATGAACAAGAAAAGGGCGTGGCGTTAAATCAAACGGCTTTCTATCCTGGTGGAGGCGGTCAACCACCAGATCGTGGTTTCCTTTCCACATTAAATGGCAAAATATTGATAAAAAGGGCGCGAATGCTGCCGAATGGGGTGGTTCTTCACCTCTTCCAAGAGAAAACATTTCCAGAATTGAGTGTAGACGAAAAGGTGAAAGGTCAAATTGACTGGGATTATAGGTATGCTGTTATGCAAAATCACACAAGTGCTCATTTGATGGCAGAAGCTGTCCGACAAGTCTTGGGAAAACCTGTTGAGATAGTTGGCTCTGGTTTAGAAGCTAATAAAGTACGTCTGGACTTTGCTTATTCCAGCTCTCTACGTCCTCTATTCTCTAAAATCGAGAAAGTAGCCAATAACGTCGTAAAGGACAATCGTCCAGTGATCATAAAAACAATGAGAAGAAACGATGCAGAAAAATACTTGGAAAGGTTCCATGAATCATTAAAGATACTTCCATCTCATGTTACTGAAGTGCGAATTGTTGAAATCGAAGATTGGCATGCTTGTGCTTGTGGCGGGACTCATGTTAAACACACAGGGGAAATAGGATTTATCAAGCTTCTGTCGAGATCCTCTAAAGGTAAAGGTGTTGAGAGAATAGAATTTGCAGCATCGCAAAGCCCTTAAGTAACCATTCCTAATTACTTTCTTGGATGATGAACTGGAGAGTCATCAGAGCTTCAAAGCTGTGATAAGATTTGATGACGGGCGAACTGACAATCATACTTTACATTTTTTATCTAAATAACAAAATTTATGAGTAGAAAACTAATTCTCATAGAAAGGAACCATTCATAAACTGTGACCGTTATTAGCTTTTGATGGAGGAATCAATCGTTGAGCGAACTGTTAAGGTGGTTTGAAAGGAGAAGGCAGACCAGAACTATAAAGCTGATACAACGACATTTAGGGATAACTACTGCTATAGTAGAGGATCTGGAGAGCGCTATAAAAGCAGCTGTGAATGGGGAGACAAAGAAACGACGCGACTGTGTGGATCGGATAACTGAAGGCGAGAAGGCTGCTGATAAACTTCGCAGAATGATAATGGATGAGCTTTCCACTGGGGAGTTGCCGCCTGTGGATAGGGAAGATTTAATGCATCTAACTAAGCGGGTGGACTTGGTCGCCGACTGGAGTAGGGAGGCAACCCGTATATTAAACGCGCTTCCCATGGAAATTGTACCTAAAAAACTGCAACATGCCCTAGTTGAAATGGTTGAAAATGTCAAAATATGTGCCTTTAACCTTCGGGAATGCATAAATAAGATGATAAAAAAGCCAGAGGAAGCCCTACAAGCCGCAGATGTAGTGGAAAGGCAAGAAGAGAAAGTTGACGATCTACATGAGAGAGCTAGAAAAATTCTTGCAGAGCAAGAAGAACTAAAAGTTGGAACAGCCATTCTAACTAATGAGTTGCTCGAGGCATTGGAGATGATCGCTGATGCGTGCGAAAACGCTTGTGATCAAGTTAGAATAATAATAATTGGTAGATAAACTATTAGAGGTGGGGAACATGAATGAAACTGAACTCTTAGTTGATGCTTCAGAGCTTAAAAGTAAGGAAGGAAGTGAAACACTGGAGGCATTAGCAAAGTTTTTGGAAGAGAAAACAGGCGGGACGGTAAAAATAACTGAAAGTGAAATGAGGCTTGAAAACGTGAATGTCAAAAAGTCTAGTCTACGGGTATTTATTCGAAAGTTTTTACACAAAGAGAAGCTGAAGAATTATTTCCGTGTGATTATTGATGCTGAAAAACTAATCGTGAAGGAAAAGAAATCTAGCTATTTAGAGTAGTCTTAGCCTTAAGCTTCTTTTTTCGCTCCTTTTCTAAGTATTCTTGGACTCTGAAAACATAGTTTCTGGCTGTCCAAGTAGCCTTGTAAGCTTCTTCTAATCCACCATTTCTCAGATGTTTTTTTGCTTCTTTCAAGGCTTTTTGGGCTTTCATCAACGCTTGCTTAGTTTCGATTTCCTTTTTTGGATTAAGCTTGCTTTTCCATGAAAACCTTATCTCTGGGTTTTTCTGTGTTAGCGAGAAAAGTAGCAAGGTGTACTCGAGTTCTGATGAAGTGTGCCATACTTCATGCTCCAACTTTTTTTCGTTTTTAGTCGCAGCTTGGATGGAGCCGGTTAAATGTTTTAATGCTGAATTTATGGCTTTTGCAATTTTCTCTTCATACATGTTTTGCCACTTGAAGATAGGCTTTTTATTCGGGAAAGTCGAGGGAAATATTACTGTTTTAATACGATTTATTTGTTTTGTGTTTATAACAGAATAGTTAAAGCTAATGTATCCCATATTATTATCTTGAAAGTACGATGGAGTTTCGATAGATGCAACGAAGGAGACGGCTTGTTTTTCCCTTTTCTGCGATTGTGGGGATGGAGAAGCTTAAGCTAGCCATGCTTATAAATGCCATAGACCCAAAAATAGGCGGCTTACTTATCCGTGGACCTAAAGGCTCCGGAAAAACAACCATTGTCCGTGCTTTGGCAGATATACTCCCTAAAATAAAGGTTGTAAAAGACTGTCCGTTTAATTGTAATCCTGAAGACTTGTCTAACATGTGTCCAAGATGCAGCGAACGCTACAAGAAAGGTGGAAAGTTGCCCACAGAAATGAAAGAGATGATTGTTGTTGATCTGCCCTTGGGCGCTACTGAAGACCGTGTAGTAGGAAGCTTGGACGTTGAAAAAGCCATTAAACATGGAATAGAAGCATTAGAGCCTGGGATATTAGCTGAGGCGAACCAGAATATTCTATACGTTGACGAGATAAATCTTCTACCAGACCATATCGCAGACGATCTTTTAGACGCTGCGGCTACTGGATGGAACGTTGTGGAGCGGGAAGGCATATCCGTGAGCCATCCAGCTCGTTTTATATTCATTGGAACTATGAACCCTGAAGAAGGCGAACTTCGACCTCAACTCTTAGATCGTTTTCCCCTTTCAGTAACGGTCGAGAGGATGGTATCTGTTAAAGATAGGATAGAAGTGGTAAGACGAAACATGGAGTTCGAAGATAATCCTGAAGGTTTCTATAAAAAATATCAATCTATACAAGAAGAGCTAAGAGAACGCATAATCCAAGCGAGAAAAATTCTTCCAAAGGTTGAGATAGACGAAGGTTTGATTCAAGCTGTATGTGAATCCTGCTTGGAGCTGAAAGTTGACGGTCTACGTCCTGACATAGTTATAACTCGGGCTGCTCGTGCAATAGCCGCCTTAGATAATAGAACAGAAGTAACCGCAGACGATATCTTAGCTGCGGCTGAACTGGCCTTGAGTCACCGAACAAGAGAAGGTGGGTTCCTAGAACCCGCTACACCTGATGAAATTACTAAGACTTTCTGGGCGAAGGTTAAAGAAGTCTTGAAAATGCAGGCCAAAAAATACACAAAAGATGAAGAGCTTGAAAAAACAAAGAAGCTTAAGGGAAAGGGTAAAAGCCTAGTCTTTGTGATGGGTGAAGCTACAAAAAAGGAAGAGGAAAAATCAAAAAAGGGCATGGCGAGGTTTCGAGAGAGAATTTTTAGATCAATGTTTAGGCTTGATAGGCTGTTGCGTTTGCCTACAGTGATTTTCGGCAAGAAAGCGCGAAAAGCACGAAAGGATGCTACTATGATTGAGGAAAGCGTGATTAAGAGCCGTATACCATTGGAAGCACAGTTTACCGAAAAGGAGAAGCTGGAAAAGGGTAAGGTTAAGGGGCATCCTTTCTGGACGGGGAAGTTAGGTGCTCCTCAGCCTTCCATAGGCATGTCCCTTTTTGATAGAGTAAAAGATAAGCTTTCAGCTCCTTTCCGAGGTTTCAAGGCTGCTTTTGAACCTAAAAAGATAAAGTCTAAACGTTTAGCGGTTCACGCTGGGAAGCGAGCTGAAGCTTTCACAACTCTTCACCGTGGGAAACCTTATCGCTGGAAGATTCCTAAAGGTAAACCACGCGACGTTCATTTGCCCGCTACTATTAGGGCTGCTGCTAGAAAACAAAAATATCGTGAAAGACCAGCTGAAATGGCCCTTCGAATAACTTTTAATGATATACGTGAGAAAATGAGACTTTATAAAGCTCCTTTAACCCTTGTTTTCGTTGTTGACTTAAGCGGTTCTATGCTTTTTAAAATAGAGCCTGTTAAAGAAGCTTTATTGAGGCTTCATAGGGATGCCTATCGTTATCGGGATCGCGTGGGTATTATCGCCTTAAAAGATACGGGGGCAGTGGTTGTGCAACACCCAACTAGGAATCTAGCTCTTGTTGCTAACCGTCTTATGCAGCTTCGGGTAAGCGGTTTCACGCCTCTAGCAGCTGGAATGCTAAAAGCTTGGGAGGTACTCAAAGAAGCTAAACGTCGAGATCCATCCACCATACCAGTAATGGCGATAATTACTGATGGAAACGCTAACGTTCCACTTAAAAGAAGTTTAGAAACAGGTGAAGTTCGTCAAATAGATGAGGTGGAAATAATCGTTAGGCGGTATGAGGACGTAGCTGTCCATGACGTTTTTTCTGTGGCGAAGATGATTAGTCGTGAAGGAATTAACACTATCATTGTGAATACCAATCCTCACCTGCTTGGAAAGGAAACCTACGGAAGGTTAGTGACGGAAACAATTGCAAAGATGACTGGGGGGAATCACCATTTCGTTGGTAGTGCCTTCACTCCTGAAGAGCTTGTGGAGATGGTCACTGAAAAGATAGCTGATGACCAGAGAAGAATTGCCTTTGAAGCTTCCAAAATACCTGCTTTCAAGTCATGGATGCCACCGGATTAGATTATCCTTTCCAATTTGGGAGGATTTTTCATGCAAAAAGATGCGAGAAGCAGAAAAATTGTTCTAGTTGCTCATTGTATTTTGAACCAGAACTCTAAGGTTTTAGGACTGGCTCAACATTTGAACATGATAGTTGAACTTGTTGAGCTGTTGAAAGCCAAGGGTTTTGGCATAATTCAGATGCCCTGTCCTGAATTTACATTTGCCGGTTTGCTTCGATGGAGTCAAACCCGAGAACAATATGACACCTTTATGTTTAGGCGGCATTGTAGACGAATTGCAGTTCAACTGGTTGACCAGATAGGTGAATACATAAGGAATGGAATAAGAGTTTCAGCTATAATAGGCATAGAAGGAAGCCCTTCATGCGGAGTAAACCGCGTCTACATTGGATATTCGGGAGGAGAAGTAGAGAAAATCAAGTTAGTTCGGAAAAAACCAGTTAGAAAACCTGGAGTTTTCATTAAAGAGCTTGCTTCCGAATTAGAGAAACGACGTTTTTCCATACCCTTTTATGGTGTAGACGAGAAACAAATAAGACAAAGTGTCGAGGAAATTGGTTTACTTCTTGAAGACTAAATTGGCGGTTTACTGCACCGCTTTTTTATATCAGAAAGTTTCATCCAACGTTCAAACTCCTTAGAGGGCGGCTGCTCTGCATAAAATCGTCTTCTATTAGCTTCGAGGAACAAGTTTTTACTTCCCATAAACTCTGCAGCAGTTAAAACTCTATGTCCAGCTTTCTCTGCAGTTTTAAAAACCTCTCTAATTTTCTCTCGCCATTCTATGTCCCTCAACAAGTGGTGCTCCAAAATCACTATCGGCAATTTTGACGCTATAACTTCTAAATGTCTAATAGCGTTGCTAATTTCTTCCTGTTTCACTCTAAACCCCGCTAAATAACTTGGCGGCCCACCGATAATAAGCATCTGCGGTTTTTCCTTCAAGATTATTTTAAGAGTCTCTATGCAAAACGGTCCCTGCACATCGGGTGCATACATAAGCCTCTCATTTTCATATTCAACAGTGGTAATCAATACCCATCCTAATGGTGTGTTCTCTACTCCATGAAAAACCGGCTCGGAAAATCTTATTCTAGTCTTGTTAAAAACAAAGCTTTTCCCGTCGGCCACTGTTAGTTTTTTAGCTAATTTTCCAGCTGTTTTCTGGAACATCCATGCCCGGCGACGTTGACTGAAATTTATTTTTTCTTTAGGGTTTTTGATCAAAACAGTTTTCTCTTGGTAGATCTGTTGGGCAGTATGGCTCGCAGCGGTCCAGTTACATAGCCAATCTTCATACGAAGGTGTATGATGATCGAAATGGTAGTGGCTTAAGGTTATGACTTCGGCTTTTTCTGCAGCTTCAGCTATTTTCCTCCTTAAGGCGTTTATCGTTTTAAATTCCTCAGGATGAGGTGGTAAGCCGAAACGGTTAGGGCAAAGTGAGATTCCTGCATCTAACAATAGTCTAACATCAGCTGTTTCCACGTAGGTGCACATAGATCTTACGCCTAAACTTTCAGCAGCTAACGGGATAACCCTGATATGATGTAACATGTTTTTAACACGCTCTATGCTTGACTAACGTTTTTATGTGAGTCCTTCATTAATTAGTTGTTGTATGGGCGATGACGACTCTGGCCCCGCTGATAAGTGATGTGGATCTTGAGTGCGAGAGCCCAAAATGACTTTTGCTGTTTATTTAAGTTAATCATAAAAAGTTTAGGGGTGGAGGTTAGAGTTCTTCGCCGAAGTGAATGGCGACCATTGCTACGTCCATGATATCGATCTTGCCATCTCCATCTAAATCGGCTCTTGGATCCCAGTTAGGATGAGTTGGGTATGAACCGTAGGCCTTTGCTACTATTGCTACATCCATGACATCAATTTTACCATCTAAATTTACATCTATGAATACAACGATTATCTCTCCATTAACCAAGAAGTTGTCCCCTGTGTTTTCTTCCATCTCTACAATACTTGCTGCTACGGAGATTATGTAGCCTCCCGGATTAACAAGGCTTGTGTTCCAAAGGAATGTTAGAGTCAAATTTTCTTCAGCTAATAGGTATACATCTCTAAACGTTACTATTTCTGTTTCATCATAGTATATGGTAACGTTAACCTTCTCAACAATGTTTCCTTTATTGGCAATTATAACTGTAATGTTTATGAGGTTTCCACGATATGCCCATGAGCTGTTTGTTTCAACACTAATTATTGCAACGTCGTGTACCGGAACTGTAGTATATACTACTATGAACTTGGCTACCTGATCAATTAATCCATCGTCATCTATAACCGTCAAGGTAACTTCGTATGTGTTAGCGCTCTTATAGATGTGAGTTACAATGGGAGTGTAAGTGGTAGTTATATTTCCGTCACCGAAGTCCCAAATGTACGTAACAATGGTTCCATCAAGGTCAAACGAGCCTGAAGCATCAAACGTTACAGACTGATTTACAGCTACGTATTCAGGTGAATAAGTGAAATTGGCTGTGGGTGATATGAGGATCCGTATACTAATGGTGTACGTGTTAGATAATCCTTCACTGTCAACAACAGTTAACGTTACATTGTAGATTCCATAGGCAGTAAATGTATGGTTAGCTATCATTCCTGAGCCTGTAGAGTTATCGCCGAAATCCCAACTGTAACTTACGATAACTCCGCCATTTGGTTTTGATCCCGATGCGTTGAATGTTACCGTTTCGCCTATCAGGGGATTAACTGGTAGGTATGTGAAACTTGCTTCGGGATATTGTCTAACATTTACCTCTTGAGTTATGCTGTTGCTTAATCCTTCGCTGTCGGTAACTGTTAAGTTTACAGTGAAGGTTCCGAAAGTACTGTAGGTATGGGTCACGACAACTCCTGTCCCATTTGTTCCATCGCCGAAATCCCAAAAATACTCGACAATAGTTCCGCCATCAGGATTGGATGCTGAAGCGTTAAAGGTGATTACTTCGTTGACGATGGGATAAGAAGGAGAATAGTTGAAGTTGGCCACGGGGTAGTTGATTAGGGTGATGTATCTGATGGTGCTGTCTGTTAGATTTTCGCTGTCTACTACTGTAAGGGTTACTGTATAGTTTCCAACAGCCGAATAAACATGGGTTGTTATAGGTGTTGTTGTGTTTGTGATAGGTGATCCATCGCCAAAATCCCATTTGTAGTTGACGATTACTCCTCCGTTTGGTTGGGAATTCGAAGCGTTAAAGGTTACTGTTTCTCCTACGATGGGCGTTGTGGGTGAATAGGTGAAACTTGCTGTTGGATAGTATATTACCGTAACTACAGAAATTGTGGAATCTTGAAGAGTTTCATTGTCCGTTACAACCAAAGTTACTGTGTAATTTCCAGGTTCTGAGTAAGTGTGCTCAACTAACGGCGTTGGCAAGGTTTCTATTGGGGAACCGTCACCGAAATCCCATTTGTAGCTTACAATAGTTCCATCAGGATCATAGCTTGCCGAGGCATCGAAAACTACGGTTTCGTTGGCAAGGGGTTTTTCAGGGGTATAATTGAATTGAGCTACAGGTGGGGTTTGGGCTAAGCAAGTGATTATTCCGAAGGGGATAGAGCTAGTGACGAAAATCGATATAACTAGAATTAAAGAAAGTACTTTCTTTATCATTGTTTCCCTTCTCCCTTTAGAGAAATCGAATGAGGGGTTTTCTATAAACATTATGGATTAAATTTCTAGAAATAAGACCTAGAGTTTAAAATTTGGCTTCACTTCTTAAATTTGTTTAGGTTTATGGCTGTTTTTAGATTTCACCTGGTTTTTCCCATATTTCTAGCATTTTTCTTTTAAGTTCCCTTCTTTTTCTGTGCAGGAACCTATAGACGGTGTTATGTTGACTGCCCTGGAGAAACATCATTATAGCTTCTCTGGCTATCTGCACTTGTTCTGGTTTACCTATAATTCCAATGGTATGTCCGTAGACGGCTACTTCTGTTTCTGTCAACTCCTCAATTACCCTTCGAGTTTTTCCTTCTTTTCCGATTACTCTTCCTTTCAAACGTTTCATGCTGGATTCTGACTTTCCAACAATATCCCTTAAATCTATTATTTGCAGAATCGTATCTTCATTGAAAAGTTGGAAGGCTCTCTCCGGAGAAAATCCCCTTCCTATGGCTAAGACCAGTTCTTTAGCTCTGAAGAGAACTGAGGGGTCCTCCGCGTCTTCACTTAGAAGTATGGTTACTCCTCCAGTTTCACTGTCCACTTCAAGCTTCACTTTTAATATTTGCTCAATTTGCTGTTTTACCTTTCCTTTTAGCCCTATCAGAACGCCTATTCTTTCGCGTGGAATTTTGATGAAAGTACTTGCTATGCTCAACCTGTAATCCTCCGGTATATTTCCTCAACTGGTAACACGTTTACTCTAAGTTTAGAGAAGAAGCGATTCAAGTTTTTTAAGTCTCTTCGCAGGAGGGTTTCTGCCATTGGATGTTCTAAGGGAACAGCTTGGGAGACATCAAAAAGCACTGGTAGTCCACGCCAAATCATAATGTTATACTCGCTTAGGTCACCATGCACAAGCTCCGCTTTTCGATAAAGCCTCCTTAAGTAAGTTAAGAGAACCTTGTAAATACGTTTTGGATTTCTCGGCGGAGTTTCCTTCATTAAGGGGGCGTTAACTCCGTTTTTCCCTATAAATTCCATAATTAACACATTGTTTTTAACGGCAATAGGTTTCGGAACACGAACTTTAGCCGCATAGGCTTGCTCCAAGTTTTTAAATTCTTTATGTGCCCAAAGGTAAACAAGTGAACGTGTATCTCTTTTTACACGTCTAAATCTAGGGTCTCCTTCGATATAGGGAAGTTTTCCCTTTTTGAATTCAGCTGAGACAGTTAGGTAGATTTTCACAGCTAACTCATTACCTATTTTATCTTTAGCCCAGTAAATCCGTGATTCCTTCCCAGCTTTGACGACGCCGAAAATCTCATCTATTACCCCTTTGTTTAGAAAATCATAAATCGTCATCAATGTTGACCGATCGAAAACTTCCTCTAAAACTTCATACTCCTCGCTACGTTTAATTTTCATTAACTGCTCTGTCTCGTAACGCTTTTCTTTCCGTAATAGTTTTTTGACAGCTTTCTCCTCAGACAAGGTTTATCCTTCACAGTTTATTCAAACATTAACCCGTGTACTTCTTAATAAAGCATGTACCATTAAGCTGAGAAGCTTAGTGTTAATTAGCTAAATGAATATGAGTTGTACTAGATGGTTAGGTAACCATTTTTTCTTAACCATTCAGCTTGTGCTCGGGTGTATCGCCAGATTATGTCGCCGCGCTTGTCGGATTGAAAATCCCAAGGTGAAACTAGGACCACGTCGCCTTCCCTAATCCAAACTCGTCTCTTCATTTTTCCTCGAATACGGCATAACCTTTCATGTCCGTCTTGGCAACGAACAAGAACTCGATCATACCCTAAAAGTTTAACAGCTACTCCCAAAACATCATTAGCTACGGGAAGCACCATCTCACTTATATCTTCTTCGCTGATTACTTTCTTTTTGCCCACTTAAGCACCCTCAACCAGATATGGAAAGTTTACGTCCTACATATGCTTATCGCATTCTCAAAAGTAAAAATGGGGAAATAGAGGTAAGAGTTCTTTGATTTTAAGGATCTGGATCTTGTTCCCAGCCGAAGTTTGATGCTATTAATGCCAAGTCCATGATGTCTACTTTACTATCTGGTACTCCTTGAGGCCCTGTTATGTCTGCGATAGGATTCCATCGTTCATGTTCTGGAGTTGAACCGAATGCTAAAGCTGCTGTGCCCACGTCTAATATGTCAACCTTGTAGTCCCAGTTTATGTCTCCTATGTTGTTAGGCAAAATTTCGTAGTAGCCGTCTTCTTCTTCGTGTATTATTTCTCTCAAGCTGGTGTCTATTATTTTCGTTTCAATTAGTTGTAAAATGCATGAGAGTGGCGGATTTTCTATTCCCCTATGCTGGTAAATTACTTGGAAGGTGATAGTTGCTATGGTCCCACTTCCTTCGGGAAATACATTCCACTGTCCGGTTGCATTAGGAAGCAATAGGATGCCAACTACAATGTTGTCTCCATAGACTATATCCTCCTCTTCAATGAAGCACATAAGAAGGGTGTCTCCGGCTTGAGCCATAAATGGGCCTTCACTTACATCGAGTACCTTTAGTAGGGTTGCATTGTAGATTAGTCGGAACTGAACGGCTATTACTTTCCAGTTCACGTTTACGTCGCTAATGGTTATGTTGATCGTGAAGGTTTCATTGATTCTTTTGGCTTGATATGCAGGTGGCTCCACTTGCATCTTTATTTTTCCTTGCCATGGGTCATAGAGGACGTAATCACTTACATTGTCGCCTAAACCGTAGTGGGGACCGTAGGGTTCACCCATGTAAGTCCAGCTTGTTTCATGATACGGTCCAGTTTTATCACCCCACCAATTGAATCGGGCGTCAACTGGTTCTGTTATATTCTCATCAACCCATATGCCAAATGAGCCGCTGCCCTCAATGTTGTTATAATGTATCTTTACATTAGTTGGTGCAACGTCTACTCCTGTGTAGCTCCATACGTCAATTCCATCTTCAATGGCATTTATTATATCGTTTTGTACTATCGTAATGTTTCTAGCATCGTTTGATACGTCTATTTGCCATATGTTACTCATCAGAATGTTATTGCTTATTACAATGTTTGATAGAATGTGATAGTCCCATGGAGGACCATATTTAGATCCTGGAAAATCTACAGCGCCTATACCGACATCACAGTCTTCAACATAATTGTTGTCAACCACTACCCTGTCAGTGTCAACAACTAGTATACCACTTGCAGCCCAAAAAGGATTATTTACAGTACAGTTAAGCACCTCATTGCCCCTAATATATCCTGTCGTACCGTATCCAAACTGTATACCGTTTTCAGCCCACCAACCCGTTTCAGATTCTAAACCGTTTCCTAGGACAGTGTTTCCTTCGAGGGTGGCTAATGGATCAGCACCCGGGCCAGCGTCGCCTAAAATGCCTATTCCTCCCCGACTGAAATCTCTAATTTCATTATGTTTGATTATTATTTCAGAGTCGCCATATACTAATATGCCAAAGGTTTGTGGGCCGCTTCCTTTTCCAGACGGTGGATACATACTATGAATAGTGTTGTTAGAGATGACGCCGGGGTTGACGTTGCGGCATAAGATTGCAACAAATCTAATTGGGTAGGCTGCAGCCTTATTTCCGCCGTCTATTTCAAATCCTTTGAGAGTTACGCTGATTTTTTCAGGTCCGCTTACTGCACCGCCACTTTCTACGCCACCATAAGCAAAGATTATTGGATCAAATGTTGATCCGGATTCGACAATTGTGAAAGTGTTCCGAACGTCGGGTGCAACAATTTTGGCTCCTGTCATCCCCTGTAGGGTAAGGCTCTTGTTAATTATCAGCTGCTCAGTGTATGTTCCTTCATGCACAATTATTGTATCTCCTGAATTAGCGTCATCAATTGCATCTTGGATTTTCCCTGTTGGATCTACATGATATGTCATGGGGGTTGTTCCGTATGGATAGCCAAGCCATGGGCTGTAATGAACATTACCGCTTATTGCATCGCCTAGCCCTGGGCCAGTAGCACTTGGACCTGTTCTATCTCCCCACCAGTTAAAACGAGCGTCAACTGTTTCGGTGTCCCAATTTATGATACCATACTCTATGTTGCCAGCGATGTTGTTGTGGTGGATTGTGGTTGTAGTCGCATCTGTGAAAACGCCGACACCTGCTTTTATGGCTGTTTGAATCAGGTTTTGCGTTATTATGGTGCCTGTTGCTCCGTCTGCTCGTCCCGCATCATATATGAAAATGTTGTATCGATTTCCAGTTACATTGTTGTTTGATATCATGTTGTTTCTGGCACCGCAAATGTATATTCCGACAACAAAATACCAGTTTATATCTGGAAATACCTTAGTGTGGTTGTATACTGTGTTGTTCTCTATTAAGTTGTCATCTGCATTCCATAATTGAATACCGTAGGATGAAGGATCCGGCGGATTTGCATATCGGTATAACCCGTTATTATAAATTGTATTTCCAAGTATGGTATTTCCACTTGAAATTTTAGCATCATTTTCATAGCCGATGAATATTCCTTGGCGGTCATTGTTGTAGATTTCGTTTCCTATTATTACGTTATTGTCATTGTCGCCCCATAATAGGATTCCAACACCTGCATATCCTGGAATGTTTAAGCTGTCGTGTATGATGTTATTAGAAAATGTGGACCCCGAGGTTTGTCCGATTATTCCGTTATAGCCGTTTCTTATTTCAAAACCGTCAATAACCACGTTGTCGGCATTTATACTAATGCAATCACCCATTGCTCCTCCATCAATTATTGGGTGAGAAGACGCTTGAAGCGTCAATGCCTTAATTTATCACAAGATTCTCCAAGTATAAACCGTCATATACAAAAATTGTGTCGCCTGGATTAGCGGCATCTATACCGTCTTGTATATTCCAATAGAAAGCAGCTGGGTCAAGCTCTATAGTGTGCCATATCCACAGGTCAATCTGCATTGGATAGTCTTCAAAAGAAATTATCGTTTCGCCTGTATCATAATGGTAATCACCGTCTAAGTCCTGGAAAACTATTACTTCACTTATAATTGGATTGAAGTCTCGGTTGGCTGTAGTTCTGATGTACGTAGTGCTTATGAAGCCAGGTTCAGCCATATAGGGTCCTAAAACCATTTCAACTTCGTAATCTAAGTATTCTGCTGTCTTAAGCGATGTTGGATAGAAGTTTTCTCCATCTGGAGACCATTCGCATGAGATGTCAACCGTGCTTATTGTTCCTCCGATTTCCTTTAGGTAGATGCCTGTCAACAAACCTTCAACTGATATTTCGCCTAAGTATGTTACTGTCCCTTTTATCGTCACGATGGAGCCGCTGGATGCGCCATGTAATGCATAAATCTTGTTTTCAAGTTCTTCAACAACCAGCGACGGTGTTGCTGGCTTATATGCTGACACAATAACCGAACCATCTCCTTCTCCTAATATTTGAAAACCTATATCGCTTACCTCATCTAGTCTCCAAATGGCTACGCCTGTGGTTCCATCTGGATAGGGTGTATACTCTTGTTCATCCCATGCATTATAGACTTCAGCTGAGGAGAAATCTAAGGTTATTACCTTGCTTTCTCCTGGCGCGATGGAAATCCAATCGTTCTGCCAGTATGTATCCCTCCAAGCTGCAGCATACTCGGGGGGCGGTACTGTCCATCCTGTGTTCATTTTAAGATTTACCATAACCGGCGTAGGACCGACGTTCGTGAAAACTAGGCTAAATGCGCTATAGGCAGAGAAATCTCCCCATGTGGAAAACGGTTGTGTAGTTCCATAAGTTTTGTACTCTCCACCAGCCAATTGGCTTACCGGAAAGTTGTCGCCTACACCTGTGCCAGACGATGGACTTAATCCGGAAAAATCAAATCTAACTCCTGGTCCTGGTATATCCGTAATCCCTGTGAGGGTTCCAGGGCCCCATTCATAGGCAAATTGCGTTGCAAGTTCTACGTCTGAGAGAGTTAAGGTTAAGTTCACTGCTTCAACTCTGATAATGCTATTGCCTATTGTTGTTAGTGAAAGTGTTAAAGCAAGGAGCACTACTGAAAGTTTGTTTTTTATTTCCCTTCCCCTCTCTCTTTTTTATTTTTCAGAGATAATTCTTCATAAAATTCCGAATTATCTCTCTTCAACAGTAAAAATTGTTTCTATTTTTAAATTTTACGAAACTTTCCTCTATCCTACGTTAAAATTCATGTTTTATTATATTTTTATTATCTGGGCGTGGGGGATCCCCTGAATCTTTATTATGGCTTCGGGATGCACATAGCCTTTCTCTACGGCTTTCTTAACTATGTTCTCACCTACCATGTTCACGATGGTTGATTGTTCAATTAAAGCAACAGCTTCTTCAACGTTAACCTTGGTTCCTTTGTAAAATTCTTCTTTAATTCGAAAAACTATTTTTCCTTCTCGTAGGGTTTTTCCTAAAATTTCAGCATCGCAGATAGCAAGTAAAACGCATTTTCCCATTTTTCGTAGGTTCATGTAAACTTTCAATGCAGTAACGCTTCTTTTACATGACTCTTATTGAGGATTTTGCTCCGCAAGCCTCGCATATGAGGAAGGATAAGCGTTTTTCCTTAACTATTCTCGTGTCTGGGCGTTTACATACTGGACAAATGACGTATCTTTCAACATAGCGGCCTATTAGGCGTTCTAAAGTTTCAGTAGAAAATTTTCCTTGAAAAATAACATGGGTTTCCTTTAAAGTTGCAGCTGTAGCCATTTCCCGTGTTAAAAACTTCATTAAATGAGCAGGGTTACGGTTCAACATTTCAGTAATTTCTCTGAAATTGTAGAAAACTGTACGCATTCCAATGATAGACGAGCGAACTCTTGGAATCTCTAAACGTTCATGCTTCTCGATTGTTTGTGGAAGCTTGGAACAAGCTCTGTCTAACAGTTCTTCATAGCTGAAACTCATTGGATGGAACTTCCTTTTCAAGATTCAATAAAATATTTTGTTGCTATTAAAGTTAATGTAGAGGAGTAGCCTACTTCAAGTTGGAGGTTAATGATGGGCTACGTATACCTATATACTGGGACGGGTGGAGGAAAAACAACAAACGCTTTAGGGCTTGCTCTTCGAAGTGTAGGGCATCGCCGTAAAGTTATAATTATCCAGTTTATGAAATGGTGGCGGAAAACTGGCGAATACAAAATTCGGAAAAAATTAGAGCCTTATTATGAGATTTACTTATTTGGTAGGAAAGGGTGGCATGGGCTAGGAAATCTTCGTGAGGAAGACAAGAGATTAGCGAAAAAAGCCTTAGCATTTGCTAAACAGATTGTTAGAGAAAAGAAGCCTCATCTATTGATTCTAGACGAAATAAACCTAGCTCTCTACTGTGATCTTTTATCGGTTCAAGAAGTCCTAGAATTTTTGGATTCACTTCCAAAGAAAACCGATGTAGTCCTCACCGGGAGATTTGCTCCTAAAATATTAATTGACCGCGCAGATTTTGTAAATGAAATAATAGATATCAAGCACCCTGAAGAAATGGTTACAACAAAAGGAATCCAATATTAAAGAACGCTGATAAATTGGAGTTGACGAATTTGTTTGGAAACTGTCAGAAAGAAGAACTGTGGAGTTGGCGTTTTTGCGGCGAGAAAATTTCCACCTTACGAGGACGTTTGGGATTTGAAAATTCATCTACATTAAACTTTCTTAAGTTTAAACTTTCCTTAGAGACTGGCGAGATATTTGACGAGTTAAACGGCAAAAAGATCTCTGAACACGCTAAAAAAGCGATTTACTGTATTCTTTATGGATATGCTGAAGCTAGACAAGTTCCCGAAACTTCTACGCTTACATCCTTTCGTTACCTCTCCGGGGGCAGGATGTATTTTAGCGTCTACCGACAAAGGGTTCTTAATCTCATATTGAGATTTTTCAGCGAAAATCCGCATAAACTTGTTGAAGCAGCAGAAATCTTTGATGGAACAAAACTAGAACTAGCGGATTATAGTATTAAGGTTAAGGCTCTTCCGTTAATTCCTATAATCATCGTTCTGCGAGAAGCCACAGGTGAGCTTCCTGCATCTGCAAACGTTTTCTATGACTCTTCCGTGGTGAATTATCTTTCAACTGAACAAACCGTAATGCTAACTGAACTCACTATAAAGAGATTAAGGGACGCCTTGAAATTCTGAAAAGTTTAAAGAGTCTCTTCCAGCTTTAGTTAGAATCTCAACGGTGGAAACTTTGGCTCCGTATAGCCATCCATACATCCCCAATTCTCTTCCAGAGATAGATGAAATGATGCGGGAAATAGGTATAAAAACTATTGATGAGCTTTACATTGATGTTCCAGATATCTATCGGCTAAAAAAAACATTAAATCTTCCGGAAAGCCATTCCGAACTTGAAGTAAAACAACATGTTGAAAAGCTTCTATCTAAAAACAAAACCTGTAAGGATATATCTGTTTTCCTAGGCGCTGGATGCTGGCCACATTATGTTCCAGCAGTTGTAAAGGCCATAATTCAAAGAGGGGAATTATTAACCTCCTATACTCCCTATCAACCCGAAATATCGCAAGGCATGCTCCAAATATTGTTTGAATATCAAAGCATGATATGTGAGCTTACCGAAATGGAAGTGGCTAACTGCTCCATGTACGATTGGGCTTCAGCCTTAGGCGAAGCAGCTAGGATGGCCGTTCGTGTAACTCATCGAAATAAAATATTAATCCCCAAGATAATTCATCCCGATAGAAAAGCCATACTAAGGACTTATACAGAACCCGTCGGAATAACAATACAAGAAGTAAACTATGAAACTGGAACCGGACAGATAGACCTCCAAGATTTAAGGGCGAAAATTTCCGAAAAAGCAGCTGCAGTATACATTGAGAATCCCTCCTATCTAGGATTTATCGAAACAAACATGGAAGAAATAGAGAAGGAAGCTCATGAAAAAGGAGCTCTTTTCATAGTTGGGGTTGATCCGACATCCTTAGGGGTGTTGAAGCCTCCAGGCGAATATGGTGCAGACATAGTAGTAGGCGAAGGACAACCTCTTGGAAACCCAATGAACTATGGGGGGCCCCTTCTCGGAATTTTCGCCTGTCGTGGTGATCTTCATTTAATTAGACAGTTGCCCGGACGCGTAATTGGAATGACCACAACAGTGGATGGAAGTCAAAAAGCCTTCTGCATGGCTCTTCAAACTCGTGAACAGCACATTCGAAGGGAAAAGGCAACATCCAACATTTGTTCTAATGAATCTTTATGCGCTGTTGCTGCGGCAGTATACCTTGCTCTGCTTGGGCCAGAAGGTTTCAGGGAATTAAGCGAAATCATAATGTTAAGAGCAAATTACGCTATTCAACTACTATCGGAAATTGAAGGCTTACATGTTCCAGTTTTTGACTCGATCCATTTCAAGGAGTTCACTGTAAACTTCGATTCTGTTAACTTAACCGTTAATAAGGTTCATCGAAGACTTCTGGAACATGGGATTCATGGAGGTAAGGATATCTCCAAAGAATTTCCGGAGCTTGGCGAAACTGCTCTGTACTGCATAACCGAGGTGCATTCTAAAGAAGAAATTGACCGTTTAGCTACCATTTTAGAAAAAATAGTGAGGGAAAAATAGAAAATGACTCGAAGATTCAAACAAGCATCTTGGAATGAGCCGGTAGTATTCGAACTTGGAAACGCTAAAAGGCGAGGATTTACTTTCCCAAAAGTTGATGGAGAGATTTATAGAAAAGTAGGTGAAGTAAACCAGCTTTTACCAGCCAAAATCCGCCGTAAAAACCTCCCAAGGCTTCCACGGCTGTCCGAGGTTGAAGTTGTACGTCATTATACTCGCCTGTCGCAAATGAACTACGGGGTGGATCTAGGTTTTTATCCCCTTGGAAGTTGCACCATGAAGTATAATCCAAAACTAAACGAAACTTTAGCTGAGCATCCGGGCATAACCATGCTTCATCCAAATCAAGACGAGGAAACCGTTCAAGGTATACTTGAGATCCTCTACACATTAGAGCGTTGGTTGGCTGAAATCACGGGCACTCATGAAGTGTGTCTCCAACCGGCCGCTGGAGCCCACGGCGAGTTCTTAGGCGCTCTCATAATGCGAGCCTATCATCAACTTAATGGCGATGGAGAAAAACGCTCTGAACTTATAGTTCCCGACTCAGCGCATGGAACCAATCCTGCTAGTGGAACAATGGCTGGTTTTAAGATAGTAGTTATTCCTTCTGACAATGAGGGATGTGTAGACCTAAACGCCTTAAAAGAGGCTGTTTCTGAACGTACCGCGGGTTTTATGCTAACAAATCCTAACACACTTGGAATATTCGAAAAGAACATTAAAGAAATCGCCGATACAGTTCACTCAGCAGGTGGTATTCTATACTATGACGGTGCTAACCTTAACCCTATTCTAGGAAAGGTTAGACCTGGCGACATGGGCTTCGACATAGTTCACATTAATATCCATAAAACCTTTGGAACTCCTCATGGTGGAGGCGGCCCTGGAGCTGGGCCTGTAGGCGTTTCAAAACAACTCGCCAAATTTTTGCCAGTTCCCCGCGTGGTCTTTGATGGGAAACGGTACAGACTTGACTACAACCGACCTCATAGTATTGGAAAGATTCAATGTTTTTATGGAAACGTAGCAGTTCTCCTCAAAGCCTACGCTTACATCCTCAGTTTAGGTGCTAAAGGCTTAGAAAAAACGGCTGAAATTTCCGTTTTAAACGCTAATTACTTAATGAAAAAACTGCGCAATATTACAGGATTATCGCTTCCCTATGATGAAAATAAACCGAGAAAACACGAATGCGTTTTCAGTGTTGAAAAACTTGAAAAACAAACAGGCATCTCAGCATTACATGTGGCTAAACGATTGCTTGATTATGGTTTCCACGCACCAACAATCTATTTTCCATTAATAGTTAAAGAAGCATTAATGATAGAACCAACTGAATCCTTCGAAAAAGAAACACTTGATGAGTTCGCGGAAATCCTGAAAGAAATCGTAAAAGAAGCATATGAAAACCCTGAAAAACTACGGAATGCCCCGAAAAACACGGCAGTTCCACGAGTAGACGAAGTTAAAGCTTCACATCCAAGAACTATGATGCTGAGTTGGAAAATGTATAAACGAAAAAATGGAGAAACACGTAACAATTATTAACTTGCATTTCCTTTATTGTTCAAAGCTCGATTGGAGAACAGAAATTTGACAGAACTGGAAGATAAAGTTCGACATGAAGTAGGAAAAGTTGTTGACCCTGAAACAGGTCTAACTTTTGGCCAGATGAACATGATAACCAACGTAAAAGAAACAGAGCCTGGCGTAGTTCAAATAGAGTTCGTCCCCTCCAGTCCCTTCTGTCCAATAGCCTTCAAACTTGCCATGGATGTCAAAAAAGCTGCCTTAAAAATTGAAGGTGTCAAAAAAGCAGTAGTCTACTGCCGCGGGCACACCATGGAAGAAGCTATAAACAAAATGGTTAACAAATAATCTCCATAGTTAGTTCCAATTAAGGAAAACACATAAACTACTTTTTTATTCTACTAGGTGCAACTTGACATTTTCTTGGAGAGGCCTCATATTCTCTGAAGGAATTATGCAACGCATACCCATTCATAAAGTTAACCATACAATGAAATCAAAAGAAAAACATCTAAACCAGCCATTAATTTAAAACGCCACAAAACTTCCGGCAAACCCAGCGCAGCTTTCCCGCCAATCCTCCAAGCTTTCTTAGGAGGTGATCCGGCCGCAGGTTCCCCTACGGCCACCTTGTTACGACTTCTCCCCCCTCGCGGAGCCTAGATTCGACATAGCCCTAATGGACCACGCCTTACCCAGACCCCACTCGGGTGGAGCGACGGGCGGTGTGTGCAAGGA
>DAZI01000044.1 GCA_002507245.1 Candidatus Bathyarchaeota archaeon UBA233
GCTCTCGCAAAATTCTTTTTTCTTGGTTTTTATTCCTGTCAATTATTAGATTATTTCTTTCAGTTCTTTTCTTAATTCAATAACTTTGAGGCTTTTGGGCTTTTGTTTTAAGTCATCTTTCCAACAAATAATCATATCACATTCTTCTGGGTTGTGCCCGTGAGTTATGAAATCCGAAGAATTTATCTCAAATTCAGCAGCTTTAGTAGTCCAACCTTTGCCTTTTCTGACTCTTACATATGCGTCAGGAAATCGCGTACTAACAGATTCTATCTTCATCTTTAAATGTTGACTGAGTTTGCTGAAAAGTATTATCACTTCTTGTTCTGTCTCTGGTGCGCGAAGCATACCTTCAAAATTGCTGATTCCTTCAAATGGACTTTTTATTTTTAAAACCGCCTTATCAATTAGGTTCCATTCCTTATATGTTAATTCTAGAATTGTTATATTTTTGCGAAGCCTTCTCACTAATTTTTCCGGAAGGTTTAGGTCTTTTACATCCAGAGGTTCCCAAAGTTTAACTTCCCATCGGACAGGTTTGCTGTGTTGGTAGTAAAGATTTTCGTCAAATCTATAGTCATCTATAACGGTTCCAAGACCGTATATGAATCTTCCAGAGCTGGCAACAACTTTATCTCCAGGTAACACTCTAGTATAGAATCTCCATAATTGATGTGGCTTACTGCGATATCCAACCTCTTTAAATGCTTGTGCGAGTTGTTCTTTAGTCTTATATTTCTTGAGATTGCCTACGTCTGACCATCCAACTGCAATACAGCCTCTGTCTCTCTGTTCAACCCACAAGAATCCATGCTGACCTGGAGCGATTTTCCAATATCTCATTTTTACACCAATCATAAAATTTTGACATAAAGCTCATAAATATTGCTAACAGTGAGAAGTGAAGAAAATAACCCGAAAATGATGAGTTTGAACTAGGAAAAGATAGATAAATGAAGGGGATACAGAGAGATAGCTTAACCTTACTGTCTTAAATTTCTGGCGCTAAAATACATATATCTAAAGTTTTGAATAAAATTTGGGGATTAAGCGGTGATTTGCAAATTAATAATAAAAAATTTTAAGAGCATAAAAAACAGTAATGAAGTCAAACTCAAACCTCTAACTATTATAACTGGCTCTAACTCGTCTGGGAAAAGTAATTTTTTTAGAAGCTATTGCTTTTATTTCGCAAGTTACATACCTAGAGAACATATCAGTTTATCTGTTTCAAGAAGTAAATAGACTCAAAATTACGTTACAGCATCAGTGCAAAATTCCTGAACTCATACTTACTTAGAACTAAAAAATCTTGAAGTGTTATCACTTATTTCATGAGTTTCCATAAGGATGTTTCACATAAAAATTACTTGTAATTTCTAAATCTCAGATGAAGCATTTGCTAAGAAAGCTAATTTCGTTAAACGATTTTTCAATGTCTACTTTGAATCCAGCTTATAGGTTCATAAAAGTTTAAGGTTAGCTTCAATTGAGACAATCTAACTGCATTTGATGATGAAAAATGTTTAGGTTAAAATTAACAGTCTTGATTCTTTCTTTAATTGTTTCATTAGGAGTCGCCGTCTTCTCGTTATATCCTTATTTGCTTCAAAAAGAAAGTAAACAACTTACTGCAAGAGTTCTAAAAGCGTTAGATGAGACTGAGTATTGGATCACCTATGAGAGTCCTTCAGAACATGGTCTTTCTCTGGCTTGGGGAGATGGCTACCTTTGGATGGCTGATATATATGATGGTGTCATATACAAAGCTAAAGAGATAGAAGAAGGACTTGAAATAGCAAAATCTTGGGATTTAAGAATTCAACCTTCAAACGTATTCCAGATGAGAGATATAACATGGGACGGTCAAACTCTATGGTCGGTAAATTGGGGGAGCATACAGAAACATGATCCAAAAACTATGAAGATAATTTTTGAATACCATGAAAATCCGCCATGGGAGAATATGCATCATATGTGGAACATCGCATGGGATGGGAAACACATATGGTCCGGTCCTGAACAGTTGAATCAACACAGTATAGAGGATTATCACGTGGAAGCCGTATATCCTTCAGCGGGTTTTCCGATGAATATTGCCTTTAGAAACGAGAGTGAGTTATGGATCTCAGATAGCGTATGGGGCTACATCATCCAACTTGATATGAGTAAGCTGCCGCCTCAAACAATCAATACTTACTCTATTGTGGAAAGACCTTACGGTATCGCATGGTCTGATGAGAATTTATGGGTTTACGATTTAGCAACCAAATTAATTTATAAGATAAAGCGGTTTCCAGACTTCCCCTTAGATCCAAAAAATATGTATTTGAAAAAAGAAAACTATACGATTCCAGGAGAAATCATTGAAAATGTAACTTGGACTCTAGACAAATCACCATATCTAGCTGATAGTATATACATACCCCCTGGAAGCACCTTAACCATTGAGCCTGGCGTAAAAGTTTTCGTTAGGGGAGAGGTAATCGTTCAAGGTACATTAAAGGCAATTGGCACTCCAGAAAAACCCATCCTTTTCACCCATGTCAATTGGGATAAACCCGCCACTGGAGATTTTTTCTTTGGCGATCCTAATCATAAGGCAGTGTATTCTGAAGGTGAAGAGGCTTCAGCTTCAATTTTGAAATATGTCATGATTGAATATTTTCAGAACGGTATCGAAACTTTGAATGCCCTTCCTACCATAGAGTATTCCATCGTCAGGAAGAACCTTGGCGCAGCAGGAGCGATTCAAATAAGATTAGAAAAAGGAATTTACTCCACTCTAAAATTCGTTGGCAACAAAATATCTGAGGGTGGAGATGGAATTAAAATAGAAATTGGGTCAGAAGCAAAAGTTTCAAACATCGTCATTAGAGAAAACGTTTTTGAAAATATTAACGGTGCTCCCATCTATATAGAATATCGAGGTGAAAACCCTCCTCAAGTTTTAATTGAACACAACATCTTAGATTACGCTCATGGAGCCGCCACTATTTTTGATGGATCCTTTGACCTAATTTTTCGTCATAATTTTATCAATGATATGGTGGCTTACAGAGGAGTTATGCCCCCCTCAAATTCTAAAGCCGAGATTAGTTATAATTTTATTCGCCATACTTTTCAAGCTGGAATTCAACTTGATGATCTAAGTTTTAAGGATGTAGAAGTGAAATATAACACAATAATTGATAGCATTGTGGATTCAAATTTCGGTAATCCTGGAGTGAAAGTAGAGTACAATAACATTCTATTTAGTCCGGAAGTTGAGGTTTGGGCTAGCGGTTTAGACATCTCAGAAAACCGTACAGCTAAGATGCCTCACAATTGGTGGGGAGTCCCTAACCTGGAAGAAGTGAAAAAACATATTGTGGATTCAAGTAACTCAGTAGAACATGGTCCTCTTATTGTAGAACCTATCTTAACAGAGCCTAATGGAATCGGCTTTATTCGAGGACTAATAAACGACAAAACCACAGGCAAACCCATAAGCGAGGCAAAAATCATAATCGGCAATATCACGTTGAATTCCGCAGTTAATGGAGAATTCTTTTCCGCTTTGCTAGAAGGAACACAAATTTTAACCATTTCCGCCCCAGGCTACCAAACGAAGGAATTTATTGTCGAAGTAACTTCTGCAGAAGTAAATACTTTGGAATTAGAACTTACACCTGAAAATTTTTAGTCTTTTGACAATAGTTTGGTTAAAAGTCGTGAGGTAGAATTTTTTCGCTATTTTTTCGATAGCAACCGACAGGTCCTTTTGAGGTCTTTGATACACCTGCCTGATTGCATTGTCGTAGAACGAAGAATATATCTGTAAGGTAGCGGAAAACGTTCAAGGGGCAAGGGACCTGATAGAGGCTGGCTTTGAATACGTGACAGACATAAACAGCGTGAAACTGTTTAGAAAACTGAAAACTTCATATTTAGGGTCCCCTGTCCTTCCCTGAGGGCCCGTGGTCTAGTTTGGATTAGGACGCTGGCCTGCGGAGCCGGAGGTCCTGGGTTCAAATCCCAGCGGGCCCGCCAAAACAAACTAGAGATATTTGTATGTTCAAGGATTTATGTTTCCGTTAATAATAAAAACTTGAATTCCTAGTGTGATACGGAGAAGATGGATTTATGGAAGATGATAGTTATATTTGTCATATTATCATCCCATCAAAAAACTATCAAAGATCGAAGAAATTCTATGAGGGTGTTTTTGGATGGCTAGTGCAAGAACAGCCGGGTACGAATTCTTTTAGATGTTCTTCCGCAATCAGGAAAAGGGATAAGCGCTGAATTGAACTCGGAAGAAGAGTTTATTGTCCCATCAATCTACACTTCTAACATTGAAGCAAAACTCAAGCTCATAGAAGAGTATGGTGGAAAAGTACTAAAGGGTAAAACGCCCATTGGCAAAAATGCAGAGTATGGATACTTTGCGCTATTTGAAGACCCAGATGGAAACAAAATATGCTTTGTACTCCACGGTATCATAGTTCACTACATGAAACGGCCAATAGAAACCGTTTTGACTTGTTCCTCAGGTAGTTCTTTGCTTAGTGGAAAAGAAAAGCAGCCAATGAAAAGACTAAATTTCGTTTTTCCCAGTGCATGATTATTTTTCTTTTGTTAGGAAAAATGTTCTTTTATTTTTCTCGTTCCCTTTAAACTCGCAACAGGGGTTTTGTTATTGAAAGTTGCGTATAAACTGAGTAGGGAAATAAAGAGAGCTAAGAGAAAAGTAACATGCATAGTAATGTTGATGCTTATTCTAATGGCTACGTTAACATCAGTGTTCAACTTTGTGGTTGTTGGGGTAGCTGGTGCGCCTGTAACTGTGAGATGTGGCTGGTTAAGTTTCTCGGTCACCCTTGATGGGAAAATGACGACGGCAGACGAGTGGTCAGATACTGTCCCTGTTGATCTGAATTTGACGGAACGACATGTAGGGCCTGGAAGTGTTTCAGCTAGGATTTGGATGAAGAATGATGATACGTGGCTTTACATGCTATATAGGATAATATGGCCTGCAGAGGACATTGATCCATTCGATGGAGGATTTATCGATTATTTCTCAGAATGGATTGGTGAACCTTCTCCGCTCTGGAATAGCAGTGACATGAACTACATTGGATTCAACAATGTAACATGGGATGCATATGGCTGGAACGAAACCGGATGGTACAGTGATACTGACGCATTGCCGCCTGGAGAGAACAATGTGGAAGGCGCTGCGACTCATGACGGAACCTACTATTGGTTTGAATTTAGAAAGACACTTGACTCTGGTGATGGCTATGATTGGTCTTTCTCGCCAGGCCAAATTATAGAGCCCGTCTTTGAGCCTGTGCCAGAAAATCATCTACTCGTTGGGTTATGGGACGCGGATACAAGAATACCTTATGAAGAATACATTACATTGCACCTTGCAGCACCAAAGGACGTTCTGATTATTGATGATGCAAATAAGTATGCTTATTTCGGGTGGTTCAAAATCTCTCAAATACCTTCTTTAGGACTTGAAGCAACAACTACTTCCTCGACCGGGTTGCCGCAAGTCTCCTCAACGGGATGGGAACCGATGGTTCTTACAAACACTACGGTTTATGTGGATCCAAATATTGTTGATGAGGATTCACCGCCAGTAAACTTAGGCTACCGGTTTAATGTTACACTGAGAATAGACAACGTCACTGATCTATTAGCATGGCAAGTTATGGTAATCTATGACTCCACAGTTTTGAACGCCACAGGAGCTTGGGTACCTTCATGGGATCATGAATACGTTTTCTATGGTCTGGAAACTATTACTCCATCGCCATACTTTGGAGCCTACTGGGTGTTAATGGCAGATCTACTTATGAACGGGGAACCAACATTTCAAGGCAACGGAACGTTAGGAATAATCGAGTTCCAAGTGATTAAGCTACCTCCCGAGTTAGGCTGGCTAGAATCACCTTTGAATATAAATAACACAGACACCTTTCTTCTGAATTCTAACCGTACGAAGATTTCAGTCAATAAAGTCGACGGCCTTTACAGAATCCGTCAAAGACCACCTGTTGGGTGGGATCTTTTAAACAGAACTATAACATGGGCGACTAACTACATGCTTCCGAACGAAACTAGCATTGTACTTTTCACTCGTGACGGTTCCCTTGATCCAATCAGTGACCC
>DAZI01000065.1 GCA_002507245.1 Candidatus Bathyarchaeota archaeon UBA233
AAAAATGGGGAAATCTATGTTTTAGTATTCTGGCATTGGAGGTTTTTCGCCGCCTTTTTCTTCTTCTTTTGGTTTGGAGGCGGCGATTACGTCGTCTATGCGTAGTATCATTGATGTGGATTCAGTGGCTGATTTTATGGCTTGTTCCTTTACTACTGTGGGTTCGATGACTCCGTTTTCGTGCATGTTCATTACTTTTCCTGCGTATAGGTTTACTCCCATTAAGTGACCATCAGTTTTTTCGTGGGCGGCTCTTAGTTCTACCATTATGTCTATTGGTTCTAGTCCAGCGTTTTCGGCTAAGGCCTTAGGTATGATTTCTATGGCTTCGGCGAAGGCTTCGATGGCTAGCTGTTCTCGTCCACCCACTCTTGGCGCGTATTCACGTAGGTGTTTAGCTATTTCTGCCTCTGCTGCTCCTCCGCCAGCTACTATCTTGCTGTTTTCTATTACGTCGGATATGACAGATAATGCGTCTTCCATGGCTCTTTCAGCTTCGTCAACCATTCTTTCTAGTCCTGCTCTGAGTAAGACTGCTACTGAGCGTGGATCTTTGCATTGTTCGATGAATATCATTTTGTCTTCGCCGACTTTTCTTTCTTCAACTAGTCCTGCTACGCCTAGATCTTCAGGTTTGAGGTCGTCGAGGTTTGTTACTATTTTGCCGCCTGTTGCTCTTGCTAGTTTTTCCATGTCTGACTGTTTGATCCGTCTAGCTGCTAAGATTCCTTGTTTTGCCATGAAGTGTTGAACCATGTCGTCGATGCCTTTTTGGCAGAACACTACGTTAGTGCCGGAGGCCTTTATTTTTTCAACCATTTCTTTCATCATTCGTGTTTCTTGGTCTAGAAAGGCCTTCATTTGGGTTGGGTCGCGTATGCGGATTTCTGCGTTGAATTCTGTTTTCTCTATTTCCAGTGGGCAATCTAGAAGGGCTATTTTGGCGTTTTCCACTCGCTTTGGCATTCCTGGATGGACTACTTCTTTGTCGATGATTAAGCCTTTCACTAGCTGGGAGTCGAAGAGGCTTTTTCCTTCCTTCTTTATGATTTGGATATTGTCGATATCTGCGATTCGTTTTCCTCCTCTGGTTTCTACTATTTGTTTCACGGCGTCTATCGCTATTTCTGCAAGGTGTTCTTTTGCTGCGCCCACAGCCTTGCTTGCCATGGAGGTTATTGCTACTTTTTTGAGGGTTTGGCGGTCTTCAATGTTTACGGGTGTGGATATTTTGCCAAGAATTTCCATGGCTTTTTGAGCGGCTTTCCGATAGCCACTTACGATGGTGGTTGGGTGAATATTCTGGTCTAACAGCTCCTCAGCCTTTTTGAGTAATTCGCCAGTTAATACTACGGCGGTGGTGGTTCCATCGCCAACCATGTCGTCTTGGGTTTTTGCAACTTCTACCATCATTTTTGCTGCTGGGTGTTCGACATCCATTTCATCGAGTATAGCTGCGCCATCGTTGGTTATTGTTATGTCGCCTAGGCTGTCGATGAGCATTTTGTCCATTCCACGGGGTCCTAGGGTTGTCCTTAAGATTTCCGCGATTATGCGTGCGGCCATTATGTTGTTTCTTTGAGCTTCCCTTCCTCTTCGACGGCTTGTTCCCTCTTTAAGGATTAGGACGGGTTGTCCTGCTTGGGTTGTTAAGTAAGCCATACAATTCCTCTCTCCGTAAAGCTAAAATTTTTCAATCTTATTTAGAGCAGAAAGGCTCTTTAATATAAACTTTATCTTTAATCTCTCTCAAGAGTCACATAGTAGTGATGGCTAAGGTAACTGGGGGGTGTAGAAGGATATGGCTAAGGTTTCCGTCAAGCTTTTCACGTTTTTACGGGAGCTGGTTGGTAAGCGAGAGGTAACTATTGAATTCGAAGGTCGAAAGGTTAAGGTTGGTGAATTATTAGATCGGTTGACCAATCTTTATGGAGAGGAGTTTCGCGAATATGTTTTTGATCCTGTTTCAGGAAGAATTAGGGAGTATTTGCAGTTGCTTGTGAATGGGCGAAATGTAGTTTCGCTTGATGGGCTTGATACGGAATTGAAGGATGGCGATATCTTTGCTATAATTCCCCCTGTTGGCGGCGGATAAGTAGGTCTTAGGATATTTCCATTTTCGATATATTCTAAAACCCGGAATGTTTATATATTAAGACGTAAGACGTAATACGTTATATAGGTGTAAACCATGCCGCCAAACAAGAACAACAGAAACGGAACAAAACTTCATCACCACTGGATAGCGAACTGGATACGCATGCGAATGCTCTAGAACATTCCTTCTTTCCTTTTTGGTTGACAATGTAGAAAAAGAAGGGAGAAAATATTTTCAGCGTCCCATAACCTTGCGGACGGCTATCTCGATGTCTTCAGCCTTAACAGTTTTTCTTCCAGCATGCATAGCATAGTCAATTGCTTCTTTCGCAATTTTAATTCCTATTTCCTCGAGAGCTTCAGCCAACTTTTTGGCAGCAGCTTCACTTACTCTATCAGCTCCAGCCTTTTTGCATATCCTATGCATGGGCGCTACGTGCAACTCTGATTGAACCATTCAAACGCCTCCGTAGCTTCTTTTCTTATTTCAAGCAATATTTAACGGTATCGCTCTAAATCGTGTCTAATCCCAATCCTTTGAGCCTCAATATTTTGATTTTTGAGGAAATTTATAAAAAGTAGAGTAGCCTCTATGTTCCTAAAAGTGAACTCAAAATTGAAGTTCGTGGACGCCCACATACATCTCTCGGATTCAGAGTACGCTAAAAAAATTGAAATGCTGTTGCATGAAGCGAATAAATCGAATGTAGTCGCTCTTGTTTCGAATTCTATGGATCTGCAGACAAGCCTGGATAGTCTAAAACTCTCCGAAAAATATCCCATGCGGGTGTATGCTGCCTTGGGAATCCATCCATGGACAATAAATCATATGCTGCCAGAAGAAAGGCAATCTATCGTCGAACTAATTCATAATCAAAGAAGCAACGAAAATTTCGTCGCGCTGGGCGAAATAGGCTTGGATGTTAAAAACCTCAAAAAGGAGGAGCTTAACAAGCTTCAGCTTGAAGTTTTCCATGAAATGTTAGGCATAGCTGAAAAATTAGGCTTGCCTGTCATAGTACACTCACGAGGAACGACAGCTCAAGTAATAGAAATACTTCCATCCTTTAAGATTAAACGAGTTCTTCTTCACTGGTTCAGCTATCCCAAAAGTCTTTTACCCATAATCGTTGAACGCGGGTACTATATCACTGAGGGCCCGCCTACTCTCTATTCGCATGGAATACGAGAAATAGTCAAGCAAATTCCGTTGGAAAACTTTTTGACAGAAACCGATGGGCCTGTAAGGTTTTTCCATGAACCTTTTAAAGGTAAGATGACCGTTCCGTCTTTTATTCCCTTGATCGTTAGGGCTGTTGCTGAAATCAAAGGTATGCAAACAAGGAAGGTAGCGGATCAAATATTTAAGAATTTCATGGACTTTTTTGGAATTAGTCTTCTTTAACCAAATTCCTTTTATCTAGGTTTATTTTTTCACATAGGTATACCCCTTTGCAACGCTGTAAAATAATACGCTAGAAGTATAAGAATAGGGTTGGGATTTGGGGGATGAATTGAAGCTTGGGAAAAGTGCGCACTGAACATATCAAACGGATAGCAAGGGAGCTTGCGAATAGGTTTCCGAAAAAATTTTCGGAAGATTTCGAAGCTAATAAACGTTTGGTTGCCCTGCTTGTCCCAACTGCCACAAATCGTGTGAGAAACAAGATTGCTGGGTATATAACCCATATGATTTCCGTATCTACTTCATCCCCGTCTTCTGAAGGGCACAAATAATCCTTTATAAAACACGAGGTTAAAGTTTCGTATACTCTAGGTGCGGCAAGCATGATGAATCATTATCGAAAAAGCTGGGCTCTTCGCTACTTGAGGGAAGCTAAAGCTGAACTTTTGGCAGCTCGTAAAATGCCTTATATGGCTCCAAACCTCATAAGGGAAGCCGTTAGAAAAGCTCAAGTTGCAATATACTATAGTTTAGGTGAGCCAGTTTTCATCGAAAACATAGTGCAACAAGCAATGCAAGACGGGACACAAATGAGCGACCCTGTTTTAAAATGCCTGGTTGAAATTGAACGACTAGCTCAGCAAATATCTGAAGCTCCAGACATTAACCTGGAAAAAGCAGCTGAACAAGTGAGCAATCTAATCCAGATGGCCTCAGGCATAGTCGAAGCTTGTACGGGGGAGAAGAGCATCGAATAATTTTCTGACTGGGGTGAAAACTTGTGTCTTCATCATCCCTTTCCTATGTCATTAATCATGAAAAACTTGAACTAAAGATACGGCTTCTCAATCTTCAGGAACTTTTTATTCACGAGGAAATTATCCCAGAATTTTTGGAAAAACTGGTTCAAATTATAAGCATGGACGGATATATTAAACATCCAGTAATTGTTGACTCTGACTCTTTAGTTGTGCTTGATGGAATGCATAGAATTGCAGCCCTAAAAAAACTTGGTTGCATTCGAATTCCAGCCTGCATGGTGGATTATCAAAGTCCCTCTATCACTGTGGAATGCTGGTATCGAGTCTTAAAAGAAAATGTTTCCACTGACCATGTTCTTCAACTAGTTAATCAGATTGGTTTCACCTTGGAAAGAGTTCATACAATAGATGTTAACGCGCTTGGAGTGCCCCCGATTTTCGCTGCCTTACAAACTATAAATGAATCTTTTCTGTTACTCTCTAATTTCCAGAATGTTATGGAAGCCTATCAAGATGTGAAACGCTTAGAGGAAGCGCTGAAACGTTCTTCTCTAAAAATATGTCACGAAACTGAAAGGGATGCGTTCTTAAAGCTGAAGGAAGGTATGGTTAAAGCTGTACTTTTAACTCCAAAACTCTCAAAGAAAGCCATAGTAGAAACAGCTCTTTCCGGACAAGTTTTTGCATATAAAGCAACACGACATATAATCCCCGCCAGACCATTACGTGTAAATGTTCCCCTCACTCTCCTTCAGGATGAAACCAAAACGTTGGAAGAAGCTAACCAAGAGCTTATACATAGCTTGCAAGAGAAAAAGTTAAAGTATATGCCAGCTGGAAGCATAATTGAAGGGAGAAGATACGAGGAAGACGTCTACCTTTTTGAAGGATGAAAATGCCCAACAAAACGAAAATAAAGCTCAAACTGGTTGGCGTTCTGAGAAAACTTTACGGAAAGGAAAACTTTGAAATGGAATTCAATGAGGAAGTCGAAATACGCGATGTAATTCAGAAGCTTGCTTCCTCTTCAAACCAAGAATTTAAAAGGGCGCTTATTGATCCCGAGCTTCAAGACCCGCGTCCAAACACGCTTATACTTGTTAACGGAAAAGAGATAGGCATCTTAAACGGATTGAAAACAAAGGTTAAGAATAACGACCAAATAGTTCTGATTTCCATATCCCATGGTGGGTGAAACACAAAGCTAAATATCCTCTATATGTTTCCTTCTCTAACATGCAGTTATACCCAATAAAAACTAAGCTTATAAAACCAGGAGAAAGTTTCGTTAAAATAATCTTAGATGCAATTGAAAAGCAGAGTGTCCGCTTAGATGACGGTGACGTGCTTGCCTTAGCCTCAAAAGCTGTGGCTACGGCAAACAACCGCATAGCTAACCTGAAAAACATAGTTGCTTCTGAAGAAGCAAGAATAATAGCGAAAAACTTCGGTTTAACTCAAGAGTTTGCTCAGCTGTTAATGGAAGAGGCGGACAAAATTTATGGGGGCGTAAAGAAAGCAGTATTAACCCTAAAAAATGGGATGATGAACGTGAATTCTGGAATAGACAACAAAAACGCTCCAAAAGGGCATGTGGTCCTATTGCCTGAAGACCCAGACAAAGAAGCTGAGAAAATACGTAAAGAAATCGAAATGCAAACTGGCAAGAAAGTCGGTATCATAATAGTTGACAGTGGAGTATATCCGCTTCGAATGGGAACTCGAGGCTTCGCAATAGCTGTTTCAGGATTTAAACCTGTAAAAGACTATAGACAACGCAAGGACCTTTTTAAAAAGCCAATTGTCATAACCCGACATGCATTGGCTGATGACTTAGCCAGCGCGGCTCATTTCTTAATGGGCGAAGCCGACGAAAAAGTTCCAGCCGTCTTAATCAAGAACATTAATTTAACCCTCACTGAAGATGATGTTTCTAGAGATACACAAATTCCATCTAAAGAATGTGTTTTTGCAAATGCTTTCAAACTAGAGAAATCCTAATCGTTTCAATGCTGTGTTTAAAGCAACACCAATTATGGTGGCCGAGACCCACATTATAAACCTCTCGACAGGGTATATCAACGCAAGACCTGCCCAACTAAACGGCAATGCTTCTTTCAGAGGAACAAAAAGTGGAAAATGAACAGTCACATACATTAACGAGCCGGCGAGATGTCCATAAAGAATAGAAATAAAAACTACAATGGGAATCCCAAAATTACTATTTCTAATAGGTTTTTCCGTCTCTGAAATGGTGTTCACAGTCATAGGCAACAAAGGCGAAACTAACACAACTAAACCTACAACGTGCAACCATACATAAAATGGGAAACTCCAAGCTGGACCATAACTCGGATAGAAAGCAAAGGCCAGAAGCAGGGAGATATAGGAAACAATGCAAATTCCTCTCCTTTGACGGTAAAGTATTCCGGAGCAGAATGCTGAGGCAATGCCAGCAGCTAAACTAGTGATGCTATAGCTCCCATAGAATAAGGAAATAGCCCCTCCTAAGGCTACAGCCGCTATCCCTAATAAGGGGCCGAGAAATATCCCAATTAAAGGGGCTAAGATGCTAGCTACAGTTATGAATCTGCCAGTGGCCCCAATGATCGGGAACAGAGTCCATGAAGAAGAGATTACATAACATGCCGCAAACGATGCTATTAATGTCAAACTTTTGGTGTTAAATCTGCTGTTTAGTCGCATGGGGCTTCCTCCTCTGCTAATGAGGTTTGAGAAAATATCCTTTTGGTATAATAAGATTAACTCTAAAACAAGTAAGGAATGCGTGCTCTAAGTTAAAAAAGTGGGGGGAGTTTAGAATTCTTCACCGAATTCAGGTTTTTCCTTTTCGCCTTCTTTCTTTTCTTTTTCCTCTTCTTTCATGCCTTTTGCTGCGATTACGTCATCTATCTTCAGTATCATGCATGCTGCTTCAGTAGCCGATTTTATTACTTGCTGCTTTACTCGGAGGGGTTCTACCACTTTAAGCTCTAGCATATCTCTGATTTTTCCGGTGAACACGTCAACACCATAGTTGGGGCTGGTAATGCCTTCGTGTTTGGCTCTGAGTTCGACCATTATGTCTATTGGGTCGAGTCCAGCGTTTTCAGCTAGCGTTAGAGGTACAGCTTCCACGGCCTCGGCAAAGGCTTCAATAGCTAATTGTTCTCGTCCACCCACTTTTACGGCGTATTCTCTTAGGTGTTTGGCAACCTCTGCTTCTGGAGCTCCTCCGCCGGCAACTATTTTCCTATCTTCAATGGCATTTCTAACAACGCAGAGGGCATCGTGAAGTGACCGTTCAGCTTCATCTACGACGTGTTCGGTTCCTCCACGGACCACTATTGTGACTGCTTTGGGATTTTTGCATTCACGTATGTATACGAGTTTATCCTCACCTATCTTCATTTCTTCAACTGTTTTGGCTTCACCTAACGTGTCAATGGTCAGATCTTTGATGCTGGCAACTATTTTGCCGCCTGTTGCTCTTGCTAGTTTTTCCATGTCCCCGCTACTTACATTTTTTACTGCTAGTATCCCTTTCTTGGCGAGGAAATGCAATGCAACGTCGTCGATGCCTTTTTGGCAAAACACAACGTTTGCTCCAACACTAGCTATTTTGTCGACCATCTCTCTGAGCATTCTTTCCTCTTCGTCAAGGAAAAGCTTCATCTGTTCTGGGTTTTCGATGTTGATTTTGGCATCGAATTCGGTTTTTTCAATTTCTAGTTTGGTGTTCAAAAGCGCTATTCTGGCATTTTCCACGAGTTTAGGCATCTGCGGATGGGCTACTTCTTTGTCAATCACCATACCCTTTACAAGTTCGGTTTCCTCAAGGCTTTTGCCGTGTTTCTTCAAGATTTTTATCAAGTCGATGTCAGCTTTGATTTTTCCGTTTTTCTCTTCCGCTACTTGCTTTACAGCTTGAACAGCTATTTTTGCGAAGTGTTCTTTTGCTACGGCTATCCCTTTGCTTCCCATGGAAGTCATGGCAACCTCTCTTAGTCTTTGCTCGTCTTCAAGGCTTACTGGAATAGCTATGCTCTCTAGGATTTCATGTGCCTTTTCAGCGGCTTTCTTGAAACCGTCGATTATCATTGTGGGGTGGACATTTTGGTCTAACAGTTTTTCAGCTTTGTCTAAAAGTTCGCCGGCAAGAATGACGGCAGTGGTTGTTCCATCGCCGACCTCGTTGTCTTGTGTTTTTGCTACTTCCACTAGCATCTTAGCTGCTGGGTGTTGAACATCTAGTTCCTTCATTATCGTGGCGCCATCGTTGGTTATTGAAACGTCTCCGAAGCTGTTAACTAGCATTTTATCCATTCCGCGAGGGCCAAGCGTGGTTTTTATTGTTTCAGCTATAATCTTAGCTGCCATTATGTTGTTTCTTTGCGCCTCTTTTCCCGTTGTTCTACTTGTCCCTTCTTTCAACACCAAAACTGGAACTGTTGCCATTTCCAGCTCACCTCCGTGCACTTTGTTGCGCAAAGAGGTGAACCAATAATACGGCAAAATTTTTCCAAAAGACAGTTCTATTTAAACTTTTCTCATTTTTTAAGCACAAGCTCATGTTAAACTAGTAGTTAAAATGTTGTAAAAATCCGTAAGATTTCTTGTTAGATGAAAAAGGGGCTTTCGTTACCTTTTTTAATGTTACCGCATATTTCTAGTTGAAACAGTTACTCACGTTTAAGTGGCGGGAGAGTCTTTGCTTCCAGCGGAAACTGATGAACGTGTGAAACGGCGTATGCTGAGTATATGTCAAGAACACCTACGGAAGGTTCTTAACCTTTCCCGAAAAATTCCTCAAATATTTGATTGCTTTTTTAGGGATGATTTAACTACGATCAGACGGCTTTATTCAGAGATTAGAAAAGAAGAGGAAGAAATTGACAATATTCGACGAATGGTTTCCAAGGAACTGGCCGAAGTTGGAGCTATTCTCACAAGCCGCGAGGACTTCTTAAGATTTACAAACCTTTCAAGCGAGATCGCTGATTTCTGTGAGGGAATTGCCTTCCGTGTTTTGGAACTTATGGAACACGACTGGAAGGTTCCTTCTGAAATTAAAAGGGATTTGACTAAGCTTTCAGAAGCAGTCCTTGAAACTGTAACCCGCCTCAGGGAAACCTTGTTAGTTTTAACATACGGGTCCTCAGCGACGCTGCAAAAAGCACAAGAAGTGGAAATCGCTGAACGCGCTGTAGACGACCTTTACCGGGAGCTTGAAATTAAACTAATAAGCAAGGAAATAGATATCCCCGCCCTGATTCTGCTAAGGGATATTCTCCAGCTTCTAGAGGACACCGCGGATAAGGCTGAAGATGCTTCAGATGCCGCTAGAATTCTATCTTTCATAATGTAAGACGGAAGAGATGTGAAAATGCGAAGCTCTATAACCGCTGAATTTATCCAAAACTTTCTTGTAGTGTGGGATCCTTCTGAAGGTTCAGAACTTTACAAAAAAGGCTTCTACGGAAAACCCTTAGGAATTCCGAAGCCAAAGACCCCTCAATTCAACGTCCCTCTAGTTCTTGACCTAATGGAAGGCTTGTACTTGGCTGAAAAACGCATAATTCACGTGGTGGAAGGCTCCAAGAAACGTCGAGTGAGTTTAGAAAAACTAAGGAAAACAGCCCGGAAACTCTATGAAGATTTTGACCAAAAATACATAGTTTATAAAGACTTACGCGAACATGGGCTTGTGGTTACTCCGGGGATAAAGTATGGCTGCGACTTTGCAGTATACAAACAGGGGCCAGGATTGGAACATGCGCCTTTTATGGTTTCAGTTAAGAAATTAGCTGATGAAGTTACTGCAACTGAGATAGTCAAAGCTGGAAGGCTTGCTACAACCGTAAGAAAACGGTTCATAATAGCAACTCCGGACACTCAAACGAAAAAAGTCAGCTATTTAATCTTCAAATGGTTTAAAGCTTAATTTCATTGGTTTTTCTATTCAACAATTGAGTTTTTAAAGACTTATTTTTCACTCAGAATTATGACTTAAAGCAATAACCCGCGAAAAATACGATGAGTTTCTATCTTAATTCCAATAAGAGATTTAAATTCTAGTCTTCCTATAAATATTAATAGGAACACTAAAGAGGGCGAAAAGAAGTTAACTCTGAGGAAACATGAAATGTTCTCCTTGATTGATGACAAGACTCTCATAAAAGTCGCAGCTTCGCTTGGAGATGAGGACGCCATAAAAATAGTGGAGATCCTAAAGAATTCTGGTGAAATCACAGACGATCAAATAGCCAACAAAACTGGAATCCGCCTCAACACTGTCAGGAAAATACTCTATAACCTATATAACCACTCACTTGTAAGCTTGAGGAGAACAAGAGATGAAAAAACAGGCTGGTTCATTTTTCATTGGAAACTCCAACCCGACCAATTAGAAGGGTTTATACTAAGCCAAAAACGCCGAGTTTTGGAAAAACTTCAAACCAGACTTGAATATGAGAAAACTCATGACTTCTACTATTGCTGTACACCAGGCTGCAAACGTATACCTTTCGAAGACGCTGTAGAACTTGTGTTTCGCTGCCCAATATGTAACAAACCGCTAATGCACTATGATAACACAAAAATAGTGGAGATCTTAACTCAGAAAGTTCAACAGCTGAGGAAGGAACTCAGTGAATGAAAAGCTTCCATCAAGAGAAAACGCAATAAAGCTTCTATATGGCGTGGGATGCTCCCAAAACGTTGTCCGTCATTGTATTGCTGTAGCCGAGCTTGCCGTAAAAATCGCTAAACTTGCCTCAAAAAAGGGGGTGAAAGTAAACCAAAAACTTGTTGAGATAGGAGCTCTTTTGCATGACATTGGAAGAGCTAAAACCCATACAGTGCACCATGCTATAACTGGCGCAGAACTAGCCAAGAAATACGGCTTATCCGAATCTATTATACAAATAATAAAACGACATGTAGGTGGAGGGATATCCCCTCAAGAAGCAGAAAAACTTGGTTGGCCAAACGACATTTACGTGCCGCAAACAATGGAGGAAAAAATAGTTTCTTACGCGGACAAACTAATCGAAGGCGCTAAACGAGTTTCAATACAACATACAATTACGAAAATGAGTAAGAAAATCCCCGAGGACTCTGTGAAACGCATGTGGAAGCTTCATGAAGAAATCATGAATATTATAGGGAATTTGGAATGCTGAAAATAACGCTACTTCAGAAAATATATGGCACAAACTCTCCGGAAATTTTTCAAGAAACCCTAGATCACCTTTTCAAAGGGCTTAAAGTGGAAGCACAAGTTTGCGGCGTTTTCCATGGGTGGCTTCAAGTAGGGATTTCAGGCGAAGATCAGAAATTTGCCTTAAACTACCTTAAGGAAACCTTTGGATTATGCCCGGAAGAAATTGGAAAAGTAACCAAGTTTTCAACTATATGTGGAAGAATAGTTTATCCAAAAAAGAGTAAAACCGAGTTATATGTTGATATAGGTATATTCAACCCTAAACCCGTAAACGCAATTTTAGCTTTACAAAATTTACAATCCCAACTCTTAGATGGAAGAAAATTAGCTCTTGAAAAAATCGTTGAACTTTTCGGTTTTACAGAGAACTTTCCCCTATCCATTAAAATCTGTGGAGTTTCCCCTGAAAAAGAACGTATCAGTGTAGTGCTGTCTGAACAGCAGATTTCTCTTTTCTCAAAATGGATTGAAACATTTCTGGATAGACTCCTAATTTTCGGCGCAACTTTTTCAGATGTAAAACGCGCCGTCAAGAAATCTGGTTTTTCCCGTAGCATCGTTAAAGTCGAATCTCTTGGTTTCCTTGAACAAGCAATTATCTGTAAACTCGGAACTTATGCCGTAGGATTAATCCCAAAAATAGGGCATCTCCTACCAGAAGCATCCTTTAAGGTTTTCTCTCCTAGGAAAATCAGTAAATTATTTGCCAGCGCTTAGGGAATGAACATAAACGGGCATACCCTATTTGACAATTATTAGCTTCTCAAGATGAGTGGGCCGGGCCGGACTTGAACCGGCGACCTCAGCCTCGTAAGGGCTGCTTTAGGTCCAAGAGATGTCCTACCATGCTAGACGACCGGCCCCCTCGGCAAATATAAGCCTACGTTTTTTTGGCTTATTAATTTTCGTACATGTCCGAAAAACGTTGGCATAAAAATATGTAATATTCCTCCCTAGTTACTTTTTAGAATAAGAATATTTTAGTTCGCGAACTTTTTATCTGTTTTTGGATTCCAAGCATCCAAAATATGGGGGAAATAAGGAATAAACGAACAAATAGTTATTAGAGAAGCTAGGGACAGCGATCGTGAAGCAGTTTTTAAGTTCTGTGAGAAAACTTGGAGCTGGGGAGACTACATTCCACGAGTATGGGACATATGGATGAAAGAACAAGATGGGAAAATTTTTGTGGCAACAATAAACGATGTCCCGGTTGGGCTGTCTCGAGTTAAAGTGGACATAAGCAAGAAGGAAGCGTGGTTAAGTGCGGCAAGAACCGCCCCAGAACATAGACGTAAGGGTGTAGCCACGGCTATCGCTAAAAAATGCTTGGAATATGCAAAACAAAAAGGTGCTAGAAAGGCGAGACTCGTAACATCCTCAAATAATAAGGCTGCTCGCATAGTGCTTCAAAAACTTGGATTTGTCCCAATTGCTGAATTTGTAGAAATGACCTGCGAAAAAATTGAAATGAAGAAAAGTCAAAAATCAAGGATGGGCCATCTACAAGATCTTGAGCAAACATGGAATTTTTTACAAAATTCGGAGGTTTTTCATAAGTCAGCTGGTTTATATACTGTTCTTTTTCGCTGGTACTCGCTCTTGCCACATGATTTGGAATTTTTCATAAGAAACGGAAAAGCTATTGTTTATGAATATGAAAATCAGGTTCAAGGCTTACTCCTGATTGATGATTCTACCGCTAAAGCATGGCAGGAAAACACTATTCAAACATGTTATGTTGACGGAAATGAGGAAACCTTGGCTGACATGTTAAGATTCTTGTTAACCCATTGTTATAAGCGAGATATAAAAAGAATTTATGGTTTCACCTGTAAACATAATCCCATAATTTTTGTCATGAAGGAATTTGGCTTCAAGGAATCGGATGACGTGGAAATAGTCTACGAGAAGAGACTATGATGAGACATGTTTTATGAAAGCTTTAGGTGTATATTGCAGTATTCCTCGTGCATGATAAGCAAAACCCTTAGCCACTAGTACCTTCAGAATCTTCCCTGGGAATAATCGGTTTTTGAGCAGTATTTCCAAAGCATGTGTATAGTTCCGGTTTAACTCACGTACAGCTAAAAGCTGCTGCTTCCTTGAAAGAGCGTAATCCTTGCATTCCACAAGGTACGCTAAGCTCATGTCAGGTTTAACAGCTAAAACGTCGCAGTGATTTCGACGGACAAAAACGATGTATCCCTTCTTTCTGAAAGCATCCGCAACAGCATCTTCCAGTTCAGCTCCACTCATTTTCTCCAACACCAGCTAAAGCTTAATTCATTAAAGTAATTGAGGAAGTTTCAGTGCTTATAATTATGCTTATGGGATGTTACCATACAATGTTATAACATTTCCCCCAACCTTCGTTAAACTAGTAAGGTTTAAATAAAATCCAGTTTATTTCTAGTTAACCCAAAAATTTGGATGACAGTAAATGCCGAGGGAATTTCGTCACATAGTGAGAATTGCGGAAACAGATATAAATGGCACTTTGAAAGTGCCGTATGCGATTTCAAACATTAAAGGAATAGGGATAAACCTAGCTCACCTCATAATTAAACGGGCTGGAATAAACCCTGAAACAAGAATAGGCTTCCTATCTGATGAGGAAATCGAAAAAATAGCAGATGTTATAACCCACCCGGCCAAGTACAATATTCCAGACTGGTACTTAAATCGAAGAAAGGATTTAGAAACCGGTAAGAATCTTCTTGTAATAGGCGCTGATCTCACATTTAGGGTGAAGACTGACATTGAAAGAATGAAAGCTATACGATCTTGGCGCGGATACCGTCATGCTTATGGGTTAAAGGTTCGTGGGCAGAGAACAAAAACAACGGGTAGAATTGGAAAGGCTGTGGGCGTCAAGAAGAAGAGGAGAGGTTGAACCCCTTGGGAGACCCCAAGAAACAAAGGAAGAAATATGAAACTCCCCGTTTTCCATGGCGCGCTGACATTTTACAAGAGGAACTAAAAGTCCTGGGTCAGTATGGGCTTAGGAATAAACGAGAACTTTGGCGACATAAAACTATGGTTTCAAATTTCCGGAGCATAGCTCGTTCTCTTTTGGGAAAAACAAAGGAAGAAAGACAGGTATTGGAGAAACAGTTACTATCAAAACTTTACAGACTTGGGGTTCTTCCAGAAACTGCAGTTTTGGATGATGTATTAGACTTAACAGTGGAAGATATACTTGAACGTAGGCTTCAAACAGTAGTTTTTCGAAAAGGTCTAGCGAAATCCATATACCAAGCCCGTCAACTCATAACCCATGGGCATATCGCTGTGAACAACCGAAGGGTAACCGTCCCAAGTTACCTAGTAACAAGAGAAGAAGAAGATAAAATTACCTATGCCCCTCAAAGCCCCTTGGCAAACCCGGAACATAAGCTACGACAAACTCTCATGGCAACCACTATGGGGCAAACCGAGACAGGAACCGAGGGTACTGGTGAAGGATAGGTATGAGTGAAAAATCCTCTTCAACTAGAAAGGAAAGATGGGGCGTAGCTCACATATATAGCTCCTATAACAATACAATAGTTCACATAACCGACATATCTGGGGCTGAAACCATTGCAAGAACATCTGGAGGGATGTTCGTCAAAGCTGACCGAATGGAATCCTCTCCATATGCCGCTATGCGAGCTGCTATGGCGGCCGCAACCATAGCTAAAGACAAAGGAATAACAGCAATACACATAAAAGTACGTGCACCAGGCGGTTCAAAGGCAAGAACTCCCGGTCCAGGGGCTCAAGCAGCTATACGTGCATTAGCCAGAGCTGGTTTTCGCATTGGACGAATAGAGGAAGTTACTCCATTGCCCCACGATGGGACACGAAGAAAGGGTGGAAGAAGGGGACGAAGAGTTTAGGCTTTTATCTTTTCTGAATTTACGTTCTCAACCATGTAATTTACAAGTCCCAATAGGGCTTTTGCAAAACCTACTAAACTAAGCAACATGATTATTGAAAGAATTACCTGCAAGTCTATTATGAAGGTGACGTTTTCCACGTTTATTACGAGCACGTTGGTAGTGAAGGTGTAAAGCAAGTATCCAATTAAAAATAGAGCGCTGAACACATCAAGTATGTGCTTGAAGATCGTGTCCGCAAAGAGTTGGCCGATAACCATGAATAAGACAAAAACTAAGGCGAATACATTGAAAGCCAAATTGTACTCCGGTAAAACAGCAGTGAAGGGAGCCGTAAGCCTTGAAATTGCTATTAAGATTAAAACTGCGATTACGCCTTTAACTAAGGCTTTTATTGCGTTCTTCGCCATACGACGACTATCCAAATGGCATCACCCAAGGGCCGAAGCTGAAGTTTTCAGATTCGAAAAGGACCTCCACTCGTCCTTCAAACATTGGCTCTGTGTTTTTGATATATACTTCTAGAATGTTAAAATATGGGATGGTAGAAGGGACATAAATGGGAAGCTTGGCTGCGGCTATTATAGTGTTTTGCTGGTTAAGGATATTGAGGCTTAAGGTCCCGTTTATGTCGAAGAGGGCGTGATTCTCGAAGCTTATGGGCATAGCTAAACGATAATGCGTAAGGTTGTATTGCTGAAATGCGGGCTCGCCGATGGTGAAATTGTAAAAGGGGGCGCCCCATAGAAAACTTGTGTTAGTTTGTATTTTTATCGGAAGTAATTCTGTAAATTTAAGCTCCACTTCGCTTGTCAGAGTTAAGTTAACGTCGTTAAAAAGGAGGTTAATTACCTCCATGGTCAACTCATCTATGGGAAAAGTCATATTATGCATGACCAGTGTTTTCTTTCCAGCAGGGATTTCCGCCACATACGTTTTGTGGCTTGTAATTTTAGTTTCATTTTCGTCCAAGATTTCTGTTTGAAGCGTAAACTCTTCTATGGTATAGTATCCCTTGTTGTTTACTACTATAAGAAGAGTGACAGTCGGAGTGTTGACCTCTGAAACGTAAACTTTCGGTTCTTCGAATTGGATTTCTATTAGAGTTGCAGAATATGCTGCGGTAACTAGAAAAATTACTAGGACACCCCATAGAATTGAAGTGGCAAGACTCATCATTCGTAGGGCAATTTTCATGGCTGTTTCCTTGCTGGTTTAACTTTGCTGTTGAGTGGAAGATGTAACGCTAGGTTGTTGAGAAGTTTGCTGAGTTTGTGGAGTTGAAATTGGTTCAGGGAGAACAACGACAGCTTCGGGCTCACGCTTTTCTTTGATTTGTCCTTTTTCTATCTCCTTCTGTTGAGGCTTCGGCTTCGGTTTAGACGTTACCACTATTTTTCGTTGTTCTACTGCTGGAAGGTTGTTTATTATGGTTATTCCCCGTATAGTTAGAATGGAACCTATCCATCCCATTATACCTATGTACATTATTCGGATACATGCTGCGATGAGTGGCGCTAGAGCTTCACCGAAAAAACTTGCAAGGTCTCTATAGGTAATCAAGCTTAAGCTTTCTGAGAGGAAGCCGAAAGCTGTGAAGAAAGTGAATATTAACAAGCCGACGCCCAGGAAGAGCACGGTGATTCCTGATAAGGCTATTTTATCTCTGAATGTTTTAAGTTTCAGCATTGCTGTTCGCCGATTATGCTTGAAGCTGGTTTGAGTATTAAATCTTCTGACTCCTTAAACAAAATTTGTGCTAAAAACGCAAAATCTCTATTAAGCTTTCCATAAATCCTAAGACTAATAATAATTGCACATTTTTTCACATATGTATAATTTCTATGAACATTTGAACAATAAATTAAGAGATATCTTTTTATATATTCAATAACTTTATTCTTTATAGTGCCAATTAACCAGTGATGGAGGGATTCAAATGGGTAAAAGATGCTCAGACTCTGAGTGCCCGTATTTATCCATGGATGGAACATGTTTACTTCCGGAAAGCGAGCTAAAAGAAAAGTGTCCGGCTAGAGAACGTGTAGGCCATGAGGATAAAGACGAGTGGATAGATGAATATTACATAAAAGAACGACTAAAATCACTAGGTATAGTACAATAACTCTCGTAATGTTATTTCTCTGATTTAGTGCACTAACAACTCGAATCTACTAAATTACTTATTAAATAGATCACGTTTTTCTTCTACCCATTAATAAAGCTATTAGGTAGCTTTCGGTTATCAATGACGTTGAGAAAACATGAGACAGTCGAGAAAAAGAAAGAACCTTAAGGCTTTGATATATAAACGAGATATTAAGAATGCTCTACGAAAGATTGGTTTAAAGAAAGGCGACATAGTTGGTGTTCATAGTTCTCTAAGTAGTTTTGGTTATGTTGAAGGCGGAGCAGATACCGTAATTGATGCCCTTATGGAGGTCGTCGGAAGAGAAGGAACAATTGTGATGCCTACCCACTCAACAAATAGAATTAAAATTGAATTGAGCCCAGAGGAAATCGCTGCGGGTGCTTTGTGGTTATATAAAATCTTGCCTTTTGATCCAGAAGAGACTCCTTGTTCCACTGGTGTGATCCCTGAAACGTTCAGAAAAAGAAGAGGTGTCCTGCGTAGTTTTCACCCAATGTTTTCTGTAGCAGCCATAGGACCTAAAGCCAAAGAAATAGTTGAAGCAGGCAACACTAATGCCCTTGGGGCTTGGAAGAAACTGCTTGAACTTGATGGCTACATACTCTTAATAGGTGTGGGGCTAGAAGTTTGCACAGCTATGCATCTGGCAGAGGAGAGGGTGGCCTTTCCCAAACACATATTAGAAAAAATAACTCCGCCCAAATGGTTTGTTGAAAAGTATCCTGCGAGCGAATGGGAATGGGATTTTGGACCATATCCCGACTTTTCTAAGATGGAGGAGCCATGTCGAAAACATAAAATAATGAAAACCGTAAAGGTTGGGGAGGCAACTCTTAGGCTTGTTAAACTACGAGAATTAATCGACCTATATACTGAATATTTAAAAAGAAACCCTGATCAGTTCTATGCAGTATAAAAATAGATTCATGATTAGGGAGATATTCTGACAATTATCTAAAAAATAACGGCGTTTTGTTTTTCATTGTGAAATGCTCTGTTATTGGACTCTAACTTTTTAATCCTCCTGCGTTATCTTTTCATCCAATAATTGAAACCATGTACAAAAAGAAAACGTATTATTCATAAACTTCTTCTAATATTTTGACCATGTTTTGACGCATAATTAACTTCTCTTCTTCAGAGGAGAAACCTAATGCGTGAATGCCCTCAATAGTTTTACTAATATCCGCTGCTGGAAAGTCTGAGCCAAACACAAGATGTTCGGGTCCGATTTGCCGCATCACCCATCGGAAACTTTTCCAAATAGGCGAGTTATGAAAGGCTGTAATAGTGCCGGACATATCAACATACAGATTGCATAAATATCCTGAATGAATCGCTCTTGATAAAGGAAAGAGATCAAGATAACGATGAAGCGCTGCATGTAGAAGTATTATATTCGTTTCAGGGTGCTCATAAGCAAGACGTAATACTCCTTCTAGAGTAGAATAACCCATAATAGGTGTGCAATGAATCTGAACATGAACCCCTAGCTTACCAGCCTCTTTAATGAGCGGTGAGAGTTTTTTAAAATTCTTATCGGAAAATTGCTGAGTAATAGGATGCAACTTGAGCCCACATAGCCCTCTCCTAACTAGTTTTTGGAATTGAAAAACCGCATTTTCATCATAAGGATGCACCATAGCGCAGCCAACAAAACGCTGAGGATATCTTTTTTGACATTGGAGAATAAATTCGTTATCCTGAGTTCGCATGGGAACAATGACTCCGATTTCAATGTCATGGGCGTTCATAGCTGCGATGACATCTTCTGGTGCGTCTGGGATTGGGGGGTTGCTAGGATTATCTATAAACTTTCCAGAGGGCATAACATGCATATGGGCATCGATGTATCTATTATCCATCTATCTTCTCTCCTTCAACTGTACTGGAAAGCTTTTTTCGATTTCGAATCCAAACTTTTTGTAAAGCTGAATTGCAGTTCTATTAGTTGCTGTAACTGCTAACGCAACCTGTCGATAGCCCGCAGCCTTATAGCTATGTAATGAATAAGCTAAAAGAGCACTCCCTAATCCTCGCCTTCGGCAATAGGGGGCAATAAGAAGGTCAGCTATGTGCACGATTTTTCCGTTTTCAAAAGTATAAATAGCTCCGCAAAGTGTAGAGTTACACAGAATCTTGAATGATAGATTTTTAAGGAAGCGTCCTCTGCCAATTTTGCCAGCGAACATCCCAGCAAGGAAACTCTTGCAGCTATCGAAACTTTGCAATTCGGGGCGTAGCAAAAAATCCAAGGTATCTTGGTAAGCCTCAATCTCCATTCTAGCTAAGGCATCAATATCCTTTGATTCTAATTGATGTATCTCGCAAGTATCTGGTACTTCAAATTTTTCCCGAAAGCCCGTTAAATCCAAACTCATGCGATATCGCATAATGTTAGTCATCAATATCAACGTCGTATTTTGCAACTAACTTAAGGAATGTTACGCCTTAAATTTTTTTATATAAACGCAAGAGACTAGGCATGATGTAGTACGGGTAAGTCCAACATCCAGAAATTTCAACAAGACATTTAGGTTTTAATAATTTCAGCTACTTTCTTCAAAATAAGGCTGGAAATTGCTCTTAACATCAAAATCACTAAATGATGCTGAACGCACTAGGACATAAATTTTAAGTTTTATTTTAAACTCCGGGAACATTATTGACAGAAATGGAGGTAGGAGTTATGTATGCTGTAGGCATATCTGGTAGTCCACGTAAAGAGGGAAATACCGCTATTTTGACAAAGGAAGTATTAAAGCACATAAGGGGGTAAAAAGAGGTTTATTTCTCTCGCTGTTCTCAATATAAATCCTTGCGATAGCTGTGATCGGTGCTGGAAAGAAAACATATAATGTGTCATTGACGATGATATACTGTGGATTATTAAGGGAAATGGAAAAAGCTGATGCGATAATACTTGGCTCACCATGCTATTTTGGAACGGTAAGTGCACAGTTAAAAATGCTAATGGATCGAACGGTTTCTATATGCGAGAAGGAAACATTAAGGAATAAAATAGGTGCTGCAGTAGTTACACAGGATGTTTATGGAAAGGGACGTGTGGTGAGCTGGTTCGCCTTACGATAGAGCAGTTCTTTAGTCCTAACATCATATATGCTAGAGGAATAATCGGAGAGGGCGGCGTGGAAATGGGGCATGTCAAAAGGGATAAGCGGGCCATGAGAGAAGCTAAGGAATTGGCGGATAGAATTATGGAATTATATGAGATATTGAAGAAAAGTGAAGAAGTGAGGTTGTTAAGGGGGTAATTGTGGGATTATTTTCCTTTTGGAGTATCCTGAACTTTATTTAGGTATAAGATCTTCGGTTTATTCTTTTGGCGGGCCCGCGGGGATTTGAACCCCGGATCTTCGGCTCCGGAGGCCTGCGCATCATATCGATGATTCGACGCCTTAATCCGGACTGGGCTACGGGCCCTCTTTCTTAATTTTACTCTTTAGGTTTCTATTACTTCTTGGCTTATCCACCAAGCTTTCCTTTTTCCAGTTCTTTCTCCAGCGTAATATTCCACTATGGGTCTTCCAAGTTGTTTTTTCGATGTTCTCTGTATTTTTCTCAACCGGTTTAATACTAACCAACGATTGGTTCCCGTATATTCGGCTAGCTCTGGCGTGGTTGCGCCTTTATAGTGAAGGAGATATTCCATTATTTTGCGGTCTATTTCATCGATGCAAAAAGTATATGGGTTTACTGTTCCATGTTCGTAAGTTAATATTTCAAGTTCGCCCAAGCATTTTTTTATTTCTCCATATCTTTCCTCCAGTTGACTTATTCTTTTCTCAAGTTCCAAGATTTTGTCTGGTTTTGGAGTGTGTTGGAGTTTTTCGATGATGGCGTCGCGGATGAAACTGCTTCTTTCTCCTTCAGGAATTCGTATCAACAATTCTTTGTATACTATTTCAGGAATTTTAACAGAAATAGTGACCAGTTTCTCCATGGCAATCACGGTTTGCTAAGTTTTAAAGTCAACATAAACCTTATGCTTTTTTCTTGCAAAATCTTTTAAAATCCACTGCTTAACTCTAGTTCGGAGGAAGGAGATGGTAGATTAAGTTGCCGCAGAAAACTACAATCTCTTTAATTAAGTGTGACGTAGGTTCTCTTGCAGGGCATCACATAGTTCCTAAGCCATTGCTGGAAATAGCTGAGAAAAATTTAAAGAATGCTCAGGAAGCTGGACTGATAAACAGCTACTATGTTTTCCATGCTGGTGATGACCTTGAGCTTTTGATGGTTCACGAAAGGGGTGAATCAAACCCTGAAATTCATCAATTAGCGTGGGACACCTTCCAAGAGGCTGCTAAAAAAGCATTAAGCCTAAAACTTTACGGTGCCGGACAAGATCTTTTAAAAACAGCTTTTAGTGGCAACATTCGGGGAATGGGGCCAGGCGTTGCGGAAATGGAAATAGAAGAGCGAGGTTCAGATCCTATAGTTGTCTTTGCCGCTGACAAAACCTCTGGAGGTTCATTCAACTACTTGTTGTTCTCGATTTTCGCTGACCCCATGAACACTGCTGGCTTAGTTATAGATCCAAACATGATTGGTGGATTCAAATTCGAGGTTTTAGATGTAATTGAAAACAAAAGGGTGATTATGAAATGCCCGGAGGAAATGTATGAGTTTCTAGCTTTAATCGGAAGTCCCGAACAGTTTGTGATTTCACGAGTTTGGCGAGCGAGGGACAACCTCATATGTGCTGTTAGTAGCACTACACGGCTTGCATTGATTGCAGGTCAATACGTCGGAAAGGATGATCCAGTACTGATCGTAAGAGCGCAACACGGTTTGCCTGCTGTGGGTGAAATCCTAGTGCCTTTTATGCATACATACTTTGTTGAGGGTTGGATGAGAGGTAGCCATTGGGCTCCATTCATGCCTGTGAGTCTGAAGGACAGTAAATGCACAGTTTTTGACGGTCCACCGAGAGTTGTTGCTTTAGGTTTTCAAGTCAGTAATGGAAAAATCGCAAGCGATGATAGTGGGTGTCCCTTGATAAGCGATTTGTTCGATGATCCTGCTTTCGATTTAGCCCGTCGTGAAGCTTTGGATTATGCTTCGATTCTTAGACGGATGGGTGAATTTGAACCCGCACGACTAAGTCCTAAGCTAATGGAGTATACTACGTTACCCTCAGTGTTGAGAAAGCTGAAAGACAGGTTTAGCCCTGTTTAGTCTTCAATCTTCGTTATTTTCGCTAGTTCTTCGCAGCGTTCTCTTACAATTTCGTATAGTTTTTGCCTTAACTCTTCTCCATGAAGTCCTAATCCTCTAATTAACGTTATTTTTCTAGCTAGTTCTATATCGCCTAGCCCGATTATCCATATTTCAAAGTCTCCTCGGGACAAGTGGAACTCCACAGCACGGGGGTCTATTGTTTGAAGTTTTTCACAGAAGGCCTGTAAACTATCGGCATACATGCCCAAGGACCGCCCTATTTCGGCATAGAAATGAAAGGCTCTGTCTGGAGGAAGAGGGCGAAGTATGGCTTCTGCTTTGTCTCTTGTTAGTTTTGGAAAGCCTATTGCTTCTTTTCCATGAACGGTAATTGCATAATATCCTTTTTCCGGAGTTTCTACATATCCCATCTTGTTCAGTCCTATCAAATGCATCATCACGGATGGAAAACCCAGCCCTATTTCTTTGGCTATTTCCGTTGGTTTTAGCGGCTTACCAATGTTCCATAAAGTTTCAAGAATAAGCCTCTTAACTGGAGTAAGTATCATGAACACACTCACCTAACACTACTCATTCTTAATGACTATTTAACTTTAATCATTTCAAGCTTTTAACGTTTCTAAACGGAAACGTTTGAATACCGGTTCGGCTAACTATGGTGAAAGGTGTCAAAATGAAGCTTGCCGTGCTGGTATACGAGTATCCCCCAAAAATAGTTGGTGGGTTAGGAACTTATGCGGCTGAAATCACAAGAAAATTTGTGATGATGGATCATGATGTTACTGTTTTTACAATGAATGATGATGCCGGTGGTCTTCCGACCCGCGAAATTTGGCGGGGGATAGAAATTCACCGCCCATTACACATTGATGTTTCGGATTCTCTGCCAGACGTAATTGCGGACGACGTTAAAAAATGGGGGCGTGGCATACAGTTTTTCTCGAAAATTCTAGTGTATAATTATCTTAGCGCCGCCAAACTGATCAACGAGCTTGTAAAGAAAGAGAATTTCAAATACGATTTAGTTATTGCCCATGACTGGCTTTCTGTGATAGCTGGAATAACAGTAAAGAAAGAGTTGAAGCTTCCCCTCGTTTTTCATGTTCACTCAACAGAGAAGGGGCGTACTCTTGGCCATGGTTCAGCTGTTGTTAGCAGCATCGAATATCGTGGAGGACAGACAGCTGACCAAGTTATCACCGTTTCATATGCCATGAGAGAAGAACTGCAAAGTTTGGGATTTCCGCGAGAAAAGGTTGAAGTTTGCTATAACGGCGTGGATCCAGAGAAGTATTCGTTGAAAAACGTAGATTCTGAAAAGGTTAGGGCAGTGAGGGAATTTTACGGGTTAAAAGACGATGATTTGATGATATTTTTCATCGGGCGACTTGTTGGTGTTAAAGGGGTAGATAAACTTGTTATGGCTATGCCTCATGTTTTGCAGTCTGTTCCCAACGCTAAACTGGTAATCGTAGGATTAGGTGATCTCCAAGACTATCTTCAACGGCTTGTGACCATGCTTAAACTCCAAGACGTGGTGAAGTTTCGTTTTGAGTTCATTCCTGAGGAAGAACGGATTTTACATTACGCGGCTTGCGATGTTGCGGTTTTCCCAAGTCTCTATGAACCTTTTGGAATAGTCGCCTTAGAAGCCATGAGTATGGAAAAGCCGGTCGTTGTTGGCGCAGCAGGAGTAAGTGGCATGCGTGAAATAGTTGTTCCCACTGGTGTGGAGCAATGTGGCTTCCACATAAACCCGAATAACCCAGCTGACATCGCTTGGGGGATAGTGAATGCCATTCAAGACCCTGAAAAAATGCGTTTTCTAGGTGAAAACGGCAGGAAACGAGTTTTAAACGCGTTTACTTGGGATAAAATTGCTGAACGAACTTTAAAGCTATATGAAGAGCTAATTGCGAAAGGGTAGTATTCACAAAAAGTTGGAAGAGAGTAATTTATTTATTTCGACATATTCACTATTTTAGGATGTCATTCATACGTGAGTTCATTTTATATTCCCGAAAGGGCAGGACAGATGCTAGTTTTCTAAATTTAAGAGATGCTGGAAGGCTGGACGTAGTTCAAGAATGTATAGTTGCAAGTCTTTTCCTGTCTCATGGAATACGTCGAAACACCGTTTTCCACGCTTTCTTGGGGGGGCCCCCTTCTCCCCCCTTACATTTAAGAATTGATGGGGCTTTTCTAAGAGATGTCCGCACGGATCAACTAACATGGGGAAAAATCCTTCGGAAAGTGTTATCTGGAAAACCTCATCCTGGGATAACTGTGGAAAAAAGAAGTTTTGAAAGCCTCTTGAAGGCTTTCTCTGGTAACGTGAATGTTTTCGTTTTGGAAGAGGACGGTAAAAATGTTTTCGAAGTAGATTTTGGTGAACACCCTGTTTTCGTTTTAGGTGACCACATCGGATTGCCTAAAAAAGTGGAAAAGTTTGCTCTGCGCTATGGTGAAAAAATATCTCTAGGTAAACAACCCTATCTTGCCGCAACATGCATTACTATTCTTAACTATTTACTGGATCACTTTGAACTTTTCAAAGAAACTAAAGGAGGAAAAGTGTAGTGAAACAGGTTGCTTGCGCTATGACCATTGCAGGTTCAGATAACAGCGGCGGCGCTGGCATAGAAGCAGACTTGAAAACTTTCGCAGCTTTAAGTGTTTACGGAACATGTGCTATAACCGCTATAACTGCTCAAAACACTATGGGCGTTTATGAGATATTCCCCGTTCCAGCGAAAACTGTGAAAAAACAAATAGAAACCGTCTTGACGGACATCCATGTTAGACACGCAAAAACTGGAATGCTATACTCAAAGGAAATTATTGAAACCGTAGCTGAGGCTATCGTTAAGTTTAAGCTAATGGCAGTTGTTGACCCTGTTTTTAGGGCTGGAACAGGAGCTACGCTTGTTCAAGAAAGAGACAAGAAGGCTTTGAAACAATTTCTTATTCCAAAGGCTTACATTGTGACACCAAACCGTTACGAAGCTGAAGACTTGGCCGGGATTAGGATCAAGACGGTGGATGACATGAAACAAGCTGCTGAGGAGATCGCTCAGCTGGGCGCTAAGGCTGTCATAGTCAAGGGAGGGCATGTTGAATCTGGAGAATACGTAACGGATGTTTTCTATTATAAGGACGAATTCCAAGTTTTTACTAAGCCAAGAATTAAGGTTCCCGCACATGGGAGTGGGTGCACTTTTTCTGCAGCTATAACTGCTTATCTGTCTCTAGGCTACAACCTATTTGATTCTGTAGCCAATGCTGAAAAGTTTGTACAAGAAGCAATAACTTTTAGCCAGAAAGTTGGAAAAGGAAGAATCCCCGTCAATCCCTCAGCTTTTTCATTGAATAGAGCTGAGAAATTCAGCGTTTTAGAAAACGTTTCTAGTGCTGTTAAAACCATTGAAAATCAGCCTGTACTTTCCCGTTTTATTGCCGAGGTAGGTATGCAGATCGGCATGGCCTTACCCTATGCTTCAGATAAAAAGGATGTAGCCTCTGTTAAAGGTAGAATAGTTCGCTATGGCAATAACCCTAAGGCTGTTGGATGCGTCGAATATGGCGCTTCGGACCACATAGCAAGAATAATTCTAACCGCGATGAAACATGATTCGACGAAGAGAGCAGCGATGAATTTACGTTATGACCCTAGACTTGTTGATGCATTTCGAAAAATGGGTCTTGTAGTGTCAACTTTTGATAGAAAGATTGAGCCAAAAGAAATTAAAAAGGTCGAAGGTGGAACATTAATCTGGGGAGTTGAAGCAGCAATTCGAAATGCTGGAAAAGTTCCTGACGTTATATATGACTTGGGAGATATTGGAAAGGAAGCTATGATCCGTGTTTTAGGGTCTACAGCAACCGAAGTTGTTGAAAAAGCATTAAAAGCAATTCGAAAAACTAGAACTAAATTCTAAGTAAAATTTTTATGTCCTTTATGTTTTCCACTCTGATGGTTTCTATGTCTCTCTTAGGAGGGGGTTAGATTCGATGGCTTCAATTCGGGAAGTACCTGCTTCGTCTCCTAAACGTTTTGAGAGGATAGGCGCCCACACTCACATTAAGGGTTTAGGTTTAGACGAGAATTTGAAGGCTGAAAAAATTAAGGATGGAATGGTTGGGCAGGAAAAAGCAAGAGAAGCAGCTGGGCTCGTTGTCAAACTCATTAAGGAAGGAAAACTTAGCGGAAAATGCATAATCCTCGCTGGTCCTCCAGGAACTGGAAAAACCGCCATAGCTGTAGCTATATCTCGTGAACTAGGCGAGAATGTTCCATTTATACAGATGAGCGGCAGCGAAATCTACAGCACTGAACGAAAAAAGACAGAGATACTTATCGAAGCTATCCGAAAATGCATAGGGGTCGAAATTCACGAAATGCGTAAGGTCTATGAAGGCGAAATCACAAGCTTAAACATAAACACGGCTCCACACCCATATAATCCCTACCAGAGGGTTCCCGAAAGTGTTCGGCTTACGTTGAAAACTAAAGAAGAAGAGAGAACAATTGAGGCTGGAGCTAGTATTGCCCAACAAATTTTGTCTTCCGGAATATCTGAGGGTCATGTGGTTCAAATAGATGCCGAAACAGGAAGAGTTGCCAGTTTAGGGCTCAGTCTAGAAAGTAGTAAGGGAAAGACTTACGACGTGGATACAAGGCGTAAAATCCCGCGTCCTGAAGGAAAAGTTCTAAAGGAAAAGGAATTTGTTTACGTACTCACCCTTGCCGATTTAGATGAGATAAACGCTCGAAACCGCTCCGGAGGGGTCTTTTCACTTCTTTTCGGTGGCTCTGAAACCAAAGAGATAGACACGGAGGTTCGCATGGCGGTAGACCAACAAGTCAAAGAATGGGTAGATCAAGGTAAGGCATTTATCCATCCAGGAGTTCTTTTCATAGATGACTCGCATCTACTCGATCTGGAAGCCTTCAGTTTTCTGGGGAGAGCTTTAGAAAGCGAGTTAGTTCCAATAATCATCTTAGCTACTAACCGTGGAGTAACCAGAATACGAGGAACCGATGTGAAAAGTCCGCTTGGATTCCCAATAGATCTCATTGACAGATCAGTTATCATAGCAACACATCCTTATGACGCTGAAAGCATACAAGAAATTCTACGGATACGCGCAAAAGAAGAAAAAATCGAAATGGAAGATGAAGCCTTGGAAAAATTGACAAAAGTAGGCGCCAACACTTCTCTTCGTTATGCGGTACAACTTTTAAGTTTAGCTGCTCAAAACGCCAAAGCAAGAGGATCAGAGAAAATCAAAAAGGACGACGTGGATCGGGTAGATGAGCTTTTTATGGATGTAACCGAAGCTGCTGAATACTTGAAGAAATACGAAGAAAGACTCATGGTTCACTAAACTAGTATACATTAAATCAAAGCCTAGCCATTTATGATTAAAAGCCAAGCAAGTTTGTGTTCTATCATGAACCGCTAATGTAATCTGTAAACGAACAATAAACACTTAGCCTAAATACATATTCACACTTAACAATCCTTTAATTCTGTTTACGGCTTTCCCCTATTAAGGAGGCTAATTCATGTCTGAACGTAAACGTAAACGTGAAGAACTTCTCGATTTAAGTGAAGAATCAGGCTTTCTTCTCGAATCTTCTCCGGTGGAAGTTGGATCCGGGTATTCTATATCTATACGTTATGATGAAGAGGAAACTCCCATAATTCATGTGAAGACTTATGGGGAAGTAGATATGGTTGAGTTACGAAAGGAAATAAGAAGAGTTTACCCTAACGCAAAAATCGAAGGTGTACCAGAATTACCAAAAGTTAAGATAGTCAGCGTAAAAAGACAGAAGGAACCGAGGAGACGTCGCAAGGCAACACAAAAGTCTAAATTAAAATAAGCTTCCCGCCCGGATTTTTGAGTTGCGACCCGAGATTAAAAATAAATTGTTTTTTCCCATTTATAAATTTCACTGTAAAATAAACAAAAATAATGGATAGTTTGAAAGTTTAAATGATTCTTGTTCTAATCTTGTGTTGTTCAGCTGTTTGTAGGAAATGTAGTCCTTTACTTGTTATTTTGTAAGTTTCCATGTCAGTAAAGACAATGAAGCCGTTGATTATTAGGAGTTTTATATATTTATTCGCCTGGGTATAGTTTAAATTAGCACTCTGCATTATTTGCGTCTTTTTCTTACCCATAGGCGAATTGCTTACAGATTTAAGAATGTCGCTCATTATTGTGATTCTGTCTCTATACTTGAATGACCTAACAAAAAACGAAGCGATTGAGGAAAGGTTTATACTATACACTCTCGCTTCCTCCTCTATAATAAATATCTTATTCTATAAACTTATGTCTTTTGCTTGGTTCCTGTGTCAGTGTGCGTTTTAGCGCTTGGATAACATTTTTTCGTCCCATTGCTATTATGTAGGGGCCTAGTCTAGGGCCATGTGGGACGCCTATTAATATCTTGTAGAGGGTTTGGAAGAATTTTTTTGGTTGGATCTCGTGTTTTTTAGCTATGTTAAATATGGCGTTTTGAATTTTATCTGCATTTTCTTCTTTCGTTAGGGTTTCGGCGAGTTCGTTGATTGCTTCTTTTTCTGCTTGGCTTATTTCTAGGGTTGTTTCCTTTATTTCTTGGAAGTCCTTTATCCAGTTGAATGCATATTCGATTCGTTTTCTAAGGGTCGAATCTGGTTTTTCGTCGGGTTTTAGGTAGCGGTATTCCCGAAGTTTTTGAATTAGGTATTCTTCAGGGCTATCTTTTGGTGCCACTTTGGCTAAGAAGGTTAGTAGATTATATGGTACGTGGAGGCTTGGTTTTTTCGGGGGTTTAAGTGCCCAGCAATATTTGTAGAGCCCTGCGAGTTTTGCCTTTTCCTTTTCATCTTTTATCATTTTTGTTCCGAAGTATATCTTTTCTAGTTCGTCAAGTTCGTTCATGTAGTTTGGTATGTCAATTACGTCAAGGGTTCTGGTGCCTATGAATCGTTTGAGCATAAGCAACATGAGTGATTGGGGTGAACCGTAGCGGAACCATGTTTGGGGCGTGAATACGTTCCCTGCGGACTTTGATAGTCTTTTTCCGCTTTTGTCTAGGAAAAGTTCGTATTTGGCATGGGCTGGTGGTTCGTAGCCAAGTATTTCTCGGCTTATCCTGTCATTTACCCGTACCGAGTCGGCTATTTCTTTTCCGTAAGCTTCGAATCGTATGTCTAACGCTTTCCATCTAACCGCGAATTCTCCTTTCCAGCTTAGTTTTCCTTCGCCTTTTGTATAATCCGATTCGCCTTTATGCCCGCATCCTTCAAGCCATTGACCTTTAACTTCCATCCCTTCGCAAATATATAGCACTTTGTCTTCTTTTGGCAGAAACTTGTAGGCTTTCGTGGTGTAGATCCGTCCGCAGTTTTCGCAAACCGCGAAGTAGGGGAGGGCTTCAAGAAATTTTTCTTGTCCTACCTCTTCTTTTACTATTTCGCCTATTTTTTTGGCGTTTACTAGTATCGTTCGAATCTCGTCTTTGAATAGGCCCTTGCGGTATACCTCGGTGGCTGACATGAACTTGTATTCTATTCCGCACTCGTCTAAAGCTTCTAAAAGTAGCAATGTCATGTGTTCGCCGTAGCTTTCATGGCATCGGAATGGGTCAGGGATGGATGTAACTGGGTGTCCCAAATATTTTCTGAGCGACTCTGGAAGTCCTACTGGAACTTTTCGAAGGCCATCTTTGTCGTCAGCAAAAGCTATCATTTCAGAGTTATATCCCTGTTCTCGAAGAGCGAGGGTTACCGCAAAGGATCGGGCTGCGTCACTTAGGTTTCCTATATGGGGGAATCCAGATGCTGCTATACCCATTTCGGTTCTAATAAGGTCTAAACTTCTACCTAGCTTCCGCTCTCTCTCGATTATCTCAACAGCCATTTTGTCGTACCAAGTTCCATGTCCAATTATCTGGCGGCTCATATCTGTTCCTTGATTTTCGTTAATAATAAAGAGTGGCATAAAATAAAAACTGTTTTACACATAACCTTAAATTTGCAGTTTTGCTCTTCTGTTGATTGGCTAGAGAGGTATTTGCTTGCAAGTGGAGGATTTAATGGATAAAGCTTTGGAACATGCGTTAAAGATTGGAGCTGATTTTGCTGAAGTGAAGGGTGAAGATACAGTAACGCGGAGTGTTGAGGCCGTTAATAAGGAAGTGCGCATAGTTTCAGAAACTCATAATGTTGGAATTGGTGTGAGAGTTTTCTACGGCAAGGGAATCGGTTTTTCATTTTCAAATATTTTGGATAAAGAAAAAGTCTGCAGTGCAGTTGAAACTGCATTGAAAATTGCCAGAGCATCGGCAAGAAAAACGTTAATGAAATTTAAACTTGCGGAAGTTGAGGTGGTCGAAGAGAAGAAATCCACGAAGGTCCATCTTCATCCGAGAGATGTTGCCCTTGAAGAAAAGAAAGATCTATGTTTAAGACAGTGTGAAACTGCTATGGCGGGAAACAAACAAATAGCAAACGTTACAAGTGCCTTTAAAGAATACTATGGAACTATATACTATTCAAATACTGAAGGTACGAAAGTTTCATATGAACCCTTGCTGATCGGTTTAAGAATCACTTGTGTAGCGAAAAAGGGGAAAACTATCGTAGATGCCATGGACTATCATGGTGGAAGCTTCGGGTTAGAGGTCTTTAAGGAAGTTTCACGCACTCCAGAAAAACTAGCTGAAAACGCGGCAAAATGGGCAATTGAAAAACTGAAAGCAAAAGCAGCGCCCGCTGGAAGATTTGAAGCTCTCATCGACCCTAGGCTCGCGGGGGTGCTTGCCCATGAATCATTTGGCCATCTATCTGAAGCAGATTTCGTTGTTATAGGAGCATCTCCATTAACAGGGAAAATCGACCAAGCGTTGGGAACTGAGATGGTGACAATAGTTGATGAAGGCTTGCCAAGCAAAGGGGGATACAGCATATACTTTGATGATGAGGGGGTGCCATGTAGTCGTGTGGAAATTTTGAAGAATGGAGTATTGAGCTATTATCTTCACAGTCGTGAAACTGCGAAAGCGTTGAAAATGAAGCCAACTGGAAACGCTAGAAGCCAAGATTACTCCTTTGAGCCTATTGTGCGGATGCGGAACACTTACTTCGATGCTGGAGACTGGAAGCCTGAAGAAGCCTTAAGTGAGCTTAAGCAAGGAATATATGCGGTGGATACGGCTGGGGGCCAAGTCGAGGACACTGGAAATTTTCTATTTAAAGCTGTTAGGGGGTACTGGGTTGAAAACGGAGAACTGAAGTATCCCCTTCGCGATGTGGCATTAACCGGAAATATCCTTGAACTTCTCAAAAATGTTGACGCGGTCTGCAACGACTTGGAAATATTTAGCAACCCTTTTGGCGGGTGTGGAAAAATGGAACAAAGAGTATTCGTTGGAACAGGTGGTCCTCACCTAAAAGTAAAGAACGTTTTATTCGGAGGAGCCCGTTGAATATGGAGAAAATGTTAGAAATAGGGGCTAAAGCTGTAAATTATGCTCAAAAACTAGGAGTGGACGAAGCGGAAATTTTTCTTTACATGGAGAACTTTACTTCCGTAAAATTCGTTGGGGGAGTATTCGCTTCAAGAAGCGGTGCAGTTAAGGGAATAAGAGGCATGCTAGTGCGAATAGCTGAGCCATGGATTAAGAAAAAGGGAATCCCAATGATAACTAGCGGAATTAGGGCAGGCGTCGGAATAAGAGCGGTGATCAATAAAGCCATAGGGTTTTCTAGCGTTTCAAGCCTTGAAGAGAAACGTGTTTTAGACGCCGTTGAAGAGGCGGTTAAAATAGCGAAAGTTCGTCCTCCGGATCCAAATTGGTGTTCCTTACCTGAACCTGAAAAGCCTACTCATGAAGGAGGAATTTTTGACAAAAAAATTTCAGGCTTAGATGTTGAAGAGATGTTGCAGTTATGTGTAGATTGTTGTGTGGCAGCTGGCGATTTCGACAAAAAAATCAATCAAGCGATAACGGCTGTTTTCGCCACATCAACTTACTTTAGCATAGTCAACACTAGAGGTATCGAAATGAGTGATAAGGGAACTTTCTTCTCAGGCTTCGTAAGCACTAAAGCAAAATCTGGAACTGAAGAGGCGTCTAGCAGCGACTTCTTGACTTCCAGAACTTTCACTGAGGATGTGCGTTCTATTGCTATTAGTGCTGCCCAAAGAACCATGGAATGTTTCGGTAGAAAACCCTTATCTAAAAAGCATGTAGGCACCGTTGTGTTTGAGAATATGAGTTGGAGCCAGCTTTTCTCAACGATTTTTGCATATGGAATCTCCTCTTTCAACGTTCAAGAAAACCGTTCTATTCTTAAAGGAAAAATAGGTAAACAGGTTGCGAAAGAGGACGTGTCAATAGTTGACGATGGAACGTTACCAGAAGGACTTGGAACAAGCAAGATAGACGATGAAGGAGTTCCAAGACAAAAAACTTTGATAATTGATAAAGGAGTTTTGCATGGTTTTCTTTACGATAATTATTCTGCAAAACGTGAAAAACAGGAGAGCACTGGAAACGCCAGCAGGCGAAAAATGTTCGGGGCAGCTGCCTATGCTAATCAACCTAAAATACAGCCCTCAAACCTCATATTGCAACCTGGCAATTCCGGCCTAGAAAGCTTGATAAGTGAAGTAAAGGACGGTGTACTCGTAAAAGGCTCTTTAATAGGTGCCTTCCACTCTAATGTGGTAACAGGCGACTTTTCTGTAACCGCGGAAAATGTTTTCAAAATTCAAAATGGGACAATTGTCTATCCGCTTAAACCATGCACGATTGCGGGAAACTTTTATGCCGCTTTAAATTCCATCGTAAACCTCGGGAACGACTTAAAAAGCTTTCAAAATATAATGTGTCCATCTGTTGTTGTGGAAAAAGTTGTTGTGTCAACTTAAAAATAAAGGAGAGTTTTAGTCTCGCTTTAATGCCGCAGCTATGGCTATGGCGCCAAGCAGTATAGCTATCGCCGCAACGCTATAAACAAACGGTATCCCTCGAATGTTAAGCATCCAAAGGCTTCCTACAGCTGTGGTTAGAGCTCCCCAGCTGAAAGTGCTGAATGGTCCACGAGCATATTTCTTCGGGTATCTAATCTTTATTACCGCAAGAATCATCATCCAGCCGCCTAGAAACACTAAAATCAAGGCTGGGGATTCATTCCATGTGACAATTTGCATTGCAGGTAGTATTAGTGAAATGGCTAGAATTATTAATGCCACGCCATAGGAAATTAATCCAAGCCTTCCAGCCATGTTTTAACGCTTCTCCTATTTGATTTTGACTCCGCATTCGGGGCAAAACTTTGCTGAAGCAGGTATCTGGCTTCCACATTTTGAGCATTTTGTTATTCCATTTGGCGGCGCGGCAATTTTTGTTCCACATTCCGGGCAAAACTTAGATGTGGCTGGTATTCGTGCATTGCATTTAGGGCAGATTATCAATGGCGCTGCTGGTGCTTGAGCGGGGCCAGTAGGCGTCATTATTTGCGGAATGAGCACCATCCCTGCGCCTAAGGCTGCCCCAGGTGATTTTCCAAGTTCTTCAGCAGCTTTTTTCACGGTCTCCATTCGTAGTACCTCGGCGGGTGTGGCTCTTCCAGTGCGGAGCCAGAATAATCGTTCCCGATATTCAGGAGTGGTGTCGATTCCCTCAAATCGTAGATCTGTTAGTTCTAGTCCTATTCTGCGAAAAGCATCTAAAATAGCATTTTTCACAGTGATCGAAGTTTCGTCTAATTTGGTGAAGACCGTTAGCAGGTCATACCTCGAAATTTCATCAATTATCTTTTCATTAATGAAACCCCGTAGGTAATTGTTCACATCCGCTGTCGTGTAGGCGTTTTGGCCACCCACAACTTCCATAACGAATAGCTGGGGGTTTTCTACCTTGAACCAAAATGTTCCATGAATTTGTAAAGGTGCAAGTTCTGTTGTCTGCGCTCTTGTTCCATATTTTCCAGCGAAAACTTTTGTTGAAACGAATATTACATTAGCCTTGAATGGTTTTTCTTTGAAACCAGCTATTCGTGAAAGCAGGCCTGTTAACAAGGGTAAGTTTAAGGTTGTAAGTGTGTGTCTTCCAGGCCCAAAAACATCGTAGGCTTTTCCATCGCGGAAAAAGACAGCTACTTGATATTCTCGTACTATGAGTTGGGCTCCCCAAGTTATTTCCTCTTCAGGATGTCTCCAAACAATCTCTTCTGGAGATGGGTTTTCCCATTCTATAACTTGAGGCATTTCACTACCTTACCCCTTGAATTATTTCAGCTCGCTGATCAAATGTTTGTTCCAGTCCTTCTATTAGTTCTCGTAGCTTCTGAACATGTTCTTTTGCTCTCTCGTATTTTTGTTTCACGATTTCCATCTTGAAAATCTTCCCAGCTTCAGATATTTTCTGCATCTCTTCTAAAAGTCTAGCGTCAAAGCTTATTATACGATCTAAGTCGTCTTCTTCAATTTTAACTGCATCGAAGAAGCCTGCGTAACCGTAAGTAGCATGATTTATTTTTTCAGCTAAACGGTCAAATTTCATGACAAGTTTATCTAGATCATCTAAGACTTCATATATTCGTTGTTTGGAGAGTTCTTGGAAGGCGGCTTTCACGTTGTTTTTAGCTTCGATAAGTATATTATAAACATGGTTTCGAATTAGCTTGTCTGCTTCTCTTCGAAGTTCTTTCTCTTTGTATCCTCTGAAGCCTGGGAGCTCTGCAAGTATTCGCTCAGACAATCGCATTTCACTTTTAACTTTTTCGTAAGTTTTATTTTCGACCAAAACTTTTCCTCGCTTTCTATATAAGCAGTAATAAAGTTGGTTAGGGTTGCTTTTAAAGTTTCACTAGTGTAAAAAGAAAACTACCTTTTTTACTTTCTCCTTATCTTATAAAAAAGAAGGAATATGGACGGGGGGTATGCTATTATTCGAAGTATACCGTTAATCTATAAAAGTCACTACAAGTGTACACCGTATATCCGCTGACTAATACGTAGATGTCAACTGGGTTATCTAAGACGACTCTCTCAGGCGAGTTTAGCGTTGCCCCCTCTAGGGCTACAAACCATTCGGTTCCATTGAACCATTGAACAATAAGATCAAGGTCATTTGTTGGATAGGCGGCCCAGCTAAATAGCCATGAGAGTTCAATTATTGCTTTTCCCGTACCTTCTGGAACTTCTACATGTACCCAGTCTGTTGTTTCTCCCTCTGTTATGCATCCAACCATGCTAAAGTCAGGCTTCGCGGGTTTCTTGGCCTTTACAACTATTTCTATATCAGCTGATATTTCGTCGTAACTTGTCCAGTCGTTTTCAATTACTATTTTTATGTATCCTGGCTCTATTGGCGCCAAACGAGTTGTCGGATCCCAGTATACTCCGGTTACTTCTCCAGTCCATACTGTTTCAAAATCGGTGATTAGGAAGGAAGCGTCTCCCCATACATTTGCGGTATCAATGAAGTATGCATACATTGTCCGTTTGGCGCTCTGAATATATACTTCAAAGCTGTTAATTCCAAACGGGTTCTCTTCACCGAGGAAGACGTTAGACAATGTTAGTTCTATGGACTCAGTCCAATGGCCTACGTAGAATATAAACTCGACCTTGTGTCCTGGCGCTAGATTCTCGACTGATGTGGAATATCTTCCCTTCACAACTATTGGTACATTTATTATCGGTTCAAGCCATGCCCATTCTGGAAGCTCAGGAGCTGCATCCCCAAGTGAATCATCTGCTTTAAGTGCTTCTAAGGAGTTGAATGCATTCAAGTATCCGGCTCCCTGATCTCTTGTATCGTATCCTTCAAGCCAAACTGCTCCTTGTGTAATGGCTTGTTTGTAATCTTCTGGGCTTGCTAGATCTTCGCCTAAAGTGATTTCAGCATAACTATTAAGTAGAGCTACTGCACCGGAAACCGCTGGTGTCGCCATTGAGGTGCCAGAGGCAAATCCTAATCCTTGCGGATTTGCCTCACTGGGAAGGGCTGAGAGTACAAATATTCCTGTAGCGGATACTGTTGGTTTGCATCTTCCGTCAGAGGTTGGTCCACGGCCACTGAAGGCGTAGATCTGCGGAGTTTCACTTGTAAATAGATAATATCCTACCCCTGGTATTCCATAGTAATACTCCCAAAACACTCTGGTGTTAACTGGGTTGGCTGCTGCACCTACCGTTATCGCTGTGTTGGCTGAGCCAGGGCTTGATATTGTCATTGTGGCTGGTCCTTCATTTCCAGCAGCTGCGACCAAAGTTATGCCTACTGAAGTTGCATAATCCATTAGTTGGTCGTATGGGTCTCTTCCATCATACAAGGTGGCGCCGCCGATGCTCATGCTGATGATGTCAACGTCATATCCCTTTTCGATTTTTAGTGATATAGCGTATTCCACTGCTTCCATAATCTTCCATTCAGGTACGCCTGCGCCAGTGTGGTCAAAGATCTTGATTATGTATAACTCTGCTAAAGGAGCCATCCCAAGAAGCCATATGACTTTAGTGTCTGGATAGCCGTATGGGTCTCCAGGTGGTAGTGGGGCGCCTGTATATCGCTCTATTGCTACTGCTAATGGGTCATCAGCTGGCACTATTATGCCGCCGGTGCTTGCCAGTATTCCCGCTACGTGGCTTCCGTGGTAATGATTCCATGGGGCGCTCCAGCCCTCATAGGGCGTTCCAACATCAAAGCTAAGGTCTACTCCTCCAATTATGTTAGTGCCAGCAAACATAAAGTGTCCAGCCCATATTCCAGTGTCTATGATTACAGCTAGAGATCCCTGTCCCATGTAGCCTTCAGCCCATACTGGGGTAGCTGCCATAGCAGTGGGGTTCCAATAGGTGCTAGGTTCTAGGGATGTTAAAATTTCAGTTGTTGCAGTTATCGTTTCAAAGTTGTTTTTTAGAAACAGTGCTTCTTCTTTGAAGGTGTCGAAGGCGTTTGGGTCTACGTTAAATTTGCCGCTAGATAATGGTCTTTCTTGGTCATAGTATATCTTCACAATTTCGTCAATAGTAATCAGTTTAGAAAGTTTGTCCGGCGGGATGGAGGCTGCAATGGCATTTACATACTTATATTCATAGTTTATTGTGCCTCCCATATTTTCAATTGTCGATGTTATTGTGGAGTAATCATTTGTCTTTGTTTCGATTATCACATTTATTGGGTTGTCGCCAGCTAGTGTAATCTTTTCCATTAATATCGGAGAGATTTTTGTCATGTCAAGTGGCGATGTAAGTGTAGTTACACTTATCGGTAGCAACATGCTAGTCATAAGCACTGAAACAGCGATCAAGCTAAACAGATTACTAAACGAAAAGTTTCTATTCATTAACATGTTCCTTTCCCTTCTCTTTTGCAATTTTTATAGGTTTCAATTGGGATATAATTCTTGTGAAATGTTTTTCTAGTATCAATGATAGAAGGGCTTGTATGGCTAGTTTAATAATTTTTAATGTTTTTAGAAAAGTCCGAAGCTTGGTGGCGGGATATCGCCTTTAATTATTGCTCCTGTGGCTCCATCCATTATCACTCTGTATCTTTCGTTTTTGTATTCGTACTCCATGAACCAGATAGGGGCATGTAAGTAAACTGCATCTTCTATTTGGAACTCTGTTCGAGCTTCAATTATCCTATCTATGTCCTGTTTAATTAGAAATTTATGGAATTCTTCTATCTCTTGTTTAGCTTTGGTGACTGCTTCGACGCGATCCATCTCGCTGTTCAAAACTTTTGCAAACTTTTCTATTTTTCGAAAGTCGTAAGGAATTTTCCCTTTAAGTGGGACGTCGTATTCTCGTGTTGGAAATTCTGTTGCCTTACGGGCTAAGATGAGCCAGCTGTAATGCTTCTCTATTTTTCCTTCCTTAACAATTGGTGGTGATATACGTTCGAAGATTCCTTTGTATTGCGTGATTACATTAATTGTTATTATCCAAAACGGCAAGTAAACAAGATTTTTCTCTAAAATTTTCGATTTTGCAAAGTCTCGTGGTTTGAGAAAACCAGATGACATCCAGTTTCGAATAGTGTCTTCTGCCTGCTCCGGGGTATACTTGTTGAGAAGCATGGAATGTTCGAAGACGAAGGCTTTTCCGGTTTCGATGACAACTGTGTAACCACAATATTTACATGTAGCGATTATTTCACCTGGTTTAAATTCTATTGGCGCACCGCAATTTGAACATTTTATTTCCTTCACTATGGACATCGAGTAAGCATCACGTCCCTTTGTTTTACCTACCTCTTAAGGTCTAGAAAAGCTTAACTTAAGCTTGAACTTTTCTCTAATCTGAGGAATACTATTGGCTAGATTAGCTAAATTGAAATTTGCGATGAGCTTCTCTATTTTTCTTGTTACTCTAATATTTTCACTCTTTCTTCTAGGTTTGATGATAATCTTAAACTTGCCACTCGTGTTCGCCTTCATAGGTACTGCTACATTTATTTTGATACAGTATCTTATCGGTCCAGCTTTGGTCAGAGCTTCTACTAGGCTTCGCTACTTGGAGCCGGGTGAGAATCAGTGGTTAGAATCTACGGTTAAAGAGTTAGCTGAAAAAAGCGAGCTATCTATGCCACGTTTAGCAATTGTCCCTGATAGGACACCTAATGCTTTCGTTTTTGGAAGAACCACTAAATCCGCTACTTTGGCAGTTCATGAGGGCTTGCTTGAACAACTTAACCAAGATGAAGTTCGAGGAGTAATTGGTCATGAGCTTGGGCATTTGAAGCATAAGGACCACCTTGTAATGACTGTTTTATCAGCCCTGCCACTTTTGGCTTATCTCATCGCCAGAACAACTTTCACAGCAGCCCGATTTACTAGGAACACTACTTCAAGGAGGAAAGGCGGCGGTGTTGGAGCTGCGTTGTTCCTCATAGCGGTAGTTTCCTACGTAATTTATATAATTTCGCTTTTATGTGTCATGTATCTAAGCCGCTTAAGGGAGCATTATGCAGATGCCTACTCCGCCTACTTGACAGGCTCTCCTCGAGATTTAGAAAGTGCTTTAACAAAGATTACGTATGGCCTTTCACTTTCACCAGAGCCACCTTCAGGCGCTAGAACTTTCTATATAGGCGACCCAGCTCTTGCAAAGCAAGAGTTCCGCCACATAGTAGAGAAGAAATCTGAATATGATCTTGATAAGGATGGTGTACTGGACGAACGAGAACTAGAACTTGCTATGGAAAAAGAGGCTAAATCCACATGGATTACCATAAATACGTGGTTTTCTACACATCCTCCGACTTTCAAACGGATTCTGCTTCTCCGCGAAATAGAGCGGGAAATGGCTACTGGAAGATACACGGCGAAGCGCATTTATGCCCATGTCTAACTTTCTCGCTTTAAAACCTCCTTAATAACTTCAATGAACTTCAGCACTTCCTCCTCTTTTCCTACGTCAAACATGAAAGTTCCGTCAATCCATTTCTCAGCTAGACTTAGCAAGATTGGATTAACTTCTTGTTTGATATAAACGAGAAAACATCGAGCTTTTTTGTTGCAAGCCTTGATTAACATGAAGGATGCTAGTGCTGTCTTTAGACGAGACGCATCTAACTCTACTTTGGCCTCAACCACAATTTTAGGAAGAACAAACGCATCAATAGCGGTTCCTATGGCGATGTCAACCTCTACCCCGTAGGCTCCATCTCTTTCAATGGATACTACACTACGCTTCCCCCAAAAAACATTCAACGGTTTGTAAATGTAGACTTCCCTTCTCAATAGGCGATAAATATATTCCTCAAAAGAAAATGCACGAAACTTACCGAAAAATTGAGCTACGCCTATCTCTTCCTTATTTTGTTGAATATACTTCATGAATCTTAGAAAGGGTGTTGGCTCCAGATTTTCCACCCATTCAGTATATAGCTCCTTTAACCTGTGACCAATCATCCTTTTTCGACGGATAGGGCTCGAGCATAACTCCTCTATATAGTCAATTGGTTTTTTGAGACGTGGCATTGGAGTAGATCCCAGAAAAGTAGAAGGGTTAAATGCATTTATAACCTTAAACATCCTTTTGATTCAAAACGGGGAAAGGGTGAAGAAGGTTGAAGGTTAAGCTTCTTCGTTATACTCCTGATCCAGAACTTCTCTGTGGTGCTGCTGCGTTAACTTCTTCCAGACATGAAGGGGCTTCAAAAATAATCGAAAAACTGGATTTGGGAAAGGCAAGACGAGTAGTCCGGAGAGTTACGGGTTATGGGCATGAATCTGTTATTGAGCATGCCTGTTTCACTTTCAGCTTGGAAGGAATTTCACGGGCGATGACTCATCAACTTGTTAGACATCGCATAGCCTCTTATACGCAACAAAGTCAACGTTATGTTGCTTATAACACGCTTGGGCATTACGTCGTTCCACCTAGCATTTCGCAAAATCCTAAAGTAAAGAAAATCTTCGAAAACACTTTAATGCAAATTTCGAAGAGTTATCAAAAACTTTTGGAACATGGAATCCCTAAGGAAGATGCTCGTTTTCTTTTACCTAATGCCGCTAAAACAAACATTGTGGTGACAATGAATGCTCGTGAACTCCGACACTTCTTTAGACTTCGGTGCTGTCAACGTTCTCAATGGGAAATACGTGAGGTAGCTATCGAAATGCTGCGACAAGCAAAAAAAGTAGCACCTTCACTTTTCGAGAACGCGGGGCCTTCATGTGTTGAACTTGGCTATTGCCCTGAAGGAGCTATGAAGCCTGAAACTTGTAATATTAAGGAGATAAAGAAACGGTTTATTGAACTATAGTAATCCTACTTTTGTTAAGAGTCTTCTTACGGCTTTGATTGCAGGGGTGTTTGATGGAAGTTTGGTGAGTGGAATTCCTTCAAAGTTGTGTTTAAGCACGTTTTCGTCTGGAGGAACTATGCATCCGTATTCTACGCCTATTTCCTCCGCTTTTTTCATTAACAAGTTTTCGCTGGCTGCTGGGTAGCGGTTTCCGATCAGATAGAGTTTTTTGAATTCTATGTGTACTTCTTTGGCTAATTCTTTTATGCGTTTGGCTGTTTGGATTCCCATGAAGCTTTGATCAGTTACTATAAACATTATGTCTACATCCCGCGATGTTCTTCGACTTAAATGTTCAAGACCGGCTTCCATATCCATAATTGTTAAGTCATAATTCTTGGATAAAGTGTCAATTATATGGGTTAGCAGGTTATTTACAAGGCAATAGCATCCCTCTCCTTCGGTTCTTCCCATGACTAGAAGATCAAAGCTTGGGGTTTCCTTTAGGATTTCGAAGACACGGCTTTCAAGCAGCTCCATTTTACTCATTTGAGGAGGTAACTCGCCTTTGTCTATAGACGTTCTTAAGCCTGTAGCCACATCTCCAACAGTTTTTGTTATTTTTACCCCCAAAACATCGGCGAGATTAGAATCTGGATTGGCATCAATCACGAGAATGTCATATTTTCCGGATTCACTTAAAAGCCTGGTGATAAGCGCTGTTATTGTCGTCTTACCTACTCCTCCCTTACCCGAAACAGCTAAAACTAGTTTTTCCGCTAGTTTCATACTAAATCTCAACTCGCTTCAAACGCTAATGCCTATGCCTCAGAAATAACCCTTTCTATATAACGCCATATTCAGAAAGATTAAATAACTTTCTTCCGCATTTTATAAACTCTTCAACTATTCATCGGAAAGTGTTCAAATTTGTCCTTCAAAAATGTACGTGTAAAAATAGATGAACTGAAAACACGCGCTGCACTTATAAAAAACCTACAACTTTCCATCGGAAATGTCATGGAAGAAACATGGGAGGAACATGTTGGGCCAACACCTTTCCCTTCAGTAACTAGTCTCCGCGAATGGGACATGAAACTTTTAAAACGGTATAAGCCGTACTATCTGCCCTTCTGTGAACTTTGTTGCCTCTGTACTTTTGGCAAATGCGACCTTAGCGAAGGAAAACGTGGAGCCTGCGGAATTGATATGGCTGCACAACAATCTAGGATAGTTTTACTAGCGTGTTGCATCGGCGCTGCAACCCATATCGCTCATGCAAGACATCTAGTTGAACATCTAATTGAAAAGTTTGGACGTAGCCATCCAATAGATGTGGGTGGTGTACATGTCAAACTTGAAGCTCCAATTACTCGTTTAGTCTGTGGAGTTCGGCCAAAAACTCTAGGCGACCTTGAAGGAATCTTGGACTATCTGGAAACCCAGGTTACTCATTTGCTGTCAGCAACTCACACTGGACAGGAAGGAAACAATTTAGACTTTGAATCAAAGGTTTTCCATGCTGGGATGATAGATCATGTTGGGCTAGAAATCGCAGATATAGCCCAGGTCGCTGCCTATGGCTTTCCTAAAGCAGATCCAGAAGCGCCACTGGTCGACTTAGGTTTTGGAGCCATTGATATAAACAAGCCAGTTATAATGTGCGTCGGGCATAATGTTGTCCCTACTGTCGGAATCGTGGATTATATAAAATCTAACGGTCTAGACGGACAAGTTGAAGTATGTGGACTATGTTGCACTGCTCATGATACCACCCGCTATTACCCTAAAGCAAAGATAGTTGGCCCAATTTCGTGGCAAATCCGCTTTATAAGAAGCGGAGTGCCCGATGTTGTTATATTAGATGAACAATGCATTCGAACTGACGCTTTAAATGAGGCTCAGCGAATAAAAGCCCCAGTGATAGTTACAAGCGACAAGAACTGCATGGGGCTACCAAATCGTACTGGTGACCCTCCAGATACTATAGTAGACGATCTGATAACCGGAAAGGTCCCCGGAGTTCTCATTCTAGACCCTGAATTAGTAGGGGAAGTAGCCGTAAGAACCGCCGTTAAAGTGGCACCTTTAAGAAAGAAATTCAAGACTCTACCAGAAACATCTGACGTTATCTCCGGAGCTAAACTGTGTAGAAAATGCAACAACTGCAAACGAGTATGTCCCCAAGACTTAGATATTCCCGAAGCCATGGAAACTGCGGCTAACGGTGACCTATCCCTTCTCGCGGATTTATACGAGTTCTGCATAGGCTGCACTAGATGTGAACATGTATGTCCGGTAGAACTTCCAATCCATAGTTTTATAGTGAAAGCTGGGGAAAAACAGCTCAAAGCAGAAATATTCAAGATTCGCTCCGGAAGAGGAGCTATTCAAGACACGGAAATCCGAAATGTCGGAAGTCCCATAGTGCTAGGCGAAATCCCAGGAATCCTTGCTGCGGTAGGGTGTGCCAATTATGCCAAAGGCGGAAGAGAAGTTGCCGAGATATGCATGGAATTTGCAAACCGCCGATACATTGTTGTAACTTCAGGGTGTGCTGCCATGTCTGCTGCAATGTACAAAAACGGAGAAGGGAAGACGCCCTATGAAATGTTCACTGGGAATTTCGAGGCTGGATGTATTGTTAACGTCGGCTCCTGTGTAACTAACTCACACATCGCCGGAGCAGCTATAAAAATTGCAAGTATATTCGCTAAACGTAACTTGCGCGCAAACTATGAGGAAATAGCGGACTATATACTTAACCGTGTAGGCGCCGTTGGACTCGCTTGGGGAGCTATGTCTCAAAAAGCTGCCTCCATAGCTAGTGGCTTTTGGCGTTTGGGAATCCCTGTAATAGTGGGACCGCACGGCGCCAAATATCGTCGAATGCTAATGGGCAGGAAAGACCGTGAAGAGGACTGGTATGTTTACGATGCTAGGACTGGTGAACGAGTATATGTAGGGCCAACGCCAGAGCATTTATTCTATGCGGCTGAAACTAAGGAGGAAGCCATGGTTATGATCGCTAAACTTTGTATGCGCCCCAATGACACAACGAAAGGTAGGGCCATAAAGTTGACCCACTATATAGACCTACACAAGCGAATGTACGGAAAAATCCCCGATGATATTCACATGTTTGTGCGGACAAAAGCGGATATACCTATTACAATGAAGGATGAAATACTTAAAATCCTAGAAGAACGCGGATGGAAGGAAACGAGAATTCCGGACCCAACCTTGCTTCCGAGGCTGATAAGAAGGAGAAAGGAGGAATAAACCGTGAGCTTAATAGCAGAACCTTGGCAAAGAGCTGAAGTTGCAGGTACAAAAAAGGCTTTGATCATAAACAAGCCTGAAATAGTAGCTGCTATGATCAAACGGGCGAAACGTCCAATTCTAGTAGTTGGACATCAAGTTGTTGAAACCGAGTTAAGTGAAGGAGAAAAGGCTATTGATCGCATAATAGAATTAGCGAAAACCGCAGAAATCCCAGTGGTAGCAACGGCGCATATTATCAAAGAATTCCTTAACCGCGGTTTCAATCCGTCATCCCATATGTCAATTATGGAAATAGGGAGCAGGCTTCAGGCCCCAGATTGGACAGGACTGGACGGGATGGGAGCTTATGACTTAGCTATATTCGTTGGCATACCTTATTATATGGAATGGGTTATCCTCACAGGGCTCAAAAACTTTGCCCAAAACCTTAAAACCGTATCTCTCGATAGGTTCTACCAACCTCACGCAAATTGGTCTTTCCCAAATCTTCCCCTACAAAAATGGGATGAGCAACTCAAACTCATAACGAATTTACTTAAAGAAAGAGAGGAGGGAACAGCATGAGCATGTTTGAAGATATCCCAGTAGAAGTAGGCGTCATATACGAGGGCGAAAGAATACGACGAAAAGAAATGCAAGTAGAATTCGGTGGCCCCAACATTGAACATAAATTCGAACTCGTAAGAGTCAAAAGTCCAGATGAAATAGAGGATGGGAAAATAACCATAATTGGCCCTGACATAAAAGACATGCCCGAAGGGAGCAGTCACCCTCTAGGTATACTCGTCGAAGTAGCTGGCGCTCAACTCGAATCTGAACTGGAAGGGGTAATTGAAAGGCGAATCCATGAATACTGCAACTTCATCGAAGGAATCATGCACTTAAACCAACGCTATGATATATGGTTAAGATTAAGCAAAAAATCCTATCAAAAAGGGCTAAACTCCCTGGTCTACATAGGTAAAGTGCTACACAAGCTCTTCAAGAGCGAGCTACCAATCATAGAGAAAATTCAGATAACCTTCATAACCGACACTGAAAGAGTTAAAGAGCCTTGGAAAGAAGCTCTCGAAATATACGAGGCCCGCGACGCAAGAGCAAGAGGCTTAAAAGACGAGGAAGTAGACACTTTCTATGGATGTACCCTTTGTCAATCCTTCGCACCGACTCACGTCTGCATTATAACCCCGCAAAGATACTCCAATTGCGGCGCCATAAGTTGGTTTGATGGAAGAGCTTCAGCGAGAATAGACCCAAAAGGACCAGTATTCGCCATTGAAAAAGGTGAACTACTCGACCCAGTTAAAGGAGAATACAGCGGAGTAAATGAGATGGCAAAGCAAAAAACCCTAGGCGAGGTAACAAGAGTTTGGCTTTACTCTGCATTCGGCCACCCCCATACGTCATGTGGATGCTTTGAAGGAGTAGCTTTCTATATTCCTGAAGTTGACGGCTTCGGCGTTGTCCACCGAGGATACCGTGAACCTACAGTCAACGGCCTGCCCTTCTCAACATTAGCTGACTCTACAGCAGGCGGACGACAAATAGATGGATTCCACGGAATCTCCATTGAATACATGCGTTCTCCAAAGTTTCTACAAGCCGACGGCGGATGGAACCGCGTGGTATGGATGCCCTTCGAAGTTAAAGAACGTGTCAAAGACTTCATCCCAAAAGAGATAGTTGACAAAATAGCCACAGAGAAAGAAGCAAACACTATCGAAGAATTGAAGAAGTTCTTACAGGAAAAAGGACATCCCATCGTTGAAAGATGGAAAACCCTGCCAGCTGAAGCCAAAGCCATAGCCGTGGAAGAAGAAGCCGTTGAAATGCCAGCTGAAGCCCCAGTCGCGACATTACCAACACTCCCAATAACAGCCGGCGGTTTCAAAATAATCTTAAAAGACGCCAAAATCTACGCAAAAAAGGTTATAATACGCATAGAAAAGCCCGAAAAGAAAGGGTGAAACCGGTTGGCTAATAAGCCGGAAAAAGAAAAGCAAGGAATAAGACTGGATCCAACGCTTTTTGATTTACTGGCGAAATTTCATGAAATCGAACTTGAAGATGTGGAAATGGACGTTGGCGACCTAGAAATATGGATTCAGCCAGGGGCAACCGCTATCCCCCAAATCATGCCCAAACCTCCGTCCAAAAAGGCAAAACCTATAACTCTAATCGAGGTGGGGTTCACCCCCCCTCTCGAGCAGTATCCCGGACAGATAGTAGAAGTGAAACTTGGCGCAACCAAAAGTGAAGGTGGAACCCGTGGAAAATCCATAGTCATTGGAGGCGAAAGATCTCCTGCTTTCTGCATGTTTGAAAATCCTATGCCCAACCCGCCTATTGTTTCCCTCGATGTATTCGACATGCGAATTCCATTGGCAAAAGCCGTTAAAATGCATGTAACTGAAGTACTGGACGATCCCGCTGCTTGGGCTAAATTAGCAGTAGAAAAATTCGGGGCGGACATGGTTACCCTTCATCTAATAAGCATTGATCCCTTGCAGAAAGACACCTCGCCTGAAGAAGCAGTAAAAACTGTTGAAGATGTACTTCAGGCTGTAGATGTACCCTTAATAATAGGCGGGTGTGGTGATCCGAAAAAGGACTTAGCTGTATTCGAGAAAGTAGCTGAAACCTTTGCAGGAGAAAGATTCCTTTTAAGCTCAGTTACACAGGACATGGATGTGGAGAAAGCCGCTCTAGCCGCAAAGAAGCATGGGCATGTGGTTCTCTCATTTACCCCTATGGACATGAACCTTGCAAGGGAACTTAACCGTAGGCTATACGAGTTCATCCCCAAAGATCACATAGTGATGGATACAACGACAGCAGCCCTAGGCTATGGGCTTGAATATGCCTTCACAGTGATGGAGCGTGCAAGGCTAGCTGCATTGATGGGTGATCAAGAATTGCAACACCCTATGTCCTCAGGTACAACCAACGCGTGGGCAGCACGTGAAGCATGGATGAAAATGGCGCCCGAATGGGGGCCAAGAGAACTTAGAGGTCCGATATGGGAAACCATTACTGCGTTAACCTTGCTTTTCGCTGGAGTAGATCTCTTTATGATGATGCATCCAGCTGCAGTTAAAACGCTTAAGGACGTCGTCAGAGAGCTTCTGAGCGGGCATTCAGGTAACGCTAAGAAAATCGCTGAGTGGATAACTGTTAAAACTTAAAAAGTTTAAGGAGGCATCCGGATTGACTGAAGTTCGGAAGAAAGGTTTCAAGGAATTAAGTCCAATAGACGTTTATATGCTTCTGCCTAAAACTAACTGCAAGGAGTGCGGCTTAGAAAACTGTATGGCTTTCGCCGCGAAAGTTGTGAACCGAGAGATCAACATTGAAAAGTGTCCGCCACTGTTAACTAAGCAGTTCGAGAAGCAATACAAGCAGCTTTCCGAAATGTTAAAACCTGCCGTGAAAGAAGTGGTCATCGGAGTCGGCGAAAAAGCCGTGAAAATAGGCGGCAAACTTGTAATGCATCGTCACGAGTTCGCCTACTTTAATCCTACTCCCATAGCCATAGACGTAACAGACGAAATGACCGAAGAAGAAATAGTTGATAGAGTTAAACGCACGGAAAGCTTCTCCTACATCTATATTGGGCAGACCTTAAAGCTGAACATGATAGCTGTGCGTTCTACATCAAACAGCCCGGAAAAATTCAAATTAACAGTCAAAAAGGTAATGGAAAACACGAGTCTACCTTTGATTCTTTGCAGCTTCGACCCTACAGTCATGGAATCCGGCTTAATGGCAGCTTCAAAGTCCAAACCGCTAATCTATGCCGCTACGAAGGAAAATTGGAAGGAAATGGCTGAACTTGCCCTTATGTATGACTGTCCCCTTGCAGTTTTCGCTCCTAATGACCTAAAACTGCTTCGTTCTTTGGTGAAAACTCTGCTTGAATATGGAGTGAAAGATCTAGTTCTAGACCCGGGAACATTCCCGACCGCAGGATTAGCTGACACGATAAACAATTTCACCATGATTCGCCGTGCAGCCTGCAAACATGGAGATGAGCTGTTCGGTTTTCCAATTTTAGGCGTACCCCTAACAGTTTGGCTCGAGAAAGGCGAAGCGCCCTCAGAAGTGGTCATGTGGAAGGAAGCCTACTTGGCAGGTATGCTTATTGTGCGGTATGCCGACTTACTTATAATGCACAGCTTGGATGGGTGGGTTCTCTTACCAAACGTGATTCTTCGCCAGAACATATATACCGATCCGAGAAAACCTGTAGCTGTCGAACCTGGGCTTCGAACTTTTGGAACTCCAAATGAAAACTCGCCTGTAATGATGACAACGAACTTCGCCTTAACCTATTACACAGTAGCTTCAGACATAGAAGCTTCAGGCGTAGACTCCTACCTAATAGTTGTAGACACTGAAGGAATAGCCGTCGACAGCGCTGTTGCTGGAAGAAAACTTACAGCCGAAAAAGTAGCAGAGGCCATAAAGGAATCCGGAGTAGAAAACATGGTCAAACATAGGAAGCTGATAATACCGGGGAAAGCAGCTAGGCTCAGCGGGGAAATCGAGCAACTAAGCGGATGGGAAGTCCTCGTAGGGCCAAGAGATTCCTCATCTATCCCTGCGTTCCTTCAAGAAAAATGGAGCAGGTAACGTTCCAAATACGCTTCGACTCTAGGAAAAATCGATTTAACTCTTTCCCTGCGTTTTTTCCCATTTATACTATTGAAAAGTTTTGGAACCTCGTTAGGTTTACTGAATTTTTCAGTTTCACCTGTTGAGCGTTTCCTCTCTATGAATATGCAATCATCAACGATACATGCTAAAACGCAGGCACCGCAGTAAATGCACAGTTCCTCCGTTATTTTTACCTTGCCACGCTGCCAATACAAGGCGTTAGTTGGACAAATGTCTATACACAGTTTGCATTCAAGACCACGACAAACCTTAGAATCGATTCTTATAGAGCCCTCTACGAAAAACTCCTTTACTCCTAATTGCTTTAACAAGCCAGCACGCTTTTTCTTCTCTTCTTTTTTGGAAGTTTCAAGAAGCATGCTGAAAATATCAGAAGATGAGTTGTCTCTAGCTTTTTTCGCCATCCCTGCTAAGCCTCAACATTAAAGGTTTTCCGTAGGATTTGTATAACAATGATGAATCGCAACTATTTATTTCCACTCATAATTAATGTTTTAGAAGCACGGGATTGAAGTGGCGAAGTATCTGCTTAGACCAGTTACAACCAAATACTGGAAACCGAGAGAAAACTTTCTAAAAGAAATAGCAGTAGCTGTAGAAAACCTAGTTGAAGACGGTGACTTTATGACGGTTTCTGAAAAGGCCTTATCAACAGCTCTTGGCAATATTGTAAATGAGGAACACGTAAAGCCGGGGGTTTTAGCGCACCTTATTGCCAAATACTGGATGCGAATTGCTTGGGGCTACTTCCTTGGAATTATGTGTCATCTCTATAAACGAACGGTTCAGAGGCTGCGGGAATACCCCATCGTGGAAGGAAGCCGTCACAAACAAGTTGCCCTACACCACGCAGGTTTCCTCTCAGCTTTAATGCATGGATCCGAAGGCGGAATAGATGGAAGCAACCTACCCTACTCCTACGTTAGCCTACCTCTCCCAAACGCCCAAAAAACAGCAGAAAAAATTCGCAGTTACATCAAACGAAAAACTGGGAAAAATATCTGCGTAATAATTGTAGACACGGATAAAACCTACTCCTTCCTAAACTTTCACTTTACTCCTCGTCCAACATCAGTTAAAGGCATTCACTTGTTCGGTGGAGTAATAGCCTATCTTGTTGGAAGGTTTCTACGTTTAAAGCGAAGAGCTACCCCAATAGCCGTGGCTGGTTGCCAATTAGATGCTGAGGAAGCCTTGCATATTGCTGAAATCTCCAACAGGGCTCGTGGAGTCGGGGCTGGAGAAACTGTTTGGGATATGGCTGACAAGTTCGAGGTTGAGCTTACGGGGGTTTCTTGGGAAATGCTTGAAAAGGTAAAGCATAAACCTTTAGTCGTCGTTAGAAGGAAGAAAGGTGGACAGATTGAAAAACCTTGTTCAGCAAATGGATATTTTCTTTAATCCCCGCTCGGTGGCCATTGTAGGTGCTTCTCGAAAAGTTAACAAAGCGGGACATGTTATTTTCAAAAATTTTGTAATAAACAAGCAACGGAACGTGTTTAAAGGTGAATTATACCCAGTTAACCCAAGCGAAGAACAAATTCTAGGTTTCAAGTGTTATCCGTCCATAGAAAAGATTCCAGGCGAATTAGACTTAGTAGTAATAGTAATTCCAGCTAAGCATGTGCCAAAAATCATGCAGGAAGCTACAATAAAACATGTAAAGTCCGTGGTAATCATAACCGCAGGCTTCAGTGAAATCGGAAATCACCTACTTGAAGAGAAGATAACTGAGATAGCTAAAAAAGCCGGAATACGCGTCTTAGGCCCCAACTGCTTAGGCGTCTATGACTCAGAAACAGGCGTCGACATGCTCTTTCTACCTGAAACAAAAATTCTCTCCACAGGCGAAGAAGTTGTTGCAACCCCCCGCCCGTTGCCTGGCAGTCTCGCCATAGTAACCCAAAGTGGAGCCTTTGGAGCAGCAGCCCTCGACTACCTAACTGGCCGTCAGATGGGAGTAAGCAAATTTGTAAGCTTCGGAAATAAATGTGATGTAAACGAAGCAGAAATGCTCTACTACCTCTTGCACGACGAGAAAACCAAAGTCATAATGCTTTACGTAGAAGAAATCAGCAATGGAAGAGAATTCATCAGGATTGCAAAAGAAGTCACAAAAATAAAGCCCATCGTTGCGTTGAAATCGGGAAGAACCGAAGCTGGAGCCAGAGCAGCAGCCTCCCACACTGGAGCAATAGCTGGATCTGACCAAATCTATGACGCAGCCTTTACCCAGGCTGGAATAATACGCGCTGATAATATGGAAGAGTTTTTCGACATAGGCAAAGCCCTAGCCATGCAACCGCCAGCAGAAGGAAAAAACATAGCTATAGTCACAGACGCTGGCGGGCCAGGCATAATGGCCGTAGACGAATGTGAAAGACGTGGGCTATCAGTCAAAAAGTTCTCTGACATGCTAATTCAGAAGTTTGAACAATTGAAAACGGAAGGAAAAATCCCTCGATTCGCGACCAACCTTAACCCGGTCGACCTAACTGGGTCAGCACGTTCAGAAATGTTTGAAACCGCTGTTAAGATTCTCCTCGAAGCATCAGAAGTTTACGGAATTATAGTTTTAGGGTTACACCACACTCCTGAGCTTCAAGGAGATTTTGTGGACCGTGTAGCAAAAATTGCAATAGGTTATCGTAAACCTGTTGTTGCATGTGACATCGGAGAAACAGAGATGGCGCTATACATCCGTTCCCGTTTCGAAAAATTTGGAATACCCGCTTATGGTTCGCCAGAGGACGCCGCCGTAGCCATGTATGCGCTTGTTAAGTATGGCGCCTATCTCAAAAAGAGCAAAAACTTCGAAATATATATGGACGAATTCTTAAAGAGAAGAAAATAATGTTTTCCTTTTATGACCTTTTTCGCTCTGCTTCCTTTAACCACTGCGCTACCTTTTTAAATGTGGGGTTCGGTGACATGTCAATCACTGGAACCATGATTTTCTCTCTTGTTTCAATTATTTTTTTATAGTCTGGCAATAGAGCAAAACCTACAAAAGTCCAATAAACCTTCTTCTCTTCTACCAATGCCTTGGCTGCAGTTTCGGTTGTTGCTGGTAACGGGAAATATAGAAACAATATTCCATCAGTCCAGTATAAGCCTGTAGGTTTTCCTCCGGCTACTATGCTTGCAAATCGAGCTAAATCATCCGCGTTTTCGAACTTAACAAATTCCCGAATAATGATCTCCTCAAAAGGCTCATATTGGATTTTAAGCTTTTTCACCAACTTTTCTCGCCCTCTTCTCTAATCATTTGCCCCTACTATTTAACTTTCACCATCTCACAGCCGGAAAGGGTTAAAAGCTCATGTCTAGTCTTGATAAGTTATACTAAGTATACTAGAGTACAATTGAGATGAAATAGATTGAACGAAATCCGTGTAGCCATAGTAGGCGTAGGTAATTGTGCCTCCGCTTTAATTCAAGGAGTTGAATATTATAAGAACGTGCAGGAAACTGCTTCTGTTCCAGGGTTAATGCATGTGGTTTTTGGAAAGTACCATGTCCGCGACATAAAATTTGTTGCCGCTTTTGACGTTAATCAGAATAAGATTGGACGAGACCTGTCCGAGGCTATATTCGCCCAACCTAACAGCTGCGTCAAGTTTGCAGATGTCCCTCCATTAGGCGTAAAAGTTTCACCAAGCCCTATGTTAGATGGAGTAGCTTCCCACATGAAACAAGCCTTCCATGTTCATCAACTAGAAGAAAAAGACCTCGCTCTAGATAACATTGTGTCCGTATTGAAGGAAACACAGGCAGAAATACTCGTTAACTACTTACCCGTTGGAAGTAAACAGGCAACCAGTTTTTACGCTCAAGCAGCATTAGAGGCTAACTGCGCATTCATTAACTGCATACCAGAATTTATAGCCTCAAACCACGAATGGGACATAAAGTTCCAAAAAAAAGGCTTGCCATTAGCAGGAGATGACATAAAAAGCCAGTTAGGCGCGACAATACTACACCGAAGTCTAGTAAAACTATGTAGCGATCGAGGAGTTAAAGTAGAAGAAACCTATCAGCTAAACTTAGGCGGCAACACCGACTTTTTAAACATGACAGTGGAAAATAGGCTACACACAAAACGAATCAGCAAAACTCAAGCCGTAACAAGTATGGTTGAGTATCCACTTCCAACCAGGATAGGGCCCTCAGACTACGTGCCATTCTTAGGCGACAAAAAAATCTGCTACATATTCCTTAAAGGAAGAAAATTCGGAAACCAGCCTGTAAATTTACTTGTGAAGCTTGAAGTAGAGGACTCTCCAAACAGCGCCGGGGTAGTCATCGACGTCATAAGAGCCGTGAAAATAGCTTTAGACCGAAAAATAGGCGGAGCTCTAATAAGCATATCGTCCTACGCTTTTAAGCATCCACCCATACAGATACCTGATAACACAGCAAGACAATGGGTAGAAGATTACATAAAAGGCAAAAGGAAAAGATAAAATCAATTCTTTCTTTTCAAGTTAAAAATACGAAGCTTTTCAGAGGCATCACTTGCAGAAGATGCAAAAGCTACCTTGCGAGCTTTATCTAAAGTAATCCGTGTTCCACAGTAGGGGCAAAGACGTGTTTTACAGTTAATCATAGCCACCAATGCTCTACCGCAACGATAACAAACCACTATTGCATAGGCCATTAGCTACAGCTCCTTTTATCTAAGAAGTGGACGGTGGGTCCTGAAGCTCGACGCCTAGTATCCGCCAACCCAAAGCGTTCCCGTTGCTCATACCCGCACTCCCTTGAGCGCTAAACGTCCAAGCTTAGGTTGCTCCCTCCCGGGCCTGGCCAGGTTCACTTGGTGAACATGGTGGTCAGCCTCCCTACGAAGGCTGCCCCATGACCGTTAGCCCCAAGGGACGGGTAGTCATTGTTTAAGGAACGCGGAGTTGACGGGCTTAGGCGCCTCACTTCAGCTTCAGCCCGTCCTGTAGAGGGTTTACGGTCGAGGCCGATGCCTCTCAGGGGACCCCTAGCCCCCCGCCTAGACCCACCGCCCAAGATGATTGAGCGTTTTTAGGGTATAAAAGTTTAACAGTTTTATAGTTAGATGGTGAATGGAAAAATGTTACATAAGGTTTTTATTTTATTGTTTGCTGGTTGCTCTCGGGGATGCGGGTTGGATTATCCCTCCTCCTCTCCCGCTGAGGATTTTCTCCCGCTCCCTACCCTCTCTTCTTCTACTTCCGTTCTCTTTGCATAATTTCTTCTGCAACTATTATGCCTGAAACTGAGGCTTGAACAAGACCTCGCGTGATTCCGGCGCCATCACCTATGGTGAACAGGTTTCGTATTTTAGTTTCAAGGGAATTATTCAGTTGAAGCCTTGAAGAGTAGAATTTTACCTCTATGCCATATAGTAACGTGTCTTTGGAACGTATTCCCGGAGTTATTTTGTCTAATGCATATAGCATTTCCTTTATGTCTGTTAAGTATCGATAAGGCAACACAAAGCTTAGATCTCCCGGAGTGGCGTTTTTTAAGGTAGGTTCTACAAGACTTCGAGCGATTCTTTCGGGTGTAGACCGTCTTCCAGCTTCGAAGTCGCCTAGCCTTTGAATTATCACTCCGCCGCTTAATAGGTTTGAAAGCCTAGCCAGGTATTTGCCATAAGCTATGGGTTCCCGGAAAGGCTCAGTGAAAGAGGTGCTTACGAGTATGGCAAAGTTAGTGTTCCTGGTCTTTCTCTCTGCATAGCTCTGTCCGTTAACTGTTAAGATTCCGTTGTAGGATTCAGTTATTACCTCACCGTAAGGCGCAACACAGAAGGTTCGAACTTGATCGTCAAAGGATTTCGAGTAGTAAATGAATTTTGGCTCGTACAACGCGTTGGTCAGATCTTCCATTACTGATGCTAAGACTTCTACTCGTATTCCAACATCCACAGGATTGTTAAGCGTCTTTAACCCTAAAGCTTGGGCTTCCATCTTTAGCCATTCAGCTCCGCTCCTACCTGGAGCTACAACTACATATTTCCCAAAAATTCTTTCCTTGCTGACTGTTTGTACACCTTCTACAAACCCGTTTTTGACTATTAAGCCTTCTACCTCTGTTTTCATTTTCACGTCTATTCTGTCTTTCAAATATTCCCGCATCTTTCGAAGAGTTTCAGCACATTTTTCCGTGCCCATATGCCTTATTTTTTGCGGAATCAGCTTTAATCCGGCAAGGGATGCTCTTTTCTCAATGTCTTCAATCTCTTCGATATCTGTTCCATAAACATTTTCTGAAGCCCCAAACTCAAGATATATGCTGTCCACATACTCTATGAGCTGTTTCAGCCTTTTTCCAGAAATGTATTCATTAAGCCATCCGCCCACTTCTGTAGACAACGTTAACTTTCCATCGCTGAAGGCCCCAGCTCCACCCCATCCAGAAAGCAGAGCGCACGGCTTACAATTCTTGCATCCTAACCCTCGACTAGCTGGACATTTGCGATCATCTATATCTGGGCCTTTCTCGATAACTGCTATTTTTAGATCAGTCTTCCTTGCAAGTTCGAGGGCGGAGAAGATTCCTGCTGGCCCAGCGCCTACTATGATGACGTCATACCTCAGCATATTTTGTTCTTCCCGAGGCTTTAGAAAAAGGCTTGTCGCCATATATGTTTTGTTATCTCAAGCTGTTCTAGATAAGGAATTAAGGTAGTCATTGTTAGGCTTTTATTAGGCGAATGCTTATTATGAAAGGTGGTGAGTTATCTTTTAACATTGGAGAGTGATGTGCCATGCTTAGAGATTTTAACCTTTTGATTACAACGACTCGTGGAAATGAAGATGAAGCCTGCTCAGAAATCTGGTATTTGTTAGGCGAAATAGGTGATAAAGCGCCAACCGTTGATAAAACAGGCATATCGGGATTGGTCGCTGCTAAAACAGCCTTTAATCCATTCGAAGTCATAGAAAAGTTCAGGGAAATTCTGAAACAGCGACCCTACGAGTTTCGTTACACGTTACGAGTTATTCCCATAGAGCGAACCATCCGCACAGACCTAAACGAAATCAGACGCGTAGCAACGGAAATGGGTTCAAAAATAAAGGAAAACGAAAGCTTCCGGATAACTGTCGAGAAAAGGTTTACCCAGCTCTCCTCTCGCGATATAATTGACGCGGCTGCAGCAAACATTGAAAGGAAGGTAAATTTGACTTCTCCAGATAAGATTCTTCTTATTGAGGTAGTTGGCGGAGTAACAGGCATATCGGTGGTAAAACCAAACGATATTCTCTCAGTTAGTAAAGAAAAGTTCAGCTAACGCTGTGTTGCCAAAAGCGCTACATGCTCAATAACCAGCTCAGTCAATGCCTCCTTCTCCGAACCTTTTCGCTTAGACAATGATTTCAACTCCTCATCCCCAATGTTAAACGCCTGTCGAATACGGTTGAACTTTTCCTCATTGATTTCCAATACAGAGTCATCTTCTGAACCCAACAAAATTTCCGAAAGCATAGCTGCAGCTCCACGAATTTTCTCTTGCTCATCATCCACTATTACTATGGCTATTTCTGAAGTTTCCGGTCTTATTCCTAAAACTTGGAAGGCTCGTTTAATCTGCCTTTGTGCAGAAGCAAAAAGCAAAATTTCGATGGCTAAGCTGTTAGATATGTTTCTACTATTTTTGAAAGCAGTTAAGGCATTTAAAACAGCAAAAAAAAGGTGTTCCCATCTCGCGATAAGCTTGGCATTCAAAAACTGCACAGTTGTACTTTTCATCTTCTCTCTAACGTCTTGAAGGAACAGTTCCACATTTTCAATTCTTACGTTCTTGTAACCACCTATGCCCACATACTTCCCATACTCCACTAGTTTTTCAATTCTCAACTAGTTTTTCTCCATTATTTCTCGCAAAAATCTTTCAATGAGATCAGGGTTCAACCCAGCCTCTACAAGTTTCCCTTTCTCTTCTTCGAAGGACCTTCCTTCCCGTCTGCATTTTTCCACAAGTTTTCTTATTGTTTCCTTTATCTCCCACGGAAAAACTATCCAATGTGATGTCTCTTTCTCATAGTAATCTGGAATGATAAGGCTCCAAGGCTTATAATAAATGGTTGCGACCTTAACCTGTAAGGCCCCCCTTTCCATTAAATGTTCCTTCACTAAACGTAGGCTTTTACCCGTATCCGCCACCTCATCAACGACAAGAACCTTTTTCCCCCTAACAGAGGTAGAAACGGGCTGCGTAATCACAGGTTCCCCCTTCGTTTCACCTACTCCAAGGTAAAACTCTGCCTTAACGTTAGCCAGTTCAGCGTTTTCTAAAAGATCAGATATCACTCGTGCCGGAGGCCACCCGCCACGGCAGACGCCTACAATAACGTCAGGCTCGAAACCGTCAGTTGTTATTTTTTCCGCTATCTCCAGTAGCATCATGTAGATTTGCTCCCAACTTGGAACCTCAAAACCAAGCTGTTCACTCATCTTTTAGACCCATCCAAACTCACTTTGAACAAATAAACGCTTAAAACATTTTTGTAAACTTTTTCAATGAAAAAGTTAAATTAAAACTCGGAAGATGGAGTGAAAAACCTTTGCACGAGATAGTTGAATGTGTCCCGAACTTTAGCACCTCTAGCCCAGAAGTTGTTAAAACAATCTTAAGCGAGATTCAACGGGTGAAAGATGCATATGTCCTCGACTATACCTTTGACGATTACTATAATCGTCTAGTCATCTCCTTCATTGGGAACCGCCAATCCGTGCTCGAGGCAGCTTTAAGCGCAGCTCAAAAAGCCGTAGAACTAATCGACATGACAAAACATAAGGGGCAACACCCACGGATAGGCGCCGTGGATGTAGTTCCCTTCATTCCAATAAAAAACGTAACTATGCAGGACTGCGTCGAAATAGCTAAGAAATTCGGAGAAACCCTTGCAAGAGAACTAGAGATTCCAGTCTATCTCTACGCTGAGGCAGCAACCAAGCCTGAACGAAAAGATCTAGACTGGATAAGAAAAGGCGAATACGAAAAACTAGCTGAAATGATAACTCAGCCAGACAGAAAACCTGATTTCGGTCCGGCAAAACCGCATCCAACGGCCGGTGCAACCATAACTGGCGCTCGTAAACTCATGGCCGGCTTCAACGTAAACCTCGGCACCTCAAATTTGAAAATAGCTAAAAAAATCGCTAAGGCACTACACTCAAAAAAGGGCGGATTAACCCATGTCAAAGCAATGGCAGCATACATACCAGAAAAAAATATCACACAGATAGGGATGAGCATAACCGACTACGAGAAAACACCGCTATACAGGGTTTTCGAACTTTTGAAAATAGAGGCAGAACGTTATAACGTTCCAATAATAAGCTCAGAATTTTGCGGAATGGCGCCGTTAAAGGCGCTAATTGACATAGCCAGTTACTACTTAAAAATAGAAAACCTCACTTCAGAACGGGTCATAGAGATAGCTATACAAGAAGCAATAGAAAAAGGCGAAGCGCTGTGAAAATCGAAGCCGACCTGCTAGTGCTTAATGCTAAACAATTACTAACCCTAAAAGGAAAAAGCGAAAAACCGGCTATCCGTGAAGAAATGAACGAGCTTCAGACTATTCTTGACGGCGGCTTAGCGATCAAAAATGGAAAACTAATCGCTGTTGGGGAATCTTCCGAAATTGAACAAACCTTTGAAAGCCCAAACATTTTAGACGCTGAAGGAAAAGTTGTCATGCCAGGCTTCGTTGATGCACATACCCACCTAGTTTTCGCTGGATCCAGAGAATCCGAATTCGAAATGCGCATCAAAGGAGCTTCTTACATAGAAATTCTAAAAAGGGGAGGTGGAATCCTCCAAACAGTAAAGGCGACACGTGAAGCCTCTTTTGAAACACTCATAGAAACAGGGCTTAAAACCTTGAATACAATGTTGTTACATGGAACCACTACTGTGGAAGCCAAGAGCGGGTACGGCTTATCAACAGAACACGAAATAAAAATCTTGGAAGCCATAAAAAAGCTAAATGAAAAACACGTTTTAGACCTTGTGCCTACCTTCATGGGAGCCCATGCTTTCCCACCGGAATATCTAGAAAATCCAGAAGGCTATGTTGAATTATTAATCCAGGAGATGATTCCAAAAGTGGCAGAACAACATTTAGCCGAATTCTGCGATGTTTTCTGCGAAAGGGGCGTCTTTGATGTGTCACAATCTAGAAAGATTTTGAAAACAGCTAAAAACCATGGCTTAAAACCCAAGGTTCATGCCGACGAAATAACTTATTTAGGTGGAGCAGAACTTGCCGCTGAAGTGGGCGCTGTGTCAGCAGAACACTTGATATGTGCCTCGGAGGCTGGAATCGAATTTTTGGCTAAGACAGGCGTGGTTGCTGTTCTTCTTCCAGCTGCTTCCTTTGCTCTGATGATTAATCGTTATGCCGAGGCACGGAAAATGATAACCAAAGGTGTTCCGGTTGCTTTGGGAACAGATTTCAATCCAAGCTGTTGGACTGAAAACATGCAACTAGCTATCGCCTTTGCATGTCGCAACATGAAGCTTTCACCAGCTGAAGCCATAACTGCAGCTACCATAAACGCTGCACATGCCATAAACCGTGCGAACCATGTTGGAAGCCTGGAAGTAGGAAAAAAGGCCGATATAATCATTTTAGATATACCTGACTACAAGTTCTTAGGATACCGTTTCGGTGTTAACCTCGTGAAATACGTGATAAAAAACGGCCGCATAGTTGTTAAAAACGGACAAATTCTTATATGAGGACACTTCGGTAAAAGGGTAAACGTTTTACTTTAGTTGACGCTTAGCCTTATGTGGTGGAAATGTTTGACCACACTTGAAAAGCCACCAAGATGTATAGTGGGGCATGAATTACATTGTAAGAACTGGCAAATTGAAGGAATTCTCCGCATGCTTTACAACGTAGTTGACCCTGAAGTAGCAAAAGACCCGGAAAACCTCATAGTCTATGGTGGAACTGGGAAGGCGGCTCGAAACTGGAAATGCTTCGAACAGATTGTCGAAACACTAATGATGTTGGAACAAGACGAAACTATGCTTGTCCAAAGCGGAAAGCCTGTCGCTGTGTTTAAAACTCACGAGTGGGCCCCCAGAGCTTTAATTGTAAATTCCATGCTTGTGCCAAAATGGGCTACGTGGGACTACTTCTTTGAACTCGAACAGAAAGGGCTTATCATGTTTGGACAGATGACAGCTGGGTCTTGGGCTTATATCGGGACCCAAGGAATATTGCAAGGTACATACGAGACTTTGGCTGCCGTGGCTAAGGAACACTTCGACGGAACCCTACGCGGAAGACTTGTATTAACTGCTGGACTAGGCGAAATGGGTGGTGCTCAACCCCTAGCAGTTACAATGAACGATGGCGTGGCATTGGTGATAGAAATAGACAAACATGCCATAGAACGGCGGATTCGCCATGGGTACTTGGACACATGGACTGACGATCTAGATGAGGCAATAAACATGGTTTTGGAAGCGAAACGTGAGGGAAAACCACTAAGCGTTGGATTGCTTGGTAATGCTGCGGAGGTACATTCCAACTTTCTCCGGCGAGGCATAATTCCTGATGTTTTGACAGACCAAACGGCAGCTCACGACCCGTTGAACGGTTATTACCCTGCTGGGCTTTCGAAGGAAGAGGCAGACGAACTTCGAGTCAATAATCCAAAGGAGTATTTGGAAAAATCCTACAATAGCATACGCATGCAAGTTGAAACCATGGTCAAAATGATGGAAAAAGGCGCAGTAACCTTTGAGTATGGAAATAACCTTCGACAACAAGCCTATAACGCCGGATTTAATCAAGCTTTTGCTTACCCCGGATTCGTCCAACGTTACATTCGACCCATGTTCTGCGAAGGAAAAGGTCCCTTCCGCTGGACTTCGCTCGTAGGAAGCAAAGAAGATATCTACACTTTAGACGACCTAATCCTTGAAAAGTTCGCCTACAATAAGGAATTGTGTCGTTGGATAAGAAAAGCCAAAGAACAGGTGAAGTTTCAAGGATTACCCGCCCGAGTTTGCTGGCTCGGCTTCGGCGAAAGAGCGCGATTTGGAAAAATGATAAATGACATGGTTGCAGACGGCAAACTTTCCGGGCCCATATGGATAGGCCGTGACCACTTGGATGGCGGAAGCGTTGCCTCACCCAACCGTGAAACAGAAGGCATGAAGGACGGTAGCGATGCTATTGCCGACTGGCCAATACTTAATGCCTTATTAAACGCTGTTGCCGGCGCTACTTGGGTTTCAGTGCACCATGGCGGAGGCGTAGGCATAGGCTACAGCATCCACGCCGGGATGTGTTTAGTCGCAGACGGAACCGAAGAAGCGGGAAGACGGCTGGTAAGGGTATTAACAACCGACCCTGGAACGGCTATAGTTCGACACGCAGATGCAGGATACGAGAAGGCAAAGCAAATAGCCAAAGAAAAGGGAATTAAAATCCCGATGTTGAGGTAGGTTGGAAAAGGAAAAACGAAGGCACCAGCGAGAAGCTATAAAAAGCTCCGTATTAGTTACCGGGTATGAGCTTCAATAAATTTTCTTATACTCCTATCATAAGTCCTTTCCACTTCAGATGGGAAAAAACAACCGGGTAACTCTCCTCTACTTCGATGATATTGTATACATTCACAACATTTTCCGCGTCTGTCGCAAGCAACATAAGTACATGAACAATTTTCTAAATTCCTCTCCAGATTTGGACAATCTACCATACTTCTCCCTTTCAACAAGCTTTTCTGGGGATAAAGCTTCTTTACTTTATCTTAAATCTATATCTAAGCTTTCTTTTATAAGGGCAAAGGATAGAATTTTTCTGGCAAAGCTTTTCATATCTTTATGCCTTAAGGATTTCATGCGGTGAAGCGGTCTTATGCATAACCATGTTATAGAAATCGACGGCGAAACTCTCACTGTTGAGGATGTTGTTTCAGTTGCCCGTCAAAATGTCAAAGTCGCCCTTTCCGAATCTACAAAAAGGAAGGTTACTGAAAGCCGTAAAGCTCTTCAAAAAATGATAGCGGAGGGAAAAGTAATCTACGGGGTTAACACGGGGTTTGGCGCCTTAGCTAACACGAAGATATCGCCCGAGGAGATTCGGCAATTACAAGTTAACCTCATTCGGAGTCATTCCACCGGTGTAGGTAAAGCCTTTCACAAGGAGGTTGTTCGTGCTGCCATGCTCTTGCGCGCCAACACTTTAGCTAAGGGTTATTCTGGTGTTCGCTTGAAAGTACTTGAAACTTTGGTTAAAATGCTCAACGAACACGTACATCCAGTTATTCCCGAGAAAGGCTCTGTAGGTGCAAGCGGAGATTTGGCCCCTCTTTCACATTTAACTCTCGTTCTAATGGGTGAAGGGGAAGCTGAATACCAAGGCAGAGTCTTGACTGGAAAACAAGCTATGGAACAGGCTGGGATTCAGCCTTTAACCCTTGAGGAGAAGGAAGGCCTAGCTCTTAATAATGGGACTCAAGTGATGACTGCTCTGGCTGCTTTGGCAGTACATGATGCGGAAAAACTCGTTCAAACAGCTGAAGTGGCTGCTGCTTTAACTCTTGAAGCTATGCTTGGAGTTTACGATGCCTTTGATGAGAGGATTCATGAAGTGAGGCCTCATCCGGGGCAGATGGCAACCGCTAGAAATATCCGCTCACTGATTCACGGGAGTAAGCTAATTCGTTTGGGCAAGGAAGCGTTAGAAACGCTAGGATATCCACAAGATCCGTATTCGCTACGTTGCATCCCTCAAGTTCTAGGTGCGGCAAGAGATGCAGTCGCTTATACCAGAAAAGTTGTGGAAATAGAGATAAACTCAGCTACTGATAACCCTCTAGTTTTTGCTTCTAACCCCGCTTGTTTTTCTGGTGGGAACTTCCATGGGCAGCCTATCGCCATAGCCATGGACATGCTTGGAATAGCTATAACTATGGTTGGAAACTTCTCTGAAAGAAGAACGGCAAGGCTTATTGATGAAAAACTTAACCGAGGACTACCTGCCTTTCTGGTCTCATCTCAAGCAACTAAGGGGCTAAACAGCGGATTCATGACCTTACAATATACAGCTGCCGCCTTAGCTTCAGAAAACAAGATTTTAGCTCACCCTGCATGCGTCGATTCAATCCCAACCTCAGCTAACTTTGAAGACTTTGTCAGCATGGGAACAACTGCCGCAAGAAAAGCTAAGGAAATAATTCGAAACACTCAGAATATAATCGGTATAGAACTTATTTGCGCTGCTCAGGCTATAGAATTCCGCGGATGGGAAAATCTTGGAAAAGGAACGAAACAGGCCTACAAAGCGATTCGAGATAAAGTTCCCAGACTAGAAGAAGATAGACAATTAAGCATTGACATAGAAACTGTGGTTAGGGAACTCGTTCAAAACGGAAAACTTGTGGAAGTAATAAGGGATGTGGTGGCGCTGGTTTAGGCTAGCTGTTGAAGCGCCTTTAACCTTTTGATAATGTTAGGATGTGTAGAAAAGATTTCTGAAAGTCTATCCAAAAAAGTGACTTTTCTTCTCAAAAGCTCTTGAACTAACCGTTGATCTCCACTTAATCGAGCTATTGCCGCAGCATCCACCTCTGCCCTATCTGGGTCAGCAATAAACAGGGCTTTCAAGGCATTAAAATTCGTTGTTTCCTTTCGGAAACGTTTCATTCTACCCGAAGTGTGAACTATTTTTGCTAATCCTTCTGAAAGTTTTCTTGCACCATCATCCACTATTGAAACACTATGTCTATCCGCGTAATATTCACGTATCCTGCTTAGATACAGGATGAACAGGTTTAGGAACCATGCAAGAAGCATAGCTATTATTCCTACAAGTAGACCCGCACTTCCCCCTTCTTCCCTTCGACTTCGACTGAACATGGATGAGAGCATGAGGCTGTAGCCTATGTAGAATAATATTGCCGGTAGGATGGAAACAAACATCATAACTTGCACGTCTCGATGCTTCAAGTGTCCAAGTTCATGTCCTATAACCGCTTCCACTTCTTCGTCTTCTAACGTTTCTAGAAGACCAGTTGTTACTGCAACGCGGGTTCCAGCGACAGGTGAACCATAAGCAAAGGCATTGGGAACGGGGATCCTTGCTAACATTACCTTAGGCATTCTGATATCGCTTTTTATGCTTAATCGTTCAACCATTCCGTAAAGCTTCGGGTTGTCAGCTTTCTTAATTTCTTTAACCCGATATACCGCGTCTATAATATAAGGCGAAAAAAGCCATTGCAGTATGTTGAAGGTTACGACGAGTATGCCTATTAGCATAAAGTCGAGAGTTCCTATTAGAGTGAGTATGACTGTGAAGAAGAGGGTTGAGAGCCCGATGATTACGGCTAGTGTTCCTATCATGGATAACCGTAATTTCCACAAGCTCATAATTTATCCCTAGAATCGAGACACATAAATGGTTGCTTATATCCTTTACTCTTTCAAACCAAACTTTTTCTCACAAAGACCTCGGCTGATTTCCTCAACTATTTTCCAAACATGACTAGCTAATCTCTCACTTATCCAGCCTTTTTGCAAAGCATTGTTCAGTTTTTCCTTATCTAGAATTTTGTAGGTTTTGTCGGGCCAAACGCATACGTCAACTTCTAAGTCCACATATCGAATAGTGTTTGGGTAAAGCTCTATAGGAGTGTTCACGTTTATGTATGTGCCCTTATGTTCGCCATCAGGCGAATAATAATGAGTTTTGAAAGTCCACGCGCCTATTTCAGCTTCGGTTATTGCTTTATCCCCGGCTTGTTTGGAAACTCTTAGTCCGTCATATATTCCATCTCGTTTAAGGATTCGTTGGAAACGAATATTTGGCGCCTTGAATTCTTCGATTATTGCTTCTCCTAAAAGAAAGACTTGCCCACTTAGCTTTACATGTTCAATCTGCACTTTGTACCCTTCCTCAGGGTATTCTGGCTCAATAATTCGCCTAAACTCTTCTTTGACCTTTGCTTCAGGTTCTCCGTTTTCCAATAGTTTTTCAGCCATTTCTAGAGCTGCAGAAATCCTCCTGCCACAAGCTTTATAATAATGGTGTCCAGCTAGCGTAGGTACCACTGCATTTCTGATTTGGTCAAGAGTTGTTTTTGAAGTGGCAGGGAACTCTATATCCACGCAGTGGAAGCCTTCCAGCAGCAAGGCTGGGGCTGTTACTTGTTTACTTAACGCTGCTATCTTTTCAGCTTTCTCGAGGAGTCTATTTATTTCCCCCTTCAACCTTTCAGCAGGCTGGTTGGCTGATGTTTCACGCCATATTATCCCCCATTTCTCCGGTTTTAGCCGTTTTCCCAACGCGTAAAGGCGAGCTCTTTCGTTTAGATTTCTGATTTTTAGACTAACACCTATTATTTGCTCCGGGGTTAAGATTGCGTGTTTTCCAATAACTTTCACTTTTGTTGTTAGCAACGGGGTTTTTACGCCTATTTTCCGTCTTTGTACTTGGACAATTATTTCGTTACAGTCTTCAGGTTTCTCTCTCACTGGAAGCTTACCTAAAGCAACACCTATGTCTACTAAAACCATTTCGGAAAGATTTTCCACTATTTTTCCTTTATAAATCCCGTCAAGGCTTACATGCCATTTTCGAGTTATCGCGTCTCGGAGGTCTGAATGTAAAACCTGAATAAGCTTATCAACCGATTCGGGGGTTCCTATTGCACGTACACCTTGTAAATCGTAACGATCTTTTATTTCTATATCTGGCGGATCAAAGCAGTCTTTCAGACGGAATCTTTCTTTTATTGGAATAGATGGCTGCACTATTTCAAAGCCATTTTCGAGGAGTAATTTCGTTAACGCAGTAGTGTATATCCCTCTGATCTTGGCCTTCAATCCTTCTTAACCTCATTTGTTGAAATAGGGTTAAGCTAACTTTTCAATCTGATAGAGGTTGTCAACCCTTTTGACTTTGAACTTTACCTTTAGAATTTTTTCTGCTAGCCAAATGTTGGTTTCAAGATGGTCGGTTAACCTTCGAGTTAAAAAAACTGATTCCTCGTCTGCAAGTGCAACGTATGGTATAAGCATATCAGCTAAATGCACATCTACTGTAGGCCTCATGACTATTTCTTTCCAAAGTTTTTCTGCAGCTTCTCTGCCTACTTCCTCACTTCTTTTTCGTAGTTCTCCTATAGCATCTGCACCTAATACTGCTTTCTCGCTTGTTTTCGCCCATAACACCAATGAACTTCCTTTCTGGACGGGATTAGAACGGTCGTTTACTACATCCATTTGTGCAGTGAAACCGTAATCGCTTAAATATTCATTTGCGGCTTTGGCTTGTCTTTCTGCAACCTTTCTATCCTCTAAAAAGGTACAGACCGAAATTCCTCTTATTTCTTCTATTTCTCCAAAATTTTCCAGCATTAATGGCTCCAGCTTTACAGTGGGCTTGACTTCAAGTGTTACTTCTCCCATTCCTTTGGGGTAATATCCATATCTGTGGATTACAAGTGAAGCTGTTATCCCCATTTTTTGTAGAACCGGTAAAAACACATGCTTTATATAGTTAATTGTTGGGGAGTGACTGACATCTGTTCCACCTTTGACTACATGTAAATGTATAGAGTGTTTGGCAAAGATGCACATGGGTAGAACCGTCATTAATAGCATTGGAATACTTCCAGCAGTACCGATTTCGGCTTGTATGTTTCCTCCTGAAATCTCACTGGGATAATACCATAGTTCCTTTGAACCTATCTCTGCACCTTTAATTTCAGCGTTGCATATCCTTCCAGCCGTTAGTACTGCCTCCAAGTGCTGGGGGCGAAGCCCGGGCTGGGGGCGCTTTTGTCGAATGTTATATATGTGTAAGGGTCTCTGGAGGATACTGGCTAAGGCTATTGACAGCCGTAGGATGGTACCGCTTCCGCTTTTCTGGCTTCCATCAATCTCTAACATAAAATGAACTCCTTTAGGCGTTGCTGCATTTGCTTTCACACTGAAACTCTCGGCTTATGAGTTAATTATGTTTCGTTCCTTTTAGCCTTTAGAAGGGATAAACAAAATAGGATGGAATCGCAGAATATTACGATGGAGGCGTTTAAACCATTGAACTTGGAACCTTCTAACGTTGAGGAGCTTTGCACACGGATAGATGAGCTTCTTATTATACTTAAGCGAGTGGTAGAAGACTTAGAAAGTGTTTCTAAATCATTAAAAGAGGTCACAACTACTTCGTCCCCGCTTACATCGGTTCCAGCGCCCTCATTAACGCCAGCTGAACAGCCACGAACATTGGAAGATATTAAAATGATGTTCCCAGAAGAACTTGAGGCCCTTCTATCATTTGAGGACAAAGGAGAATTCATAATGATAAAACCACGACAATTTCTAGGTTCAGAAAATTTCGCAAAAATAGCTTCCATTGTCCGAAGTGCTGGGGGGGAATACAAAAGTGCTGGTAAAGATTCTCATTTCAAAGTTCCAAAGAAGACATAGAATAATCATTTAGCTCTCTCATTTCACGGCGTAGCCGCGTTGTTCCAAAAAATCAGCTAACTTGCTTAAACTATTCAAATCCGGGACAAAGTCCAGCTTTATTGGCGTTATGGAAACTTGTTTTCCACGTTTAATTACATATATATCTGTTCTTTCATAATCGTCTGGGTAATCGTCTAAAACCCAATCATAGAT
>DAZI01000002.1:0-215 GCA_002507245.1 Candidatus Bathyarchaeota archaeon UBA233
GCTGCACACGTCTATTACCGTCTGGTTTCAGGCTCTTTTCACCCCCCTTCCGGGGTACTTTTCAACTTTCCGTCACCGTACTAGTGCGCTATCGGTCTTGAGACGTATTTAGTCTTGGAAGTTGGTGACTCCCAACTTCCCGCACCCAAACCAGGGTACGGTACTCTGGGACTCCAGCCCAACTCTTTCCAGCTTACGCCTACGGGGCTTTCACC
>DAZI01000002.1:538-27492 GCA_002507245.1 Candidatus Bathyarchaeota archaeon UBA233
GCCTACGGGGCTTTCACCCTCTTCGGCGGGCCGTTTCAGGCCACTTCGGTTTCGCCGGCTAAGAGGCGGCTGGGCCCATAACTCCACATCCTCCAAAGGTCTCCCTTTGGAGTTTAGTTTGGACTTTTCCCTTTTCGCTCGCTGCTACTAAGGGAATCCCAGTTGGTTTCTTTTCCTCCCCCTACTAAGATGCTTCCGTTCGGGGGGTTCCCGCTCCCTGCCGGGAGCGCTACGGCTTCCCGAAGGAAACCGCAGCGGGAGGTCCCATTCGGGAATCCCCGGATCTACGGCAGCATGCGCCTACCCGGGGCTCTTTCGCGGCTTGCCGCGCCCTTCTTCGGCGCTCAAGCCGAGCCATCCTCCAGACGGCGTGGCATGTCGGGCTTTCGCTGGTGTCTGTTTGGCGTTTGCATTTATTGGAGTGTTGGCTTTGAGTTTGCCTCTGCACGGTGTTCATTAATGAGCTAGAGCCTTTTAGCTTGCTCATTTACACCTCTTCCTCCCTTCACTGTTGAATGTGAGGGAGTGCATTCTAATGGTTTTGGCTTGGAAGTTCGCCAAAATGATTTTGAGGGCGACTTCGCACTAATAAATATTACGTTCGGGAGTTATAAGCGTTTTTGAATTAGAAGTTGTCCATGTATTTTGTTATGATTGCCATTAATAGTCGAATATTAATGAATGTTTTTCCAAAGTTTCTTGGTCACCACGGTAATGCTTAGTGAAATGTTGCTAATGTTACTTTTGACGGTAATGGATAATGCTTTGAATTATGTTCTTTTTATGTATCCTTCTCTAGGCGAATAGATTGTTCCTTCTCTTAACAATCGGTTTAACAGGCGTTCAGCTTCAGCTCTGGAAATTTCATGTGTTGTTTCTAACTCGTCGAGTAGGGCTTCTCTTTCCACCATTCCCGTTTCTCTTTCCATTTGGATTATTGTGTTTAGAACTGTGTGAAGCTTGTCTCGTAGGCTTTTGGGCTTTCCCGTCATTACCGTGTCTATGTCCAGTTTGTGAGAGGCTACATCCATTCCAACTTCTTCTAGGGATTTTTTCACTATATTAATAGCTGCTTCTGCGTCTTCAGCTGTTACTTCTTTCCTTAATGCTGCTCTTGCACGAGCTTCAGCTATACGGACAAGGGATTCCAATTGCCGAGCGGTTATGGTTATTGGAGCATCTTCAGCCGTGCTGGCTGAGCGCATGGAAAGGTAGAACTCTTTAAGTCTTTCCAAAGCTTCTCTTGTCAGAACTGGAGTTATATGCGTTTTTGCATAGCCTATATACTTTCTTAAAAGATCTGGTGATATTGGAGGTTCTGCTGGTGGAGCCCTTTTGCGGTGTAGGTTAAGTATATGTTCTGACATTTTGCTGTCAACTTCCTTGTCCGGCTTGTCCTTTAATATGAACATGAGGTCAAACCTTGATAGTATGGTAACTGGCAAAGTGACGTTTTCAGCAAATATCCGAGTTGGTTCGTATCTTCCAAAAGCGGGGTTGGCTGCTGCTAATATGGCTGTTCTAGCGTTAAGCGTAGCAACTATTCCTCCTTTGGCTACTGAAACCGTATGTTGTTCCATTGCTTCATGAATGGCAACACGATCTTCTGGTCGCATCTTATCAATCTCGTCTATGCACGCTACGCCTTTATCTGCCAAAACCAGCGCTCCTGCCTCAAGAGTCATTCCTCCCCCTTTTTCTCGGATTACCGCTGCAGTTAAGCCTGCGGCTGTGGTTCCCCTTCCTGAAGTGTAAAGTCCTCGCGGCGCTATCCTTGCCACGTATTGGAGAAGCTGTGATTTGGCTGTTCCTGGATCTCCTATCAATAAGACGTTAAGTTCGCCACGTATGGTTATGTCTGGAAGGGCTTTGGGGGTGCCCCCAAAAAGCAGGTACATTATAGCCTCTTTGATGTGCTCATATCCATAAATGGAAGGAGCTATCGACCGAATTATTTTACGATGAATCCACGGGTCTTTTGAAAGTTCTAGGATTTCCTCTTCTTCTTCCGGAGATAAAAGCGCTATTTCTGGCTCTTTTCCTAATACATCTATATAGTTTACGTCCATATGAAGCGTGAAAACGCGTAGTTTTCCGACACGTGGAAGGGTTGGTGCTGTAGCGCGGACAACGCCAACTACTGAAACATGATCTCCAGGTCTAGCTACGTCCACTACGTCCCTTCCAACCAGCTTAAGGCCCAAAGCACGAGGGAGTTGTCCAGGTGGAAGATCCTCAGGACGTTCTTGTATTCGAAGCTCCTGTGAGTCTACGAAGGTGCTTTCTTCTTGTATAAAATCAAAGGGGCCTTTCCGTCTACACGCTGGATCACTACATTCAAAGGGTGCCCGGAGAAAGGCATCAGTCTGATTTATACGCATTATATTCCCGCATCTCTTGCATCGGAAGGCAGCCTGCATTACCATGGGGCGGACAGGCGTAGCACGTACCACTATACCTTCAACCATAACGAGTCTCCCGATGTTAGCTGAGCCTAAAGCCCTAAGCGATGTAGTTTCGGGCAGTCCTGTTAGCCGCACGATGACAGTGTCTATTCTTTCACTGTACTCCGGATCCTCGATTTGAAGCTGAGCATAGGCAGCTCTGTTCGCATAACTCAGATACTTGTCTGGTTCTTCCAGAAGACTCATGGCTAAGACAGAATCCAACGAAACCACATCTATGAAATCCACAAGAAGCGAAGTTTTATTAGCTAGGGGCATTTGGGAAATCCGTTGTCTATATTTTTCTGTTTTGAAAAGGCTTTGAAACTGTTCTTGCGGGTCTATGAGCTCCATTTCCTCAGTCATCCTTTCTTACCTCCCTCTAGGATTTTATCTCTCCAACTAGAAATTATTTGGTGAAGTTGTTCAAACAATGCAAGTTCTTCTGCTGTTAGGTTCTTTATAAACTGGTTTGTAGGTGTTGGAATAGACGCTAAAGACACTATCTTTTTAACCCGATTGTTTATTATATCGCGAGCAAGTTGGTTAGCTTTCATGTATTCCTGCATCTTGTCAGGATTTTTAAGCGCGTTTTCCCTAAGCCTGTTTAAATACCTTCGAAGTTTAGGATAGAAATTCTCAGGAAGAGTTGACATTCGACTTATACCTTGCACCCGTTCCTTCCAATGAATTTTATGCAACTGTTGCATATCTAATAATTCTTCTTGACGAAAACGTACAATTCGAGCTTTCTCCAATTCCTGAGCTATCCAAAACCTAAGTTCATACTCATTTCCCTCTTCAAAGGGTCCTATTTTTAACTCAGCGATTATTATTTCAGGAGAATTTCTGTTGGCTATCACCTTAACCATAGAGTTTTCGAACATGAAGTCAAAATCCTTTAGATGGATGTTTGTTTTACTTTGCATAAATGGTGATTCCCCTGTCTCCTCTCTAGCCGTTGGCTAACTATGTGTGTGAGGATATAAAAAATGTAGTCTAAAAGTTTGTTGTATCTGGAAACATTAAATTGTAATTATGTGTTAATTTTGAAGCGTTGAAGGAGATGTTGTCTCATCGTCCGGTTTTCAAGGTTGAACCATCTATCCCTCTGGTAGGCTGTATAGCGTTCGGCTTGATAGACAGGGGCACAAATGTAATCCAAATACGTCCCACAACGCTCTGCGCTTTGTCATGCATTTTTTGCTCTACCAGCGCTGGACCTAAATCAAGGATTAGGCAGATAGAATACTCAGTTCCACTAGACTATCTAATCGAGGAAATGGATAAGATAGTCGAACACAAAGGCAGATATGGCATAGAAGCCCACATAGATACCGTAGGCGATCCATTCACTTATCCATATCTAGTTGAACTCGTTCAGAAATTAAACCAGATAGAAGGTGTTGAAACAGTCTCGTTGCAAACTCACGGAGCTTTATTTAATGAGAAAATCTTGGACAAACTTTCTAGCGCTGGATTAAACCGAATAAATCTTTCAATAGACTCCTTAGACCCTGAATTAGCACGTAGAATGGCTGACACACCATGGTATAACATTCCTCGTATAGTTGAACTCGCCAAATACATAATAGAAAACACCAACATCGACTTACTTATTGCACCAGTCTTGGTTCCTGGCTGGAACGACGAGGAAATCCCAAAAATAATCCGTTGGAGCATTGAAATAGGTGCTGGCAAAAAGTTTCCGCCATTAGGAATACAGAAATACGAAGTGCATAAACATGGTCGAAAACCAAAAGGCGTAAAATACCTTTCATGGAAGGACTTTAACCAAAAACTTGAAGAATGGGAAAAAATTTTCAATGTGAAACTGCGATTGAGTAAAGAAGATTTCCATGTTCAAAAACGCCTAATGTTACCAATCCCTTACAAAAAGTTCGAAATAGTTCAAGTTAAGGTAGTGGCTTTAGGCTGGCTTAAACATGAAAAACTCGCTGTCTCATCCAACAATCGCCGAGCTATAACACTTGTAAACGCAGATCATATACCGTTAAACTCTAAAATTAAAGCTCGAATCTTGACAAACAAGCACAACATCTATCTAGCCGAACCGCTAGTTTAACGTTATTCCAACCATTTAGGCTTACCAACAAGAAAACTTGTCAAAAACTCTGCAAATTCACGATTAGAACGGTAAACATCTAATATTTCTTCATTTAATAAAATATTAAATCCCTTTTTGACTGTTTGAGCTATCTTTTCAGCCACTCCCACATTTCGTCCGCCTCCCTTCAATTTTTCGCAGAGAAGCTTCACTGCGTCATTTTCTCTTCTACGGATTTCCACAACCCATCTGCCCTTTTCAACAAAAGGGCCACAAACTGTTCTTTCCGAACCCAGATGCTTCATTAGAAACTTTTCGCATTCACTCTTCTTCTCTAATGGAGGTCCTAAATGCTTCTTTACTGCCGGAAGCTTTGCTTGCTCCAACTCGAAAACTATAATGTTTAAATCGTTTTCATTACTCCATACACTGGTTCGAAGCATTTGAAAATCATGCCTTTCCATCGTTTTATGTAGAGACTTCTGTGTTTTGTATAACTGTCCCCAGAGGATGTCAGGTACAGTATCCACTTTTCCGAATGTTATGAATAAAAGAGTTGAGCCGCGATCCTCGATTATACGCCTAATTGCTTTTTGATTGAATGGCTTGGTTGAAGGTGGGTAGAAAAACTTCTTATTTGGTTTTCTGAGGAAGGCTCTAGAAGCAATCACAAGCTCATCTGCTTTTTCTCTGCGGACCGCTGCAGCTACGTTTCTCCCTGCGTCTACAGGGTCTACTACCACTAGCGGTTCTGGAAATAGTAATGGCAGCTCATCTTCTCTGCGTAGGTAATATCCTTCAATATCAATGACCATTCTTCCATTCCATTCTGCGAACTTTTCCAAAACTTTAACAAAATTTCCGTGGTATATAATGAAGAGCTCACATAGGTATCCGCTGAAACCGCCTATTTTTATCTCTGCTCCATAGACGTCTATGCCTTTCATAAATCTTTTTAGAAGCCTAACTTCGCTTCGAAGTTCCTCATCAAGCCGTTGCTTCACGTAATCTGTATGGTAAGGCGTTCTATCCGTGGCGCTTTTCCATTCTCCCTTCTTCACTTGATAGCAAGGAACAATGTTTACTCTAACATTTTGTATGAAAGTTTCTAAGTATGGATGTTCTGCGAAGCGTTCTATGTGCTTTGCCCCTTCAGTAGCCTTTTTTGCTACCCTTAAACATAAGCCCCCAAGCGTTTCACGGGGCAGTTCCGGAGAAACTTGCATGAAAATGTCTATTTCTGGCTCTTCACTTAGCCAAGTATCCTTAGCTACTGAACCCTCAACTCGAACTTTAGCTTCAACTCCCATTTCTTTAGCCGTTTGAGAAATCTTCTGCCGAAGTTTTTCTGCTAAACGCTCTATCTTTTCCCTTTGCTCTTGGCTTGGAGTAACTTGTTCTAAAACCTGCTGAAGGACTTTCTGAATTTCCCTTTTCATTCTTCTTCCTACTCTTGGGGGCAATACTCTCTCAAGGTGGAGTAAACGGGTCCATTAGGCGTAAGTGTACTCTGCTTTAATCTTAGGCAACGGGCTTTAACCATACCAAACTCATATTCAGTCAACTCTAGTATTTTTTTGGCAAGCTCAGCTTTGTTTCTTCCGGATTTCACCCGAGCAATAGTTATGTGGGGACTGAATCCTTTCGGATCAGGCGCAAACCCTAACTTTCGAAGGTTCGGTTCAAGCCTGCTAAAGATGGTTCTTAATTGCTCAGCGCCTTGGCGAATTCCCGCCCAAACAACACGTGGATAACGAAGGTGAGGAAATACGCCTAACCCCTGAATTTGAAACTCGAAAGGCTTCCAAGCTATTTCCTTCATTTTCTCGTAAATTTTATCCACAATTCCTTCACTTATGTTGCCCAAAAAACGTATGGTAACGTGAATATTCTCTGGTCTAACAATCTTCAAGTGCGCTTGGGTTAAAACAAGCTCTCGCTGGGCCTGCACAAGCTTTTGAATAACTCTTTCTTCTTCGATATCGAAGGCAATAAAGCTTCTAATAGGCTTAGACATAGGCTTTCCACTTTTCTATTGCCGCCTAACACCTTAATAAAGAAACCGAAGAACACAACTTTGTTTTCTCCTTTATTAATAAAACCCTTTTTAACTCTTAATCCTACAAGAATAACAAATGATCCATGCCAAAAAAGCTAGAAAAATTATAGGCATCACTGGAATGCCAGGAGCAGGTAAATCTCTATTTGTTAAAACGGCTCAGGAAAAGGGTTACGCAGTAATTATCATGGGAGACGAAATCCGAGAGGAAGCGCGAAGACGAGGGATAGAACCTACTCCAGAGAACATGGGTAGAATAATGCTGGAGCTACGAGAAAAGGAGGGCGCCGCAGCCATAGCTAAACGATGCTTATCAAAAATCGAAAAGGCTGAGCAAAACATGATACTAATCGAAGGAATACGAAGCTTAGAAGAAGTGGAAACCTTCAAAAAGTTCTTCAAAAACTTCCGCTTAATCGCTATACATGCATCTCCAGAAACACGGTTCAAAAGGCTCTTCCACCGTGAAAGAAGTGATGACCCGAAAAATTTGGAAGTTTTCAATGAACGTGACATGCGTGAACTGGACGTTGGCATAGGTAAAGCCATATCCCTTGCCGACTACATGGTAATAAACGAAGGAACGATCCGCGAAACAGAAGAGAAAATCCGCAAAATCCTAGAGGAAATCGAGAGAGATGACTGATATAACAATTCATGTAGAAGTTAAAGTTCATCCAACTGAAAATTTAGAAAAGGTTAAAAGAGCAGTGGAAAATGTCTTTGGGAAAGTAGAATATGAAACAAGATCCTATAACAATAGCTGTTTACTTATAGCTAAAACAAAAGGAACAGAAGGATTAACAAAACTTTACAATCTATTACGAAGAGAACGCATCCGCGACGCCGCCCGAGCCGTATTCTTTAAAGGTCTAACCGAAAAAACCATAACCTTTTATTTAAACAAGCAAGTTGCCTACGCTGAACACCTATCTTTCTCTAGCGCTACAGCAGAGTCCCCTCTTGGGCCAATAAAAGTAGAAATAACATGTGATAATCCCGTAGAACTTATTAACTGGCTAGCCCCAAAAACCGTTTAAAACACAGCTTAAGGAGCGTTTTGAATGAAAATCCTAGTTCTAGGCGGAGCAGGCGCTATGGGTATGGTCACAGTCCGTGACCTAGCAGAAAACTCTAAAGCCCAAGAGATAATAATCGGTGACTTAAACATAGAAAAAGCCAAGAAAATCATGGAATGGGCTGGAAACCAAAGGATCAAAATAAAAAAGGTAAACGTTTCTAACGTGGAAAACTTGGTTGAGGCTATGGAAGATGTGGATGCTGTTGCCAACGCCGCGCCCTACGTTTTTAATATGCAAGTAACTCGCGCCGCCATTAAGGCAGGTAAGCCTCTAACAGATTTAGGTGGGGTTTACTACACAACGTTGGAACAGTTAAAACTTAGCGAAGAGGTAGAAAAAGCTGGCATATCTATAGTGCTAGGATGTGGAGTAGCACCCGGCATAGCAGATGTCCTCGCAAAATATGGTTCGGATAAACTTGATACTGTTGAAGCGGTTCACATAAGATATGGGGACATAAACTTCGAACCAGCGAAATACAAATGGACTTTTCAAACAGTTCTCGAAGAATACACGAAAGGGCCAGTAATCTACCGAGACGGCGAATTCAAGAAGCTTCCTCCCTTCTCTGGAAAGCATGTGGTAAAGTTCCCAGATCCAGTTGGGAAACAGAACTGTTGCTACGCACTTTATTCTGGGGTTGCTACCCTACCACAAACCATAGGTAAGGGAGTCAAAACCGTAGATTGCGCCATGTCATTCAATGAAGAGGACGAAACTAGAATAAGAGTTCTCGAGGAGCTAGGCTTAACTCGAACTCGGCCAGTAGACATTGCAGGCGTTTCCATTTCGCCCAAAGAGTTTCTTCTACGGGTTGTTCCTCCACCTGCTGTTCATGTTCGGGATGCAGCCAGTATAATAGTGAGAGTAAGTGGCAAAAGAGCAGATGAAGAATTACAATACGTTTACAGTCTAGTTTACTGTTACAACGAGGCTTACAATGTAAGCGCTATCGCCTATTTGACTGGGGTTCCGCTTTCAATAGTAGCTGAAATGTTAGCAAGTGGTCAAATCGAAGCAAAAGGAGTTTTACCGCCAGAAACAGCCCTAAATCCCAAATTCTTCTTCAATGAATTGGCTAGGAGAGGAATAAAAATTCAGGAAACTTTGCAGAAAACATGCTGGCTTTAAGGAATGTTAATGGAGAAGGAAACGACATGGCGAAACCCAAGATTGGCGTTTCCATGCTTTATTGTCTCGGAAAACCCTTCAGCTATATGACCAGTGAACTACAAAAACTAGACAGTTCCAAAACAAGCCTTGTTGAAATAGTTGACGAAGCTTTACACGCGTTAAATGGTAGAAGAGTAAAAATTTTGCGAGATATGGCCAACTCCCAGGATTTCACTTTCACAGTGCATGCGCCCTTCGCTGATATCAATATAGCTGCACCATCAAGAAGCATGCGAAACTTTATGCTGAAAAGACTGGAAAAGTCTATCAGTTATGCTAGTGAATTAAATGCAAAACTATGGGTTTTCCATCCTGGAATAAGTACAGGTGTTACTTATTTTTATCCAGGGTTAGAATGGAGATTAAATCTCGAATCTGTCCGGCGTTTACTGCATGTAGCAGAAGAATATAACCTAAAAATTGCCATCGAAAATGTTCCTGAACCTTATCCTTTCCTACTTAAAAGTGTAAAAGATTTTTCAAATTTTTTCACTGAACTAAATGAAAACCTAGGCTTAACATTCGATATTGGGCACGCCAACCTAAACAACCAAATTACTGCTTTTCTTAAACGTTTTTCTGATCAGATAGTGCATATACACGCTAGTGACAATGACGGTGATAATGACTCTCACCTTGGAATTGGCTATGGAAACATTGATTGGAAACATGTTGCAAAAACGATAGAAAGCATAGACTTCAACGGCACAATCGTGATTGAATCTGTAGAGCATGTTGCCGAAAGTGTCCAAAAATTTCACAGCCTTTTCCCATGATAGCCTAAATCCTGTTATTCCTGTGGCAGAGGAACCTCAATGCGCATGAAATCTTCCGCCACCACCGTGTCTGGGAAGATTTCTCTGGCTTGTTCCAGTAAGATTTCCGGATCTCGATACCTTGCACTTATATGATTCAACACTAACCGTTTGGCCTTAGCCTTTAAAGCTGTTTCCGCCGCTTGGGAGGGCGTTGAATGGCCCTCTTCATTGGCTCTTTCAGCCAATGAGTCATCCAAAGTAGCATCATGGATAAGTAAATCTGCATTTTTAGCTAGTTTCACTAATCCGTCAAAAGGACGAGTATCCCCTGAATAAACGATTTTCCTGCCCCGACGAAGTTGCCCAACTACTTCATTCGGCATTATAATTCGTCCATCTGCAAGCTTCACAGCTTCACCGTGTTGAAGTTTTGACCACATGGGGCCCTCTGGAACTCCCAGCTTTCGGGCTTTTTTCGGGTTAAACTTTCCGGGGCGAGGCTTTTCGATTAATGCATAAGAAAGACTTGGAATTACATGTCTAGCCCAAACTGACTTAACTATGTATTCTCTCTCTTCGCAGAGTATCCCATCCTTCCTTACTTCAAAAATTTCCACCGGAAAAGTTAAGCCGAATTGGACATTTTTCTTCACCGAGTTTATGAAATTGCTTATCCCTTCGGGGCCATAAATTTTCAGTGAGCGTTCTCTGTTCATCATGGACATGGTCTGTAATAGTCCAGGTAATCCGAGCATGTGGTCTCCATGCATGTGAGTTATGAAAATCTTCATTTTTCTGTGAAAGCTTAGCTTCGCTTTTATCATTTGTCTTTGTGTTCCTTCCCCACAATCAAACATTAAATATTCGCCTTTTCGTCGAACCAGAAGTGTTGGCAATGCCCTTTGAGATGTCGGAACACTTCCAGCAGTGCCCAGGAAAATCACCGTTAGACTCATTTTATTTCCTCTCGAACACAGCTATTTCCCTAGTTAAACTTCGATGAATATATACAAAATGGGATTCTATATGCCTAAAACCATATTTCTCACCTATCTCACTTACTTTCATAGTTTTCGGAGTAGCTAAACAGACTCTTCTCCCTTCGCCTAGAACTTCTGCTAGTTCATCTAATGTCCGTTCAACGATCTCCCGCGTAGTTGACCCTAACGTTGTAGCAGACCTCCCATAAGGCGGGTCCGTTACTACACACTCTACCGTTTGAATAGGTAGCGCTCTTGCATCTGCTACTACTAAACCTTCAGTAGTTATTTTGTAGAACTTAAAATTCCGAAGGCTGCCATGAATCATTCTGCGTTTCACATCTAATCCCATTACCCGGCAACCTATCAAACCCGCTTCGATTAAGATGCTTCCTGTGCCACAGAAAGGGTCCAGAACGAGGTCTCCCGCTTTAGGCTTAGTGAGGTTCACCATACATCTAGCAAGTTTAGCTGTCATAGCCGAAGGATGGAAAAAAGGTTTCCGGCTTGGACTGCGCCTTACGAATTCGCTTGGAACGGTTTCCGCCAGCTTCAGTCCAAAAACAAATTTTCCGTCGGTTATAACACCAAAAAAGGTTTTCTGTGGGGTTTCTAGATTCACTCTTGCTTCCGATGCCTCTTTCAAAATTATTTCGCCCAATTTCCTTTCCAACAACATCGTGTCTAAACGTTCACTGTAACGTTTTACCCTTTTCACACGAACAACAAAAGACTCTCCTTTCAGAGCTAATTTCCCAAACGGTATCTCATTTGCAGCTTTCATTATTTCGGAAAACTCAGCATTACAATGAAATAGTTCTAAGCTACATATCTTTGTCATGGCAGCCCTTTTTTTCACAGAATTTATTGCTTTAGCTTTAGCTTCAATCCTTAAGACTTGATCTAACTTATCCAATTGACGGAAAGTGCAGCCTTCTGCCTCTAGTATAGCTTTTAACTCAGAAAAGGGAAGTGTTGGATGCTCACCAGAGAGTAGGAAGAAAAGTTTTGCCACAGTTCCGTTTTCACTCTCTCTCTTTTAGAGCTTCTACTATGATTGGTGCCACTGAAACTACGCTTATTTTGCTTGGAACACAATCTGTGCCTACAATGGCTTCAGCTCCATTCGCTAAAATTCTTTCTTCGGCGTTTCCAACAAGCAATGGATGAACACACGCGGCGTAAACCTTCTTCGCACCCTGTTCCTTCACCATTTTGACAGCTTTTGCCATTGTCCCTCCACTACTAATGATGTCGTCGAATATGACAACATCATGATTTTCCACTTTAAGCTTCCTCTCTTCTAACGTAACCTTACCAGTAACCTTATTTCGCTGCGTGGGAACATAGTCGAATCCGCCTTTCAAGATGCTGTCCGCTTCTGAAGCTATGGCTAATGCCTTCTTGCCTAAGGAAAGGGAGATAGCGTTTTCAACCAATCCTTCTTTTTTGAAATATTCTGCTAGAAGTGGAATAGCCGATAAATCCTTAACTGGAACGTTAAAGGTTTCTAAAACCTTGGGATTATGTGAGTTAACCGTGATTATCTGACTAATGCCGCAGCTTTCCAAAAGCTTAACCATTGTTTTTACGCTGAAGGCTTCGCCTATCAGGAAACGCTTGTCTTGACGTGCATAGGCAAAGTATGGAACCACAGCGGTTATAGATTTCGCACCGAAATCTGCGGCTGTATCAGCCATCAAAAAAAGTTGGATGAGACTCTCGTGTTGAGGTGGAGCTGTTGTTTGCACGATGATTATGTCCTGGCCTTGAAAGTCTTCGGTTTCAAACCGAATATAGTATTCTCCATCTGGAAAACGCTTCATGAAAGTATCAACTGTTTTCGCTTGTAACTGCTTGGCTATTTCATGTCCAAGTTCCCGTGAAGCTGGACCGGGGACTATTATCACCTTAGTTTCCTCATGTTTTCCCTTTGTACTCTTCTATGAGCTGTTTGGCTCTATCCATACGTATTTGTCGTTCTTCAACCATTTTCTCAGCTATAATGTCGATTAATTCACCTGTAGCCCCTGCTGCGATGGCTATGTTTCGAGCGTGAAGCGACATATGTCCCCTTTGTATTCCTTCATGTGCCAGGGCTCTTAACGCGCCTAGATTCTGCGCCAAGCCAACGGCTGCTAGCACTTCACCGAATTCTCTAGCCGTTTTTACACCTAGAATCTTTAGAGCTATCTTGGCTATAGGATGAGTTCTTACGGCTCCACCTACTATGCCAACAGCCATGGGTATTTCTATCGAGCCTATCAGGTCGCCTTCCGGTGTTTTCTCCCAGACTGAGAGGGTGGTGTAATGTCCTGTTCTGGCTGCGTAGGCATGTGCTCCAGCTTCGACCGCTCTATGGTCGTTACATGTTGCCATTACAACGGCTATTATTCCATTCATTATGCCCTTATTGTGGGTTGCAGCGCGGTAGGGGTCTGCAGCTGCAAAAGCATAAGCGTTTACTATGCCATCTACTACTTCTTCGCCTCCAACAGCCTCTTTTGGCACGCGACACCAAGCCCTTGCCAAACGTTTAGTCGCCAAGTTAGAGATGATTCTCAAGTAAACTCTTCCACCAGTGGCTCGTTCGATTAACGGAGCTACTGCTTCGTTCATGGTGTTTACAGCGTTCGCTCCCATGGCATCTTTGCAGTCAACATAAAGCTCAGTTATCACCATTGGTCCAACTGTTGTCTGTATGACCTTTACGTCCAGGTCTTTAGCTCCTCCACCCAAAGAAACGAGGAGGGGATCTTGTTCATTGGCCTTTTCTAGTATTTGGTCTTTTATCTCTAATATGCGCATTTTCGCTGCATAGGGGTCTTTAACTCTTACAGTTTGCACCTGCCCTATCATTATGGATTCAGTGCTATTAGTATGGAAGCCCCCTCCTTGACGCGCCATTTTCGCAGCGTAGCTGGCTGCTGCAACAACTGAAGGCTCTTCAATAGCCATTGGGATAATATAATCGCGGCTGTTTATGAGGAAGTTTACCGCTACCGCCAAAGGAAGCGGAAAAACCCCTATAACATTTTCAATCATTCTTTCTGCAAGTTCTGCAGGTAACGATCCTGTATTCCTTAAAAGATTAAGTTCCTCGTCAGTTAAATCCGCGAAGTTTTTAACTATACGTAAACGTTCCTCCCGATCTAGCTTATAGAAGCCTGGTAAATTCGAAGTTTTACTCATCAAATCTTTCTCCTTCCTCTCTTCAAGTTAATTCTAAACCAGAGAAAAGAACACGCAACTATAATAATTTAACCCAAACTCACGCTGAGCATTCCGGAAGGCTTATAGGCTCAAAACTTCGCATACAAGTTTAGGCGGGTGAGTGGGCCTCCACCCGTTCCGCCATATAAACCCCGGGTTAGGAGGTGAGACATAATTGAATAGTAAAAACCTTGCATTAACAGCTGTTTTCGCGGCTCTCTATGCTGTTCTGGTCATTTTACAAGGAATAAGCGCTGCAGCAACAATTCAACTACGTATTGCCGACTGTCTAATCCCGCTAGCAGCCATTTTCGGCCTTCCACACATAATCGGCGTAACTGTAGGCTGCTTTGTCGGAAACGCCTATTTCTCAGCATCACTTCAGTATGGTATATTTGACATAGTGTTTGGACCTATAGCAAACTTAGCAGCTGCAAGCCTGATATTTAAACTACGAAAGAAGCCATTAGTTGGATGCCTCCTAGGCGCGTTTACTATCGGCTTAATAGTTGGCAGTTATCTCTGGCTTTTGTTTGGAGCGCCAGAAAACCTTTTTGGCCTTAAACTCCCAGCAAGCTTGCCAGTGTGGGTAGCCAGCATAATCAGCATTACAGGTAGTAGCTTAGTAGCAGTCACTATTTTAGGCTACATGCTGCTCAAGGTCTTCCGCAACTCCAACATCATTAAACCTTTGAAAAGTCGTGGTTTGCAAGTATACCTTGATGAATAAAACTTTAATCAATCTTACATGAATCGTTCAAGTTTTGTTAATCCGATGATTTCATCGAAATCCAAGCCTAAAGCATCCAATACTTGATCAAAAGTTGAGCGTAAATAAGCAATGTACTTGTCCACATCTATCTCGTTGTTTGTTGCGAGCTCTACTGGTTTCACATGGGGGTCTTTGATGACTTTAACGAAGCTTATTAAGTCCCCTGCTTTAAGGTCTATCCCTCTTTTTTCCAACAGTCGAGCAGCTTTCACGTGTTGAGGTGTGGTTTTCACGTATTTTTCCGGAGCTTCACCTAAAACTACGTGAAAGGCTAACTCATCAAGCGTTTCCCATCGTCGTTTCTTTAATCTTGTATAGTAAGTTTGGATTATCTTACCTATATCCCTTTTCGCTTCTTCGAAGTCAGCTGGCGTCTTCACCTGCGCTAGTCTTTCCTTCATTTCGTCAAAGGCCTTCTTTATTATCACCGGAATATGTCTCTTCTTCCCAGTTAAGCCTTTGACATCCACGGTTCCATCTTCTAAAACTCCTAGGTAATTCTTCTTTCTCGAACTAAAAACTGAGTATCGATAAATTTTATCTACATCTAAGCCTAGTTTAAGTTCACGTTCCGACCACTCAGCTAGCTCTTCGATTTGTTTATCTGTAGGGTTTTTTAGGAAAATGCTATCAGTGTCGCCGTAAAGCACCTGAATTCCAAGTTCCTCCGCCTTTTTTATGATCTGAGTTATGGTGTGTCTGCCTATTGCTGCTGTGGCTTCGGCTACTGGTGGGCAGTAAAGATCAAATGTTTCGGCACCAAAAACCCCATAGCTTGCATTCAAAATAACTTTTAAGGCTCCTTGAATAAGTCGATACCAGCTTCTCGTTTCTTTAGAAAGCGATTTATCCCTTGATTTTGGCTTATACCATCGAACTCTCAAATCTCGAAGCGAGCCTATTAGTAGGCTTTCAAGCGCTCGTTTCTTCTTGCAAACCCAGTGTGGTGTGTCTGGCACAGTATTGTCCTTGCATTCTGGATGGGGGCATAGAATTGACTGGTAGCCTAAGTTCCAGACCTTTATTATAGATGGGTAAAGACTAGCGAAGTCCATTACTGCTACGTTAAAGTGTACACCTGGAGTGGGCTCGACAACTATTGCGCCTTTATATTTCTTCCCCTTGATTATGGCACGAGTGGCTGTTTTTCCTTTAACCGCAAGGATGTCCTCAGTGTTGGGGATAAGCATGTTCTTTCTGCGGTGCTCACTGTGCATGAAGTTTCGTATCCACCTTGAAACTCCCTGACGGCTAACATCTTCCATTGGCATTCGACTAATTCTGGCCAAAACAAGAATGAGCTTCATCACTAAGTCATCGTTAAAGCTTGTTAGTTTGAAGGTGATTTCCGCGTCTCGGAAACAGTATTTAGCCAACTCCGTATAAGTGAGCTCCCTCAGCGGCTTTTCTAGTCTGAGCTTAGTTAACTCTATCAGTGCTTTGCCTACATCATCCAATGTGACATCGCGGTATCGATTGCTGAACGCGTAAACCTGAATCGAACGGTTAAAGAAGAACTTGTATAAGTCTATATGAACTCCATATTTCAGCAAACATACCCGTCTACCTCTTTCAATTGGGATTTCATCTCGCCTAAAACCGAAGTTTTCAGCCCTATGTGACAAGTAGCGAAGATCAAAGTCGTCACCATTGAAAGTTATAACAAAAGGGTAGTCCCATAAAATATCGAATACGGCGCGAATCAGCTTTTCCTCCGAGTCGAAAAATTCTAGTTCTACATCAGCAGGCAACCGTTCGTTTCCTTCGCGAACCCCTGTTCTTTTCAATAGTAAAACACGTTTTTTACCGTCTGAAGGATATATGGAAACACATATAACAGGTTGAGACGCCTCTCTGGGGTCTGGAACCCGTGTTGGAACGTCTGTTAAAACCTCTATATCGATGGCTACCCTACGAAACTTGGGTGCTGGATATTCAAGCAAATGTGCCCAACGTTCAATATACTCTTGCTCTTCATCCATCTCCTCACAGAAACTTTTACATATTTCCTCAATCTTTTTTTCTATCTCTTTCAGGGAAGTTTGCACAAGTTTTCCATTCTTGACTTCGTAAATCATTCCAGGTGAAAGCGTATTATCATAGATATAGCACTGATAATATTTTATAGCTGCTTCCCAAACCTTTGCTTTTTCCGCATCGTTCTTCAAACCTGCAATTCTCGGGTATTCTTCTGGAATTATATCGCGGAGACATCCTCTAGCTCGTCCACCTATCGCTAATGGGTCTTTAGCCACAACCTTTGTTAAAACAACTTTTCTATCTAAGAGCGCGTCATATTTTTCTACAAGCTCGAAATGATCAAAACCGGCATGTTTCATCACCCCTTCGATTTTCTCCAGTTCTAGGGGTGAAAGGTTAGTTAATAGATAGGGTTTGTGTCCAGTATTGTCGTACCAGAAGTAAATTCTCTGCGTTTTTGGTTCATAAAGCTTGATTAAAGCCTTCCTTTTCTTTCCATCATAAGTTGCGGATATAAAGAAGGAAGGAGGCAAATTTTGAGGCGCTAGAGGCGGAAAAACGATTTTTTCTTTTTCTTGAGTTACCTCTTCAGTGAAAGGTAAATCTTCTAAGCTTTCCTCTTGCGTTTTTGTCGTAACGCGAGAGAACTCGTCTAGTCGCCGTTGTCTTTGAACCATTTTCAGTTTCAGACCCGCAGTAATTATATGAGGAAATGAGCCTAAATCTCTTACTAACACCTTAGTATACTTAAAAGGGATAAGGTGAGATTGCTAAAAGAAGCTTGGACATTAGCTATTGAATCCTTAAGCTGGATAGAACTTAAGGGACTTAGCGAACGGCTAGCTTTAGTCAGGGCATCCACTCAACTAGGCATTGAAGACGCGGACGCTTTGAAACTTGCCTACAAACTCGTTTGCGAAACTTTACGTCGAAAAAACCTGATAGACCGGTTTATAAACAAGGTTTTAACCCCTGATTCTTTAAGCAACTATAGCTTAGGGGTAAAGGCTTTCCTCCGACTATACGTTTACCAAACGAGGATAGAAGCCAAATCCGGAAAAATTGACATCGATGGCGCTTCACGTATTGTGGGCACCGCCCGCTCTATCCTAGGATGGAAAGAGCTACATCCAATTGAAGAATACCTAGGTTTGCTTCTAACCAAGCCACTAGAAATAGTTTATGAAGGCTTATCCGATGAAGAAAAAATAGGAATTTCTACCTTCAACCAAACATGGTTCGTGAAATACTGCTTCAAACTTTTAGGTAGAGCTGAAACGCTGAAACTTTTAGAAAACACTGCAAAACCTCCGCCTACCTATATACGTATAAACACGTTAAAAGCCACAGAAGAGGATATAATCAAAAAGCTTGAAGCTGAGAGGATAAAGATCCAAAAGGTCAAAGGCTTAGAACATGTATATAAAGTTTTGAAGACAAATAAACCTTTAGTGAAAACTACAAGTTTCCATACAGGCTTGTTCTACGTTCAAGACAAGGCAAGCTGTTTTGCGGTGAAAGCAGCAAATCCGCAATCCGGCATGACTGTCATGGACGTGTGTGCCGCACCGGGAGCCAAAACTACTTACATAGCACAACTTATGAAAAACAAGGGACAAATATTCTCCATAGATTATTCTAAGAGACGAATAGGTGTTTGGAGAGAGGAAATCCGTCGAATGGGGGTTAAAAATGCTACTCCTGTAGTCGCAGACGCCCTCAGCTCATTGCCACTTAAAATCAAAGCGGACTTACTATTTTTAGATCCTCCCTGCACCAGCACTGGAGCCTTTGGCAAGTTTCCCTCTGCCAAATGGCGTATTTCAAGACGTTCCGTAGACAAGATGGCTGAAATTCAGTGGAAAATGCTCAAGAACTGTGCTTCACTAGTAAAAGTTGGCGGTTTCTTAGTTTACTCCACTTGTAGCATAACTGTGGAAGAAAATGAAATGCTTATCGAACGTTTTTTAAAACATTATCCAGATTTTGTTCTCACTGAAATAGCTTCATCACTTGGATTTCCAGGCCTTCGTGGACTATCTGCATGTAGAAGGCTTTACCCCCATATACATGAATGTAACGGTTTCTTCATAGCCAAACTTGAAAGGAAAAATTGAACTACTTAACATTTCTTACCTTGTCTTTCCATAAAACACAATGCTTCAAACAAGATTTTTGCGGCTTCTATGGCGGTGACTCCCCAATCATAATGCGGTGTAACTTCAACCAAATCTAAAGCAATGATTCTTCGTTTCTCAACTATGCTATCCAGTATTTCTAGGAATGTTTGCATGTCTAATCCTTCTGGTTCAGGGTTTTGCACTGCGGGAGCATAAGCCGGGTCAAGTACATCCATATCAATTGTCAGATAAACATCATCATACCCTTTGAACGCTCTTTCGATTTCTCCTAATATTTTTTCTATTCCTTGTTTCCGAATTTGATGCGTAGTAAAGTATTTTATCTTCGCCTTTTCCGCATAGTCAAGTTCCTCTTTACATACAGCTCTAGTGCCTATCTCAATTATTTTTGCTGGCTTCACTTGTTCGTTGAGTCTCCGCATGAATGTTGTATGAGAGACTTTCAGTCCCATGTATTCGTTGCGTAAGTCCAAATGGGCATCAAAACTAATAACAACAGTTTCTTGTGCATGCTCTTTTAAGCCTCGGAAACATCCTAAAGTTATAGTATGTTCTCCCCCCAAAATTACTGGCCTTTTTTTAGCTTCTAATAAGCTGCGTACTACATGTTCGGTTCTATGAAGGGTTTCTTCAACGTCCGCAACAACATGTAGATCTCCTAAATCATGGATAGCCAATTCTTCCACTGCCATCCTAGAGCGAAAACTGTAAGTTTCAATGTTAAGTGAAGCTTCCCTTATGGCTCTTGGCGCGAACCTTGCACCTGTCCTGAAGGTACTTGTCACGTCGAATGGTACCCCCACAACTATGTATTCGGCTTTTTCGAAAGGAACTTGAAATCCAACTAGAATATTTGAAGGTGAAACATATAGTTCATGATAAGCCACTTATAACGCACCTTTTATTCGTTCATAATCGTTTCACCCTTTAGAGTTTTCGGAATAAATTTATTATCTAGTTTCTAGTGCATAAGTAGAAAGAAAGGGATGTGTTCAAGGAAATGGATCTGAAATCTAAGCTCGGACTAGAAAATCTAGGAATTCTGATTGCTTCAATATTCTACCTAGCGACCGGAATAGTATTCCTTTATGAGCTGATGTTCGAACCAGGGCTTTTCCATTTAGGCTTATTAGGCGTCTTAAGCCTAATTTCGGCTTATGGCATATTAAAAACCCGTAAATGGACGTTATGGTTTATTATTGCTCTCTTCGTTATTGGCACAACCTTCGCTTTGATAACCCTCTATTATTCACTAATAAGTTACAACTCGTTATTTCCAAACATGGAAGTAAGTTTGCTAAACGCCTGTTTAATCATCTACACTATTCTAACATGGATTTTCTCAATCTACATTATGGCTAAAAGGAAGACGCTTGAATATTAAAAACTGAAAAGACTAACTGTAACCTCTTCTCCAGCATCAACAAACTGTTGATTTTCATACACCGTAATGAATCCATCTGCTTTTGCTAACGTGGTTATGGCCCCTGACTCCCCTGTGGCTATGGGAAAAGCGACGAATTTTCCATCAGCTTCACGAACTAGTTTCACCATCACAAAAGTACGTCTGCCCTTAGCCGAAAATACCCTCACACCTGTCAATGCCTTAACCGTTTTTAAGATTTCATCTGCTCTCCTTCCAGCTAATCTAACTAGGACGGGTCGAACGAGCAGGTAAAACGTTAATAATGCTGAAGTAGGATGCCCGGGTAAGGCGAAAACAGGCTTTTCATCTACCAACGCTATGGTTGTAGGTTTTCCAGGCTTGATAGCGATTCCATGGACAATTACACCGGGACTACCTAAAGAATCCAAAACTTTCGGAATAAGATCCTTAGGTCCAACAGAAACTCCACCAGAGGTAATGACCACATCAGCCGTTTCCAAGGCCTTCTTGAGGATATCATTTAGTATTTGAAAGTTATCGGGGAAAACGCCAAAATTCATGGGGATTGCTCCACATCTAGCTGTTGCTGCGCCAAGTGTATAACCGTTTATGTCATAAATCTTCCCAGGTGAAAGCATCTGTCCCGGAGCTACTATCTCGGCGCCCGTTGAAATTATGGCAACTTTCGGTTTTCTATAAACCCTAACTTTTTCAAAGCCTAAGGCTGCCAAAATCCCTAAGTCCTTCCATGTTAAGTGTTTTCCCAACTTAAGTATGTTTTCGCCTTTGTGAATATCTGTTCCCGCTTTCATTACGTTCTCGTTTTCCACAACACTCTTATAGACGAGAATGTGGTCGTTTTCTCTTTCCGTGTTTTCTATCATAACTACGGCATCCGCGCCCTTTGGCAATGGCGCACCAGTAGCTATTCCCGCAGCCATTCCATTTTCTAACATAATTTTTGGTGGTTCGCCTACGTTAACCGTTCCACATAAACGTAATTTAACAGGTTTTGCTTCATATGCTCCAAATGTGTCTTCAGCTTTTACTGCATATCCATCTACGGTTGAACGGTCAAATGGCGGCACATTTATTGGGGAAATCACGTTTTCGGCCAGAACTCTTCCACAAGCTTCTAAAAGAGAAACATGTTCTGTTCCAAGCGGTTTAGGCTGAAAACTTTTGGCCATCATTATCTTTGCTTCGTCAAGCGATAAAAGTTTTCTAAACATCTTCTTTGCCGCCTAAATAGTCAAACAGATAAACTGTTACGTTTTTTCCTGCTTCAAGTCCCCCCCGGTTTTCTGGGATTATAATATAACCATTGGCGCGGCTCATGGTTGACAGGATACTTGAACCCATGACGCGGACAGGTGAAGCGTAAAACTCTCCATTTTCCATATAAGCATAAACACGCAAAAAGCTTCTTCTTCCAAGGACACTAGAAACTTTCCTTGTCAACTTTGCTTTTAGAGCATATATTTCCAGTGTTGGGATTTGAAGCATTTTTAGTATGAGCGGTTTAGCAAAGACTTCGAATCCTATCATAGCGGCAACGGGATTTCCTGACAGCACAATTATTGGCTTGTTTTGTACTATGCCTAAGGCTGTTGGCATGGCCGGGCGCATAGCTATTCCATGTACAATCACACCTGGCTTGCCCAGCTTATTTACAGCTTCGGGAACTAAGTCCTTGATGCCTACGCTGGTTCCGCCAGTAGTAATAACAATATCCGCTATCTCTAAGCCCTTCTGAATTCTTGAAGTTATCTCTTCTAAGTCGTCCCTGACGATTCCCAAGTCAACTGCTTCGCATCCTAATTGTTGGCATAACCCAGAAAGAATTATTCTGTTAACCTCTACAACTTGTTCTGAAGTGAGAGTTTTCCCAGGCTCAACTAGTTCATTTCCTGTGGCCAGAACAGCCACTCTAGGCTTTCTCAAGACTTTCACAGCTACAAATCCGAGAGCCGCTAAAAGCCCTAAATGATGGGGTTTCAAGCGCGTTCCTGCCTTTACTACTATCTCGCCCTTTCGTATATCTTCACCCCTTTTAGAAACATTATCTCCAGGAGCCACAGGTTTCCAAACTTCAACGATTTTAGCATTTATCTTCCGCCCATATTCCAGCATTATCACTGCGTTCGCCCCTTCTGGAAGGGGGTTTCCTGTCCAAATTTCAACGGCTTGATTTTCACCTATAATTGGGCCGTTAACTATTTCCAGTTTTTTAGGGTTAAACTGTGAAACTCCGAAAGTGCTTTGAGCTTTTACTGCGTACCCGTCTACAGCAGAACGGTCAAACGGTGGCAAATCTTTTCCTGCAATTATATCCTCAGCGATAACACGGTTTAATGCTTCCTTTAACGAAATCTTAACGTTTTCTAATATGTCCATTTCTAATCTCTTGAAAAACGTTTTTTTCGCTTCTTCAATAGTTGTCAGTTTTTCAAACCCTCTAAGTCGAACCAAAACGTGGTTCACCAAGCTAAAGAGCAATTAATCAACGTACAAAAACCTATCGCATAAATGTCAAAAGCTTTAATTGAAGCCTTACAAACAACCTTTGACGCATAAGGTCTTAATTATTTAAATTTGGGTTGAAAGTTAATGAAAGCAACGGCTGTGGCACATCCCATACAAGGGCTGGTCAAATATCATGGATTAAAAGATAAGGAACTTCGGATTCCATTTCATGATAGTATTTCCGTATGTGTTGCCGCGATGCATACGATTACCACAGTTGAAACGAGCCAATTGCTAAGGGAGGATTTAGTAATAATCAATGGAAAAAGGATTGAAGGTGAGGCCTTCCGAAGAGTAGAAGTTGTGCTTAACAAGTTGAGAAATATGGCTGACTACCCTGGACATTTTAAGGTTTTTTCCCAGAACAGCATAACGACAGGAAAAGGCTTAGGCTTTTCAGCTTCAGGATTTGCTGCCCTTGGCATAGCGGCATGTGCAGCCCTAAACTTTAACATTGACTACATGTCTCTTTCTGAACTAGTTAGATTAGGCGCAGGATCAGCTACGAGAAGCTTAGCTGGAAGCTTTGCGATTTGGTACGCTGACAAGAATGGCAAGTCCTATGCTGAACAGATAGTTAATCCAGAAACAGTAAATCTTGGAATGGTTATTGTCCCCATTTTCTCCTCGGTGAAAACAGATGAAGCTCATAATGAGGTTCTAAGCTCACCGCTGTTTAAGGCTAGGCTGAATTACGTAGCAGATATCGTTGATGCAATGAAGAAGGCGATAGAAACTGGAGATATAGCTACCATTGGAAAACTCGCTGAAGAGGATACGTTGAATCTACACGCAAGCACTATGACAGGTAAAGCGCATATGGTTCTTTGGGAACCAGAAACAATTCGCATAATAAAGGAAGTCCATAAAATGCGAAAAGAAGGCTTACCCGCATGGTATTCAATAGATACTGGCCCCTCCGTCTTCATCAATACTTTTACGGAGTGTATGGAAAACGTAGCTGCAAGACTTCACAATTTAGGTTTCTCCCAAGTAATAGCTAGCAGAGTCGGAGGTAAACCTTTTTTGACTAATGAACATCTATTCTAGATGTTTAATTACTCTACCTTTCGCTTTGAACTTTCATTAGTATATTTCGCATCTTTATCGCATCGATGTCGAGTATGGGGCTTTCACTAATAATCACTGGCTTTAAACCGTATTCAACTAAAGCTTTCGCTAAAAGATTGAAATCCGGCCCGAACTCAGCTTCATCCATCGTATGATGGCATTTCTCGCCTTTTTCAGTGTATTCAACCTTAGTGAAGTGACAATGCAAATGCTTTACAGCTTCGGATCCCAGTTGTTTTTCAATTTCATCTAAAACCCTTAGGAAATCATCCTTAGTCTTGAACCTTCCACGATCTCGGGCATGGAGATGTGCCCAATCTATTACCGGAATTATGTTCTCCAACTTTTCGCATATTCCTAGAATTTCTTGGAGACTTCCAAACTGCGAAGGTTTACCCATAGTTTCCGGGCCGAGTTTTACGTTTTTTATTCCAAGTCCTTGGAGTTCTTCAACGACCTGACTCAAGGCTTCAACACAGCTTCGAAAGGCATCTGTTGAAGAATGCTTTCCATAAAATCCTGGATGAAATACCACTAACCGAGCTTTCATCCAAGACGCAGCCTTAACGCAAGCTATCAACCGTTTCTTGCTTGCCTCAACCGTTTCCTCTTTTCCACAGAAATTTATGAAATAAGAACCGTGAACTGAAAGCAAAACGTCAAATCTTTCAGCGTTTATTCCCAGTTTTTCAGCTTCTTCTTTACCCATCTGAGGCTTTGTGCCCCAGCGGACAGCCTGATACTCAAAGGCATCCAACCCTTCATCGTGTAGATAAAGTGGGATCTCGAAAACTTTCCGTTTTAACTGTTTGAACCCCATTGGCATCCCAGCAGGGCCGAAACGGGGCTTATCCAACTTAACCAAAAGCTTAACCTCACCCAGAAATTATAAATGAGTTAAACATGAACCTTTCGTAAAATTAGAAGAACTTGCTAGACTCTACGACGATAACGTTTTGCTATAGATTGACCGTACATAAGTGAAATTATACATGAAATCCAAGCGGCAAAATTCTGGTAAAAAACATACTTTCCAGCAGCATCCAACATGGATAGGGGAACGGTTATAGCGCCAATTCCTTCCAAGGAATTTCGAAACCCCGGCGCGATTGCAAATAGTGCACTGTTTACTCCCGAGGCAATCCACCCAAGCGGGGGCAATGCAGTAGCAACGCTACCCGCCCAATCTATTGTCGTCTTTACGAATTCGTGGAAGGCAGGGTAATCCATGTAAAGAGTTTTTATCCACTTTGGAAGAAGTGATGGTGAAGCCATCAGCGAAGCCATAAAGACGAAGACTATGAAAACGAATATTATAGTTAACGCACTTCTTATGGCTGCTCTTGCAAAGAAGATTTTCTGCCAAACATATGAAACTCCACGAGTTTTTAAAAGCTTTGTTTTAATCCTATTCCAAAATTTCGAAAAATTACGGCTTAACTTCTTGCCAAATCTTTCAATAGGTTTCAGCCAGCCTCTTTTTCTACGTTTTATCTTTTTTGCTCTCTTTTGTTTAGAATCTCTCATTTGGGGCGCTACTGCAATACATCGGGTGAGATAGGTCCAGCTTGAAATGAGACAAATAACTACTCCGATCGGAATTAGATGAAACAATGGGCTAATTGTTATTGTGAGCATCCAGTTGGTTACTGGAACAGTTAAGGTATAGGAAATTATGTTTTGATCAGCTACTCCCATGGAAAAAGCATAGAGTACTACCGTGTATTCAATTGCGGTAGCAATGAGGAAAAATAGTGTTAAAGTTAGAAGTTCTGTTAGTGCGCTCCACCTAAGAACTAACGGTTTCCAACGTTTCTCGTTGACCAACCTTTTCCCTCACGTTTTCTCCATCGCATAGTGTTAAGTGTGTTTGAGAAATATGAATCTTCCCATAAAATTTAAAGACCATATTGTGGCTAGGGATTTCTAGTTCCTAAATTCTTTATGCAACCTTGTAGCTCACATTATCAGACGGGATGATGAATTTGTCCAGCTTTCCACCTAAACGAGCTTTCACTTTCATAGAGTCAAGACCAAATGAGGAAGTATATGAGATATCAGTTCTCCTTAAGGACGTTCAAGGGGCAATAGCTAAAACAGCACAAACATTAGCAGATGCACATGTAGATATCCGAACAAGCATCCTTTTTAGCGCTATAGAATGTGAAGAAAGGGGATACTGGACCGCCTTTATTGACGTATCCAAGGCTTCCAAAACCATAAAACAACTGGAAAAGGAACTGAAGAAGCTTGATGTTGTCTTAGACGTAAAAATCGAAAAGCCTTTTCCAGCCCTTTATGATGTTATACACTTCCCTATTTTCCACGGAAACTCTAGGGCCATACTAATGTCCATCGAATTTTTCAGCAGCCTCTGGGAAGAGATAGAAAAAATCTTAACTCCTTCCGGATTTGAAGCAGTGTTTTATAACGCCGGCAAAAAAAGCGGTGGGTATATCGCTGAAATCCTATCTCACAGGATATCCCCTAACTCCGGAATAGAAACTCTCGCCGCAGCGCTTAAACAAGCTGCTAGGGCTATAGGTTGGGGAGTGATTGTTTCATGGGAAATGAACCTCAAACACTCATCAGCGGTCATAGATATGAAAGAATGTTTCGAGGCCGTTATGCGAAAAAATGCTAAGCGGAAGGTTTGTCACTGGACTAGAGGTTTCCTTGCAGGTTACATCAGTAAACTCTTTGGAAAACCAATGGAGGCAATAGAAGTAAAATGTCTTGCCGCAGGAAATAGAATGTGTCGTTTTCAAATTAAACGTAAAATCTAATGGAGGACAACTCATTAATGTGGCGATCTATAATATTCAAACCGAATAGCTGTTCATCCTTTTGGAAGAGTTGGCGGCATGGGGAACTCATTTCCACATTTCGGGCATTTCGCCTGTTCACAATGCACAACGGAAGGACATCCGGAACAAGCAAAGACCCTACCGTAACTTACATCAAAAGCAAATCCACATTTCGGACAACGAACTATATGTTTATTCCCTTGTTTCACAGAGCTGCCCCTTCTACAAGAAAAACGAGGAATCAAATTTTAAAAATGTTACTCGTTAAAACAGCAGTTTCATGCGAAAATCTTAACAGTTCTTCAACTGTTAATACTACCCAAAACTGTGAAAATTTAACCACCCAGTTGCACCCGGGAAAACTATGTCAAAACAGATGAAAGAAAAACGCGCTGAGCTCTTTAAAAAGAGCACAGTTAGAATTTTTCTAGGTAAATTTCTCAGCGGAGAAATTGAAAAGCTAGAACCTGTCTCCGACCCGAAATATGGTTAC
>DAZI01000049.1 GCA_002507245.1 Candidatus Bathyarchaeota archaeon UBA233
ATTAGCTTAACCCTTAACCAACTGTTTTGGAGAAGAGCCTAATTCTTTAATGAGGAGGGGATAAGTAGTTTTATGATGGATTCCCGAAACTGATGGGATGAACGATGGTCTAATACCAACTTACCATATAGACTGGGTGCACTTTAACCTGGAAATTCACCAGCGGGAACGGGTGATCCGGATCTTCCCCAATGTTGATTTCGCGGGTCACTCTCGAAACATTGGTTGTGAAATTTCAGAGGAGGAGCAACATGAGAAAGATTAGGAGGATTATGTTTCTCGTTTCCGCTTCAATTGTCCTATGGTTCCTTTCAAGGTTCAATTATCTTCTTTTTCATTCCATCGTTGAGATGATGGCCATGTTTACTGGCGTGATTATTGTATTCCTGGCAGCGGCAAGTTCATTCATCGGCAAGAACTCTTTAGTATTTCGTCTGGGAGTAACATATTCCATTGTGGTAATTATTGACTTTCTTCATACCCTTTCCTACAAGGGAATGGGAGTTTTTCCATCATGGAGTGCTAACCATGTTACACAGTTCTGGATACTGGGAAGGCTTTTAGAAACTGCAGGGCTTTTACTCGCAATATTTATTCCAGGACGAAACTACAACAAACTGGTAGCTATATTGCTATACTCGGTTGGTATCATTGGGATAGCGATGATATCTACGGGAACCTTTCCTGATTGCTTTATTGAAGGAAAAGGCCTAACACCATTCAAAATATACAGCGAGTATATAATTATTGGAACATTGTTGCTTACTATGCTTAATTTTTCAAGGATAAAGAACCCTGAATTTTTACCTTTTAGAAAATCGTACAAGCATGCTTTTATTTTTGCAATTCTTGCCGAGCTTTCATTCACAATGTACAGCGATATCTATGGTTTTACCAACATGTTGGGTCACATCTTTAGATTCATATCATACTATACAATATTTGGAGGGATAATTATAAACATAATTAAAAACCCTATCTCTACACTTTACCATCAATTGGAGGAAGATAATAAGAAATTTCGTGAAATGAATATGAAACAGCAAACTCTTTACGAAAACATCAAAGAGCTTGAAGACTTTCGCGTAAACTTTCTTAGATCCATCTCCCACGAGTTAAAGACTACACTAAACGTCATATACGGAAACATCCAGCTTATGGAAATGGGTGTTTATGGTGATGTGGCCAATCTGAAAGAGCCACTAAAAGCACTCAGAAATGCAACAAAGCATTCGGAGGAGCTTGTAAATAATCTCCTTGACCTGTCAAGAGCAGAAACGGGTGGGCTTCAAGTAAAAATGGAGCCATTGACTTTTTCCGTATTTGAACGTGTGGTAAAGGAATATGAGCAACTTGCAAAGCAAAAAGGACTCGAATTTAAGTTCAAATTTGAGGGAAAGGAGCCGTTTTCCGGCGACTTCATGATACTTTCCATGATACTTTCCAATCTTTTGAGCAACGCGGTTAAATACACGGACAGGGGTATAGTAAAAGGAACTTTAGGTGCAGATAATGAGAAATTATACATAGAGGTAAGCGACACGGGAAAGGGTATACCAGAAGAGATGCGAGAGAAGATATTCCAGCCCTTTAGTTCGTTGAGTAAGGAACGTAGAAGTTCCGGGCTTGGGCTTGCTATAGTGAAGAAATTCACTGAGATTATGGGAGGAAAGATATCTCTTACAAGTGAGGAATGGAAGGGTTCGACTTTTAGGGTAGAAATCTGTACATGCAGCCAGGAAGAACATGATAGAAAAGAACATATATAGGTGTAAATCATAGAATCAGATAAGGAAACGAGAAACCTGATCAAAAATATACTGGAAAGTTACACAATAATAGAAGCTACCACAGGACAGGAAGGATATCAAAAATGAGTTTGAATACAGGTCCTACCTGGTAATAGCGAAATGGGCCTATCTGACATAAGTGGAGAAGAGCTAACACTAAAACTTTATCCTGACGGCAGGTGGGCGAGTTATCCTTTTTTTATTTTAGTGGAGGTGAAGAATAATGGCAAGAGTAATGGCAGTTGAGGATGATACAGCCACACGACGGATGCTGGTAAAGTACCTAAAGTACGCTGGCTATACTGTGCTGGAAGCGGAAAATGGTGCAAAAGCACTGGAACTGCTTGAACAGGACAGCACAACTGATGTCATACTTATGGACATTTCCATGCCCGTTATGGACGGAATAGAGGCAACCAAAAGGATACGTACAAAAGGCTATCCTGTAGTGATACTGATGTTGACTGCACTGGCAGATGAACTTGCGATGGAGGAGGCGGCACGCGCGGGGGCGGATGATTTCCTGAGAAAGCCGGTGAACTTCAAGCAACTTAATTCCAGGATAGAACTGGCACTAAAGGCTGCAACCTTTTACAAACACAAACATATCTTTGAAAGCAAACTGTTTAAACAGATGGAACTGGAGCAGGAAACGATAAATAAACTCAGGACGAAGAACGAATTCTTAATAAATGAGCTGTTAGAAAAACTATATATCCTATCCGAATTCAGAGATGACGAGACGCATGAACACACATTGCGCGTTGGGTGGATTTGCGGAAGAATTGCAAAATATCTTAAAATGGAAGAGAGCAATGTAATGGCGATACAGCTTGCAGCACCACTGCACGATATAGGGAAGATAGGCATACCGGATGCGATACTCTTAAAACCGGCCAAACTAACTACTGAAGAATTTGAAAAGATGAAAAAGCATACAGAAATCGGCTATAAAATCCTCAAAGGAAGTTCTTCACAGATACTCAAAATGGCGGCAACCATAGCGCTGACACATCACGAGCGATGGGACGGAAGTGGGTATCCAAAGGGCCTGAAAGGAGAAGAAATTCCAATTGAAGGATTGATAGTGGGAGTAGCCGATAGCTTTGATGCGATAGTAAGCAAGAGACCCTACAAAGAGGCAAAACCGCTGGAAGAGGGATTCAAGGAATTACGAAAAGCAGCGGGAAAGCTGTATTCTCCAGATGTGATTGACGCATTTCAGAAGCTGGGGGACGAGATATATTACCATTACGAAAAGCACAAAGGGCCATAAGAAGTAGACAGTTATAGAGGCGCTTGACCTTTTCTCTTTGATTATGGGTTGAGGGTTAGTATTCTTAATTTTTTAGGGCTTAATCGTGTTTTGTTGCCACAAACAGTCAATTATGATTAAATTCCAGATTTTCTATGCTGCAATGTTTAATTGTATGAATTTTCTGAGGAACTTTTCAAGTTGACTCCTAGGAATCTGCTCGAGGAAGGAGTATAATTTTTTAACGAATAAGCGTTTGAGACCTTTGAAAACAACATACGTAAATTATATTGACTTAATCGCAACCTGCATTTACTCTCTTTAACCTGTTTTAGGTATAAAAAGGCTGTATTAGCCTTTATTCATGCTGGTTGAAGTATATAACCCAGTATCGTTTTTATATTATGGTTTATAGCTACCATTAACAGCTGTCAGCCTACATTGACTTTACCAAAGTATCGTGCTATATGCCCACCATGTCGAGTCAGGTGCGCATTGGTTCTTTCTCCGTTGGGGTGTAGCTGCCGATAGGGGATTTGGAACCAAAACCAACGAGGAACTCTGTATCCAAAAGGGAGTAAAGCGTATTTGTTTGTCCAGGAAGGGCAGGCTCAGCCAAAAACAAAAACATAAACAGAAACAGTCATGGTTCAAAAAGCTTCAGCGCT
>DAZI01000043.1 GCA_002507245.1 Candidatus Bathyarchaeota archaeon UBA233
TGTAGACTTTAAAACTAGGGCTGTAAGGCCAAGACATTTTACAAGAAAGAAAAGAAGTGGAATAACCTTCTACAATAAGGAAGCTGAAAAATGGCTAAAAGAGTACCTGAGAGAGAGAAAGGATAACGATCCAAGACTGTTTGTGATTTCAGATAGGCAGTGGAAAAAGATATGGAAAAGAGCAACCGAAGCAGCTGGCGTAAAAATAACAGCCCAGGTATTAAGGCTTTGGTTCTCAACCGAAATGGGAGAACTGGCGTTCCAGACAGATACGTAGATGTTTTCCAAGGAAGAGCACCAAGAACAGTAATAGCCAAACACTACACCGGAAAAGGACTTGAAAGATTAAAAAGAATATACGAGAAAGCCAATCTCATGGTGCTAAACTGGCATCGACGCTTGTAACCCCACATTTTACCCAGTTTACTATAACTTTTGAGGAGTAGTTCAGCACTTATTGTTCAGGTTTATGCTTTTCTAATTCCAATTTATGTGCGACATGTGTGAAGGTTAAATCTCGAGCAAGTTTTCTCAAAAATTTCTCCCAATAATTTTCATAGAAAATCTTAAGAACATCAACCAATTTTGCGTTTCTATCAGCTCTTACAAGTTCCTGAACTCTCCTTATCTGCTCTTCTGAAGGGTATATCTCTTGCAAACACAGTTCTTCTGCAAGTGTACATATCAACTTAAGCGTTCTAAATTCTTGAATGGTAGGAGTCCAAGCAAATCCAGACTTTGCAATAAGTACATGAAGTAGCTGAATATTCTTATCAAACTCAAGTCTCCATTTCAATGGAAAATTAGGAGCTTCAAAGTCCAATTTGTAACCTGTAATTCCATATGATTCTGATCCCAGTTTAAATTCGTTCAGTAGGTACAATTGGCGAACGATTCCACTTGTTTCAGGGTATATGCAAATGCCACGCCAGTTATTATAGTTAGCCATTACTTCTTGAGTTATCTTGAACAAATCTTGGATATTGTATTTATCTTTTCTAAATAATTTGATCGGAACCATTACTGCGTCCCACCCATAATTTTATTACAAGACTTTATGAAACTATCCAAACATTAGATGCAACCTTTTACTTACAGTCACATACACAAAAGCACCATGCTTAATCACATTGGCTATTTGTCTTTAAGCTGTTTTATACGTTGGTTTTATTAAGACAAAGGTATAACTTATACCAGTGATTTTATGTCTACGGCTATTGTCGTTTCACCCTATGAGTCAATGGTTGTAGATTATCTCGAAGAAATTGAAGGGTATCTTTGCAAAACCGATGTGCAATTTTCATTTAAAGACCGCGGGAGAAAAGTTCGTTGCGACATAGATGTATTGGCTTTCCATCCTAAAAGAAAGAAATTTTTGGTTTGTGAAGTTATCAGTTATACCCCTACAACTACAAAAGATAAAGAAACAATCAAGCGAAAAATTCAGATTATCTCAAGCCAAAACTTAAAAGATTTTCTTAAAAAACGCTACGGAATCGAAAATTACGAAAAAATGCTTGTAACATGGACAGCAACCCGCTGGTTGAAGAACCAAGTTAATGATTCAGACGTTAAATTACTAACCTTTAAAGAAATAGCACAGCGTCTGATTGATTATCTAAAGAAAAAACGAGATGAGGCAGGAGGTTGGATTGGTGTTCCCAATCTGACCTTACTTGTTCTCCAAACCGTCTTACACTTTAAAGAAGAACTAGAAATCTAGTAAATAACAAATCATTCACGGGATTTCATTAGATCTTTAAAATTGGCTTAATTACGTCTCCTATTTTGGGTTCTAATTGAAACTCAACCCCGCTTGATAGAACGCTCAACGTAAAAGCATTTTCAATTTCTGAACGCAGCTTCTTTTCGTCGGGGTTTTCCAAAGTTATATTATCAATGACGACCGTCGGAACACGTTCAACGGAATATATCTTCGCCATTTCCCTACCTTCTTCACTCAAAAAGTCATATTCTCTGTAGTCGAAGTGCTCTTCTCCTAAAGTTTTTAAAATATTAGGCAGTAATTCTCGTATTTTTTGGCTTGAGACATCTATCTCTGAATAAAATAAGTCGATTTTAACTTTCTCTCGCTTTTTGTGAATCTTAAGTTCTTCAACTTTCAATTCTCCAACTTTTAGGTAGATCGTAACTGTAGCATTTTTAAAGCCTAATATTTTGCCAGTCCTATCCCAGCGCAAGGTAAGATTTGTTTTTATTTTATAGTCGCTGATATTCCTTAAAGGAGTCTTGGATCGCAAATATTCATAGAACCAATCACAGATGCGTTTGGTTACAGATTCGTTATGTTTTCTATGCTGATAAAATTCCTTTCCTTTTCTTTTGAATCGTCTATAGGTAACGCCTAGTATCGATCTAGCTAGGGCTGCCTTAAAACTTTCATAATTTCCATCTACTATGATTGTCCTTATTTCCAATTCCCTTTCATTTTTCATACGAATCCCGTCAAGCATATTCTACCATATGTATATCGTGTACAAACTTAAGAATTTCGTTTATCAATGATACATCATATTTTCAGAGAAGGTACTTATGCGAAATTTTATATACAAGATACTACATGTTCATTAATGATAGGACATCGTTCATAGGAAGGGTGAATAAAATGGGTCTGAATTTATCAAACCCAAAAACCTTTCTTCCCTTGTTACTATTTATAGGATTCGTATTCGCTCTTACTGGAAAAGGGTGGCAGAGTTTTACAAGCGATAGCAGCATGTACTTCACTGGTCTATTCTTGATAGGTCTGG
>DAZI01000041.1 GCA_002507245.1 Candidatus Bathyarchaeota archaeon UBA233
ATACCGGTAATTTCTACCTATGATACCCCTCATGCAGAAGCTGTAACTAAGTTAACTATGCCACTAACGGATTTTATCGTGGTTTCAAAAGCCATTCCTAAGAAGTATCTTACAGGATTTAGGGTAAAGAGAGAAATAATACTCTTTGACGGTGTAGACGAAGTTGCTTGGATAAAAGGTTTCAGACCGCAAATAAAATACGATTTCGGAAACCCTTTAATCGTGGTTAGACAGTTCGAAACTAAGGCAGTATACGCCAAAGGAATAAAAGATCTTTCAGAACAAATAGCCAAAAAACTCACAAAACTTGGAAAGGTTGTTTATCTGTCAAGATATGAACGTAGACCTAGAAAAGGCTTGATTGTGCCAAAACATTTTGTAGATTCTGCCAGCCTTGTCGCCCAAGCTGACCTCTTTGTGGGAATCGGCGGAACAATCACCCGTGAAGCAGCCCTGCAAGGAACACCTGCAATAACCATTAAAACTCCTTTTGGACATTTTGTTAACGATTACCTAGCGAAAAAAGGTTTTCCAATTTTCAAAACGGAGGCCGAGCAGACAACGAAGCTCGCTGAGAAGCTTTTAAACAAAAAGTGGGATGTAAAAAAACTTTTAGCTAATCTTGAAAACCCAGCGGATGTTATTAAAGAAATAATAGAAGAAAAGCTATGAAACCTAAGGAACTAAATTTTTAGGCTTTTTAGCCTTTATGAAGCGTTTTCTCCTCATTTCATACTCTTCCCTCGTCATCATTGGTTTTGCTGGTACTCCCTTTACTATAGTGTTAGGCGGCACATTTCTTGTTACTACACTTCCGGCAGCTATCACCGAGTTTTCATTTATCGTAACATTTGGTAGAATGGTTACACAACCGCCTATTACCACGTCATCCTTTATTATTGTTGGAGTTAAGCACTTGCTATGTGGAAACTTATCATTTAACAAGCTACTATTTGGTCCTATGAATACGTTGTTACCGAGTTTACATCCATTTGATATGGTAACGTGAGCCTGTATCATGCAGTTTTTTCCTATATCGACATTTTTCCCTATGTCGCAAAAGCTACCTATTTTGGTTTTATCTCCGATTTTTGTGTTATCTCCTATAACAACATAGTTCCATATCACGACATCTTTGCCAAATTCAACATTTTCTCCTATTATCACGCCTTTTCCAAATTTCGGCTTTTGCACAGTAGCTACCTTCTCTGCTTTAACTAGGAACAATTGTAGGTTTATATAATTCAAAGGATTTATTTTATGTTTCTCTAGGAGGCTTTAAAGACTTGAATTTAGAAAAAATTTTGGTAATCGGGTTAGGCGAAGTTGGACGCCCCCTTTACGAAATATTAAAAAAATGTAATAAATTCCAAGTTTATGGTTTTGATATTGACGAGAAAAAAGTGAAAGAGATTGAACAAAGCGAGATCCCCCAAGAAGTTGATATCATACATATTTGCATTCCATGCTTCAGCCAGCATGAGTTTATAAACGCTGTGGTGAACTATGTAAAAAAATTCAAACCCAAACTTCTAATTATTAATAGTACGGTTCCACCTGGAACAACACAAGAAATTCACAAACAATGCGATAGTCTTGTTGTCCACTCTCCCGTTCGCGGTGTACACAAAAATTTTGAGCATATGATGTGGGAATTGAAACGCTGGAAAAAATATATAGGCGGCACAGATGAGAAATCAGGCAAATTGGCTTCAAAACATTTTGAAGCTGCGGGGTTTAAAACAGAGGTTCTAAAGAGTTGCATCGAAACGGAATTAGCAAAACTCTTCGAGACTACCTACAGGGCTTGGATGATTGCTTGTTTCCAGGAAATGCATCGCATCTCAAAATATTTCAGCGCAGATTTTGACCAAGTTGTAGATTTTCTGGAGGATACGCACCGTGTAAGGTTCGACAGGCCAGTGATGTTTCCCGATGTTATTGGGGGGCATTGCCTAATTCCAAATTGTAAACTACTATTAGAGAAATATGAATCCGATTTTCTACGACTAATTTTGGAGTCCAATGAGAAAAGGAAGAAGGAAATTCTAAAGAAGGACATTAGGGACGAAGTAGAGAAAATCAAGAAAAGAGTGAAAAAATTAGAGAACAATTTGGCGAAATAATCGTCGTAATTTAGAAATAGTCTTTTTGATCCTTGCTATTTGATGAAAGTTTGGATGTGGGGATATCCCTACCAAAATTTAACCTGTTCCACATTCGTTCATGTAAATAGTAGATAATAGTTTTCACTATCGTTTCTAGGAAACCAACACTTAAGCTTACAGCAAGGTCTCTAGTGATTATAAATACTAGCGTCGTTGTGGTAGTAGTTGCAATTATCCGCCACGAAAGAGTTTTCATTAGACTTCTAGATCGTTTCTCCATGTCAGTGACTCCAGTTTCAATTACGAACCTCGAGAACGATCCCGGCAGCTGCTGTTCCTCTCTTCCCTTTGATAACAAACCTTCCTAATTCAGGAAAATCTGAGTACTTTTCTACACATATAGGTTCAAGCGCTAAGAACTCGATCTCTCCCACACCTTCCTCCTTCAAAACTTCTGGATTCTTCAGACGGACAGTAAGATTAACTGGATCAATTTCACTAATTATTTTTTCAACTTTACACTTTTTTTCAGCGGTCCCATAACGAATTATTAGTTCGTCACCATTCTCTATTTTGATGCCTGAAAACAGAATTACTTCAGCAACAAATTTCTTAACTTTTCCCGGCTGGTTTTCAGGATAACTTAACACTTCGCCTCTTTCTACAGCGGTAATTTCATCTACAATTAGACCAACCGAATCTCCTGGCTCAGCTTTTTCTTTTGAAGAACCGAATGCCAGAAGTTTTTTCAAGAAGCCTTTTTTTCCAGACGGGTTAAAGACAACTTCTTTTCCAACTTCGAGGGTTCCCGTTTCAATTTTACAAACGACGATTTCTTGGTTATCTTCAGACTGGTATACGTCTTGGACAACTCCTCTTAATGGCTTGTTTATTGGAAGAGTGTGGGGAATTATGTTCTTATCTAAAGTATCAATCAGTGTCAGTCCTTTGTACCATTGCATTTTTTCCGATTTTTTGAAGACGTTATCGCCTTTCATTGCTGAAACTGGTATCATTGGCACATCATGGTACCCTAAGCTTCGAAGAACTTGTTCTAGTTCCTTGCACGTTTCTTGGTATTTATCCTCTTTATAAGCAACTTCATCCATCTTATTGATTGCAACTACAAGCTGTTCGATTCCTAAAGTCTTAATTAAGAAAGTGTGTTGCCGAGTTTGATTTTGTATTCCTTCTTTTGCAGATACTACAAGTACCGCGGCGTCGGCTTGAGATGCTCCAGTGAGCATTTTTTTGATGAATTCTTTATGGCCGGGGCAATCTATGATTGTATAAAGATATTTCTTGGATTTGAAGGGTGTCTGCATTATGTCGATTGTTAATCCGCCCTTTCTTTCTTCTTCTAAACTATCAAGCAAGAAAGCAAACTCGAACTTTGTTTTCCCAGTCTGCTTTAGCTCAGTCCGGATCTCTTCTAGTTTTTGCTCAGGAATTGCTTCAGAATCATAAAGTAGCCTACCAATCAATGTAGATTTTCCATGATCCTTGTGACCCACAACCACTAAATTAACCCTAGGCATACTCATTTTCTATAACCTTCCTAATTAAATCGTAAAAACTGGTTATTTTTGGAAAATCGAGTACTAATTCCTTATTAAGAGAGTAAAACCCGTTTCGACTATGATCCCCATATCTCCCAACAGCTTTCATTCCATGATCTGATATCACAAGAACAAAACTGTCTAAATCTTTGACTTTCCCTGCCACTTCGTCAAGCTCACGGTATACTTCAGCCATTTTTTCGGTAATTCCAAAACTTAAATGCCCAATGGCGTCTGCAAGGTTAAAATATCCTATAACAACGTCAAATTTTCCGACAGCGTTTAAAAACTCCTTCTTGTTTTCTCTATGGTTCTTCCAAATAACTTCATCGTATTCCTCTACCGTTGCTTTATCTTCAAAATATGCTTTAAGCAGCTTTCTTTCCTCTGCATGATTCTTTTGCTTGTATGAGAATGCTGGTAAATCTATTACTTCATGGGTTTTAAAGAATTTTAGAAATGTTTGTTCAATTGGTACTTGAAATTCCCATTGAGTTTTCAACGGAATTTCCTTTTCCATGTTTTTACCGGTTAGAAAAGAAGCCCATAGGACTATGGTTCTTTCCTGATTGAAGTTTGAAAGGTCTGTTTGGCCGTACTCTTTCTGCATTAAGTTTTTGCAGTTAAACTTTTTCACTTGGTCAAGGTCTAAGGCGTCCAAAGCCAGTATTATCATAGTATTTTACCTTTACATGTAGCCTAAGCTTCGCAGTTTCTGCATCATGTACGCTTTTTCTTTGTCTTGAGCTCTTCCAGCTCTTTCAGGGATCTTTGATGTTTCGATCTCCTTAATGATTTCATCTATAGTGCTTGCTGTTGAGGGAATAGGCACTGTGCAGGGCATACATCCAAGACTTCTATATCTTTTGCCATCTTTGGCGAAGTATAACGGGTTTATTGGTAATCCTTCTTCTTTCACATATCGCCAAACATCAAGTTCTGTCCAATGTAAAATGGGATGAACCCTCATGTGAGAGTAATCTTCTGAAGGTTTTACATATAAATCCCATAACTCTGCTGGTTGGTCCTTGTAATTCCAATGGAAGTTTTCGTCTCTTGGAGAATAGTATCTTTCTTTAGCTCTAATTCCATGTTCGTCTCTTCGTATTGCCAAAATTAAAGCGTCAAACTTTCTTTCTTTTATCAAGTTTTTCAATGCTTCTGTTTTTAGTTCTGTGCAGCATTTGAGTCTTCCCTTTTCCGGGGACAATCCTTCTTTTAGGGCTTTTTCATTTTTGGCTATGATTAGGTTAAATCCCCATTCTTTTGCGATTTTATCTCTGAATGCATAGATTTCTGGGAACTTATAGCTTGTATCTATATGAATCACAGGAAAAGGAATTTTGCCGAAGAATGCTTTTTTGCAAAGCCAAAGAGCAGCTGTGGAATCTTTTCCGGTGCTCCATAAGACCGCTAGATTTTTAAATTGAGCTTTAGCTTCACGAATAATTGCTATGCTTTTCTTTTCTAGTTCTTGAAGGTAATTTTCCATGGCTATTCGCCCTATTTTTGCTGAAACAAGTTAAACGAAGAAATGATATATAAACGTTGTGAAAGTGACATATCAATTAAACATCAGTGAAATATAAATATCTGAAGTCACATTCTTTAGCAAGGGAAACTACAATGGTTGAATATGTTAACATTCCAATTCCTAAACCCTTGTACGAAAGACTCACAAAAAGTTTAGAAGGAAGCGGATACCGCAGTACAACAGAATATATAATTTATTTAATTAGAAAACACCTTCCTGACTTAGAATCTAAAGATATGAAAAGAAGATTAAAGGCGTTAGGATATATCCCATAAATCAAATGGAAGGGATAGCCCCCGTTAAGCTATCTAAAAACACCGTTTGAACACGAGTCCGTTTCCATTAAACGCTGTTATTATGATATTTATCCTATACATAACTTTCCAAAATGATCTATTCCCAGACGAACACATGATAAATTTTAGAATGTTGGCAAAATGAAACCTGCTCTTCGATAGACTTTTATGCAGTTTCGCTAATTAACATTGCTAGGTGAGTACCCTCATGGGGAACATGGAAACTTCAGAAGAAAAGAAGTTTACCAAAATATCAATTCCTACATCTCTCTTTGAAAAGATAAAAGAAAGAATTAAAGGCACAGGTTTTCCCACAGTTTCAAGCTATGTTACATACGTTTTGAGAGAGCTGATTGAAGAAGAGGAGGAAGAAAAAGAGCCTTTCACTAAAGAGGACGAGGAGAAGATAAAAGCCCGTTTAAGAGCACTTGGATATATAGATTAAAATTTTTCCATCTCTAAAAAGACGTAGACATCAGAAAACTGAATATATCTAGTTTTAATTATACACAGAGAGATACCGACTTTCGTTTACGTTCTGCCCGAATAGTGTGCACAGAGTATTTTTCAAAAAATGATTGCTATAAAAACAATAGTTAGTTAATTAATTACCCCAGTAACCTTTCAGAAATCAGTCTTATTTCTAAACTCGTAATAAAAATGATAAAAATAATAAAAATAAGGTTTACAGGAAAATCTTAGGTTACAATTGGATGAAAACTGGATGAATAATGATGAGTACCAGACCGCTAACGTATAAACATAAAAGAGTTATAGATTTTCTAAAAAGCAATAATTTGGTAAAAAACAAAACAATTTTGGATGTTGGTGGAAGAGATGGGTTAATAATAGACAGATTAGATGGAGCGTTTCGTAAAGTGATACTTGACATAGACAAATTAGAAATCCAAAAGTCTATTACTAAATTCAAAATAGTTGCAGATGCATCCTTTATGCCTTTTTGTGATAATTGTTTCGATGTAGTAATTTTTAGTGAAGTTTTAGAGCATTTGAAAAATCCAGAAGCTGTTATAAAAGAAATTGCCCGTATTGCGAAAATAGTTGTTCTAACAACGCCGAATAATTCTATACTCAGAAAAATAATATGGAGAATTAGACGAAAATCTGTAAGGTTCTTATGCAATTTGAAAATTCTAATATTCTCACCTAAAATATTCATCGCCAAAAAACATTAACACCACAGTCACAAAGAGAACTACTCTAAGTATGAAAGCAAGGTTCAATCCAGCCTTAATTGTGTATGCATTGCGCTCAATCTTTTGGTAAATCGATCACAGTTCCATCAATGTCTTCTGGTATATCCAACCCTAAGAAATCCAAAATGGTTGGAACAATGTCGTACACTCTTATCCCTTGCATCCAAGATGGTCGCACGTTTTCTCTGTAGATTATTATAATCCCTTCTGGATGATGTGCTGAAAATTCTCTTCTCATTGCTGGCTTGGGTGCTATTGCATCACCACGAAGTGCATAGCCTCCATTAAAGTTCGGAACTATAACCAAGTCAGGCATAGCCTCTAACTGTTTTCCATGGTATATCTCTTCTTTTTTCCAAACTCCTCCAATGAATTGACTTCTTTTTAACATTGAAACTATGTAATCAGTTAGCTCTTTTTCTCTTATGTAAACTCCAAATCCATGTGCAAATGCTTTTGATAACTTTGGATTAATGTGAGTTGTCATTTTTGCTCTGATGTCCACTTTTAGGAGTTGTTTATAGATTTTTAGCAATACAAATTCAATAGATGAAGGCACTTTAGAAAGATAAGTGTAAAGGCTTTCAGGTAAACGAAATTGTATTCTTGGATTGTCAACTTGTCTTTGACAAGCGATATCCTTAATAGTTTGTTGGGATGCTTTCTTTACTAAACCCATTTTTTCAAAAAGAGTGTTAACATAAACCCCGTAGTTAAACTTTCTAAAACCATGGTCTGAAAGTACGATGAGTAAGTCAGCTATATCCTCAACTATCTTAAAAGTTTCATCAATCTTATTGAACAAACGCATCACTTTTCTATCTTTTTTCATTACTAAATCGTAGTATCGATGGAATAGATGATCCGGTTCACTGTAAACTGCCCAGAACAAATCCCAATCTATTTCCTGCAGAAGTGCATTTATTGTGTCCACACGACTTGACACGTCAGCATATTCAGCATCCCAATTCTTCTTAAGCAAGGGAGACGGTTTAGTCAATGTTGGACCATGATAATTCTCTGCATATTCCTTTATTTCTGGTGAATATCTTATTTCGGGGGATAACCAGTCAGTTATTACATAAGATCCTGGAAATTTCTTTATTGGATAAGTTAGAATTTGATTTACGCATATGCTTTTCAAATTTTGTACTGCGACCATTTCATGAATTCTTAAGTATTTAACATCACGGGAACTTAGAATCTTTATACCGTTATAGTCTTTCGTTGGTATTGTGAATCCAAAGACTCCATGTTTTCCAGGGTTTACACCTGTGGCTAAGCTTGTCCAGGCTGGGCCTGATTCTGGGGGGATTGTTGACTCTAATGTTCCTTTAAGTGATTTTTGTGTTATTTTTTTAAGATTGGGCATTATGTTCCATTTGAAAAGTTTATTCAGAATATGCCATGCCATGCCGTCTAAGCCTATCACTGCAACTCTTTTTTTCATAAGTTGTCTCCTAATAATTCCTTCAGACGTTTTCTTTGCTTTCTGAATTCTTCTATCTCTAC